>NZ_JBFPKO010000065.1:0-10508 GCF_040948765.1 Paraburkholderia sp. BR10923 | reverse complement strand
GCCCGATCGCGGCCGGCGTCAGATCGATCACGCGAATCGAAGGCTTCAGCTTTCGCAACAGCGCATCGTTCTTCACGTGCGCGCCGGCCGAGGTCGCGTCGAACACGAAGTCGATGTCATTGAACACCGGCAGACGCGTCAGACCTTCGACGCCTTCATGCGTGGTCGCGACGCCCAACCGCGCGGCGCGCGCGAGGCCGTCGGAGTTCGGATCGATGCCGACCATCGCCGCCATCTCCAGATGCCGGCTGTTGCGCATGATCTTGATCATCAGATCCGTGCCGATGTTGCCCGAGCCGATGATCGCGACCTTCAGTTTTTCGGAAGCCATATAGAGTCCTGATTCAAGCGATAAACGTGGCACGCACGCTGCCGAGGCCTTCGATCTGCGCGCAGTAAGTGCCCGGCTCCTTGACGGCGACCATCGGGCCGAGCGCGCCGGTCAGCACGACGTCGCCGGCGCGCAGCGGCGTGCCGAGCTGGATCATGCGATCCGCGAGCCACACGGCGGCGTTCAGCGGATTGCCGAGACACGCCGCGCCGCTGCCGCGCGAGAGCACTTCGCCGTCGCGCGACAGCGTCATCGCGCACGCGGCGAGGTCGATCCGCGAGAGCGGCACCGGCCGGCTGCCGAGCACGAACAGCGCGCTCGACGCGTTGTCCGCGACCGAATCGACGAAGCGGATGTCCCAGTTTTCGATGCGGCTGTCGACAACCTCGATCGCGGCCAATGCGTACGCACTGGCGCGCAGGATGTCGACGAACGTGTGCTTGTCGTGCGTGAGGTCGTGTTCGAGCACCAGCGCGATTTCGGCTTCGACCTTCGGCTGGATCAGCTTCGACAGCGGCATCGGTTCGCTGTCGCCGTAGGCCATGCCGGCGAACAGCGCGCCGAAGTCGGGCTGATCGACGCCAAGCTGCTTCTGCACGGCAACGGACGTCAGACCGATCTTGCGGCCGACGATGCGCTCGCCGTTCGCGACGCGCAGATCGACGTTCGCGTGCTGCACTGCGTAGGCGGTGGCGACGTCGTCGAGCGGGATGCCGCCCGCAGCGATGTCGCCGCGTACGGGCGAGATGGTCTGGCGCATCGCTTCAGCATTGCGCAGGCGCGAGGCCAGCGCGTTGACGACGTTGGCGTCATGCATGTTCATGTTTCTCCCTGGTTTGAGGCGTGTCAGGCAGGTACCGCAAGACCGCTGACGTCGGCGGAGGCGACGAAGCGATCGGGGCGCAGTGCGACTGCGCGCGCACCGTACTTGCGCAACCATGGGCGCAGTACGCCGTCGAGATCGACGAATTCGTCGCAGCCCTTGGTATGCTGATCCTGTTGGCGCAGCGCGATGTAGCGGGCACCGAGTTGGTCCCACGCCGCTTTTTCTTCGGGCGTGAGCAGCGTGGCGGGATCGACGTCGTCGCCGAGCAGCACGAAGCCGTCGCCGAGCAGGTCGTCCAGCCGTGCCATCACCCCGCGGTTATCGCCCACGACGGGTTGCGGGACCATGCGGCCCACGATGCTGTCGTGAGCGAGCGGACCGCGCAGCCAGCCGGCTTCCAGCACCGGCGGCGCGATGAGCGGCTGCTCCGGCGCGTCGGGCGGAGGCGGTGCATTGAGCGCGGCCTGTTCTTCTTCGGAGAGTTCCTGTTTGATGATGCGGCCGAGTTGCACGGCAAGGCCGGTGTAGAACGCCGCATTGGGCCGACGTTCCGCTTCATAGGTGTCGAGGAACTGCTCGGGCAGCGTGCCCTTGAGCACGCCCGCGAGCTTCCAGCCCAGATCGAACGCGTCGCGCATGCCGGTTTGCATGCCCGCGCCTGCCCAGGGCGGCATCAGATGCGCCGCGTCGCCCGCGAGAAACACGCGCCCGACACGCCACTTGTCGGCCATCCGCGTATGGTGGCGATAGAACGCATACTGGTGGATTTCGACATCGTCCTCGGTGACGCCGAGTGCTTTAAGCAGCGGCCAGACGTCCTCGTTCGTCGCGAAGTCCGCTTCCGACTCGGTCGGCTTCAGCGGCAGTTCCCAGCGGTGGTTGCCGCCAGACAGTGCGATGTCCACCACCGGCCGTTCCTTGTCGGACCAGAACGTCAGCAGGTTGCGGTCTGGCCACCAGCGCTTGACGCGGCAGTCGATCACGATCCACTGCACCTCGAGCGTATCGCCCAGCAGCTTGACGCCGAGCTTGCCGCGCGTGGCACTGCTGCCGCCATCGCAGCCGATCACGTAGCGCACGCGGGTCTGTTTCGTTTCGCCCGTTGAGAGGTCTCTGGCGGTCACCGTGACGCCGGTTTCATCCTGCTCCAGCGACACGACTTCGAAGCCGTAGTGCACGTCGATGCATTCGGCGTGCTTCGCCGCGCATTCGCGCAGTGTGGACTCCATCGTCGGTTGATAGATGTTGAAAAAGCGCGGCTTGATGCCGAGTGTCGAAGGCGGGTGCTCGATGCGCAAAATCTCGGTGCCGTCATAGCGCATCCAGCGTAGCGCGCGTTGCGGATCGATCTGCTTAAGCACCGGTTCGTCGACGCCGAGGTTCTGGAAGATGCGCATCGTCCAGTCGTTGACGGTGACTGCGCGCGCACGCTGGTAAATGTCTTTGTGTTGCTCGAACGCGATGGTGGAAATGCCGTGTTTGGCGAGGGTCAGCGCGGCGATCACGCCGGTCGGTCCATAGCCGACGATGGCAACCTCGGCGTCGTACTCATTGGTCATATCTTGTCTCCACTAGATATTCTGGATGTTCAACGTGGCAGCGGGATGCGCGTATTCGCAGCGCAAGGGCCAGCGCGATGACGGCGACCGCCGCCGTCGCCCGTTTTTTAGTTATTCAGGAAGTCGATGACGAGGCGGTTGAACTCGTCGGCGTGTTCCCACTGAGCCCAGTGGCCGCACTGCGGCAGGATATGGAGTCGCGCATCCTGCAAGGTATTGATCATGCGCAGGCCGTGATCGAGAGGCACGAAGCGGTCGTCGCGGCCCCACGTGATCAGCGTCTTGTGAGCGATTTGCGGAAAGCGTGCGGACAGGTCCCATGTGGTCACGGGGCAAAGCTTCGAACTCGCGATGAAGTTCTTCAGGTGGTTCAGGTTCGACTCGATGTTGTTCCAGCGTCCGCGACGCAACTCCTCGGTGATTGCGCCAGGCCAGTACACGAACACTTCGAGCATGGCCTCGAAGTTCTCATAGGTGGGTTCTGCATAGAGCTTGAACATGCGTTTGATGCCTTCGCCCGGCTGAGGCTGGAGGATGCTCGGACCCTGAGCGCCAGGTCCCATCAACACCATGCGATCGAGGCGTTCCGGATACTCCAGCGCGAAGCTCAATGCCGATGCTCCGCCCATCGAGTTGCCGACCAGATGCACGTTGGCGATGCCGAGCGCATCGAGCACCCCTTTGGTCGCGCGCGCGTTCAGCAGGTTGCGGGGCACGTCGCTGACGATCTCGCCTGATTTATTGAAGCCGGGGCTGTCGATGAGCAGCACTCGAAATCCCGCGTTCACCAGCGCGTCGACATTGCGGTAGTAGTTGCTCCAGCCGCTTGCGCCGGGCCCGCCGCCGTGCAGCATGGCGACGGCCGGGCCGTGGCCGGCGTCGTTGAAATGGATGGTGAAGTTCTCGAGACCAGGTTCGTTGATCGTCACGAACTTGCTGGTGCTGGCTTCGGTCAAGGTCATACTGTGGCTCCAGGAATATGGTCTTGCAGTCAAGCTATGTGATGAGTCGGGATTCAATGCGCGTTGGGGGCGGGCGCGCCGGGCGGCGGATTCAGTTTGTGTCCCCAGTCGCTGAGTTCGGAGTAGCGCTTGATTTCCCATGTGTCGTCGTTCACCACGATGCCGCCCGCGCCGAATTCGATCGCGAAACCGGACGGCGAGATCATGTAGAACGAAAACATCTGGTCGTTGGGGTGATGACCCAGTTCCATCAGGATCGGCACGCCGGCCTGCTTGCAGCGGTCGTAGGCGAGACCGACGTCGTTGGCGTCGGTGCACTCGACCATGATGTGGTGGATACGTTTGGGGACCGGGAACGGCACTTCCGCGACCGCCATCGAGTGATGACGTCCGCTGCGAGCGTGAAAGAACGTGACGTCGAGGTTCACGCCCGGTGCGGCTTCGCCAGTGATGGAGTCGCTGAGCTTCAGGCCGAGCACGTCCTGGCAAAACGCCTTGGCGCGCGCACTCTGCTTGGGCACCGTGACGAAGTGACCAGCACCCAGGCGTCCTGTGCTGAATGCTCCGCGCAGTACCGAGGAGCGGAATGCGTCGCGTGTGTGAGCGCGGAACGCGCAGCTATAGAACTCGTGGCTGATGCCGTCGGGATCGTGGCACACGAACAGGCGGGCTACGCGGCGCTGCTCGGCGATTTCACGATCCGCCTCGACGATCCCGGCTCCGCGGGCACGCGCCTGATCGACGAACGCGTCGAGCTGCGCATCCGTTTCGAATTCCCAGCCGGCGGCGAGGAAGTCGTCGAGCTCGCTCTTGACCAACAGGAAGCGCTGCTCGTAATCATCCATACGCAGGCCGAGCGATTCGCCGGCGACGCGCCTGCCCAACTGCAAACCCAGTACGTTGACGGCGAACCCCTCCCATGCCGCCAGGTCGCTTACGCCAAGGACCATATACCCCAGTGTCGACACGCTGTGCATAGCTCTCCTTATGTTCAAGTTCTGATGACGGGCCATTGGCCCGGAAATGTTGCGAAGCACTCTCCGGTGCATGCTCGTGTCCGGATCGGGCGATGAGGAACAACGCCCGATCCGGACGCTGGTCTGGCTCATTCCCACAGTTGGAATTAGTGTACCGATCGGTCCAATCGCGAACAGCCAGGGCAAACCAGTAATGAACCGATCGGTCCAATACGGTAGAAAAGGGGGCGAAGCGGTATACTTTTGGAATGGAAACCACACAGCAGATTGGCAATCGACGCGGCCAGAGATCGCGCCAGGAAATCCTCGACGCAGCCGCCCGCGTGATGTCGGCCTATGGCTACACCGGCACCTCGATGTCGGCGCTGGTCGAAGCAACCGGAATCCCGAAGAGCGCGATCTATCATCATTTCGGCTCCAAGGCCGGGCTGTTGGCGGAGGTGATGGCGCAAGGCGCGCGGGGCTTCTTCGCCGCGATGCGTGAAGCTCACCAGAATCCGCCCGAAGGCGGCACGTCGCGCGAGCGTCTGGGCTGGTATCTGAAGAAGACGGGGGAGGTGTTCCAGCACCGCGAGAACTTCCTGCGCCTGTTGGTCGTCATGGTGATGAGCAACGAGGCCGCGGAGCCGGAGGCGATCCAGACGGTGATCGAGGTGCGCAACGAAGGCCGCGACTATATGCGCGAGATGATCCGCAGCGCGTTCAGCGCTGAAGGGGACGCCGCGGCGTCAGCGGTCGCCGACGAACTGGCGTATTTCGGCATGCTCGGCTTCGACGGCGCTTTCGTCTCCTTTCAATCTGGCGACAACAGATCGATGGAAACGCATATGGCGCAGCTCACCGATGCGCTGATTGCGCTAGGCGAAGCGCGTGCCGCGTCGTTCCGGGAAGCGACACGGGCAGCGGGCCGCAAGCGCGGCGCTAAACCGGCGAAGGACTCTGTCCGGCTGGCGGAGAAGCGGCCGAAAAGCAAAGCGGTGCAAAAGGGCGGCATCGCTGGCTAACTCAGCCTCGCGCGGCCACGTTGAACGGGCAGGGCTGGCGTTGCGCGAGTCCCCGCGCGCAGCGCCTCTGATCGATGCTTACAGGTTCGCGCCCCGCAGATCGACGACGCGTTTCGCCTTGCCGGTGCCGGTCATTGGAATATGTCCGGCAAGCGCGACCGAGACCGTCGTCGAGACGCCGACCATCGTCTTGATGCGATGCTGCAGTTCGCGCGCGAGCGCTGTCCGATCGTGGTCGCTCAACGACTCGCCGACCTCCGGCCGCGCTTCGACGCACACCGCCAGAGAATCCAGATGCCCGTCGCGTTTGACCGTCAATTGATATTGCGCGCTCAGCTTGGGAATCGCGAGAATCAGCTCTTCGATCTGGCTCGGAAACACGTTGACGCCCCGGATGATCAGCATGTCGTCCGAGCGTCCGGTGATCTTCGCCAGCCGGCGCATCGCGCGGGAAGTCGGGGGCAACAGCGAGGTCAGATCGCGCGTGCGATAGCGGATGACCGGCATGGCTTCCTTCGTCAGCGAAGTAAAGACCAATTCGCCTTCGCTTCCATCCGGCAGCACCTCACCGGTAACGGGATCGATGATTTCCGGGTAGAAGTGGTCTTCCCAGATCACCGGACCGTCCTTGCTTTCGATGCACTCCGCCGCGACGCCGGGGCCCATCACTTCAGAGAGGCCGTAAATGTCGACCGCGTCGATTCCCGCCCGTGTTTCGATTTCGCTACGCATGGCCTGGGTCCAGGGCTCGCCGCCGAAGACACCCACCTTCAGCGACGATTCGGCCGGATTCATCCCTTGGCGCGTCATCTCGTCGATCAGGTTAAGCATGTACGACGGCGTGACCAGAATGATCGACGGTTCGAAGTCGCGGATCAGCTGAACCTGCTTTTCCGTCTGGCCGCCGGACATCGGCACCACCATGCAGCCGAGCCGCTCCGCACCGTAGTGAATGCCCAGGCCGCCGGTGAACAGGCCATAGCCGAACGCGTTGTGCAGCGTGTCGCCGCGACGGCCGCCGGCAGCGCGGATCGAACGCGCGACGATGTCGGCCCAGGTATCGATGTCGCGTGCGGTGTAGCCCACGACCGTCGGCTTGCCCGTGGTCCCGCTCGATGCATGCACACGCACCACCTGGTCGCGCGGTACGGCGAAAAGACAGAACGGATAGTTGTCGCGCAGGTCCTTCTTCGTCATGGTCGGAAACCTGGCCAGATCGGACAGTTCCTTCAGATCGTCCGGATGCACGCCAGCGGCATCGAACGCCTTGCGGTAATGCGCCACGTTGTCGTAGGCATGGCGGACCGACCATTTGAGGCGAGTCAGTTGCAGAGCCTGCAGCTCGTCGCGGCTGGCGCGTTCGATCGGTTCGAGTTCGTCGGATTGGGGGGTGCGTCGGACCATCGGAGTCTCCGGAATACTGGAATTGGATTGATTCGAGTCAGGCTGCGCTGTCGATGGCAGCGCGGGCATGCCATGACGCACGCGACCACGAAAGTGCGGCTAGTAGCGGTGAAACGCGGTACCGGTCTTCACCGTAATGGGTGCAGAGATTGCTCAGTACCGTAGAGAACAGAGCGACGCCCGCGTTATCCGCCCACTGCAGCGGGCCCAACGGATAGTTGACGCCTTTTTCCATCGCCAGGTCGAGATCCGCGGCCGTGCACACGCCCTGATTGACTGCATCGGCCGCTTCGTTCACCAGCATCGCGACGGTCCGCATCACGATCATGCCGGCCACATCGGCCATCGGCACGACCGAGTAGCCGGCCGCCTGCATCGCGCCGACGACGGCCGCATAGGCCGAATCACTGCATTGCCGCGCACGGGCGAGCGCGACCGTGCTGCAGCCGGCGTAGTCGAGTGCGAGGTCGACGAGCACCACGTTGTCGTGATCCATGTCGTGAGCGCATTGAGTCGCCGTGCGCCCGTCGGTCAGTCGCAGCAGCGCGTCGTCGATTTGCGCGACCACACCGTCGACGCGTTCGGTTTCCGGCATCGTCGCCGTAACGAGCCCGGCATCCAGCAGCCTTTGTTGAAGCCGCGCGATCACGCCGGACTGCGGAAACAGATTGACGACCCGCGGAGAATCCGCGGGTGGCGCAAGCCGCGGGCTCGGGCGCGCGGCGTTCGGACCATATTCGTAGAAACCACGTCCCGATTTGCGGCCCAGAAAACCCGCATTGACCAGCTCCTGCTGGATCAACGACGGCGTGAACCGGGGATCGTTGAAATACGCACGAAACACCGACTCGGTGACCGCGAAATTGACGTCGTGTCCGATCAGGTCCATCAGCTCGAACGGTCCCATCCGGAAGCCGCCTGCCTCGCGGATCACCTCGTCGATCGACGCGGCACTCGCTGCCAGCTCGTTCAGAAGCCGCAGACCTTCGGCGTAAAACGGACGTGCCACGCGGTTCACGATGAAGCCGGGCGTTGAGCGCGCGTAGACGGGCGTCTTGCCCCACGCGGCGGCCGTTTCGTACACGCAGGTCGCGACGTCCGGCGATGTGGCGAGGCCGCTGACCACTTCGACCAGCGCCATCACGGGCGCGGGATTGAAGAAGTGCATGCCCACGAGGCGCGACGGAATCTTCAGCGTCGCACCGATCGCCGTGACGGAAATCGACGAAGTGTTGGTCGCGAGAATGCAGGCGTCGTCCACGTGCTCTTCGAGCTCGGCAAAAATCTTGCGCTTCACTTCCAGCCGTTCGGCGACGGCTTCGATGACGAGCCCCGCATCGCGCATCGCGGCCAGCTGGTCGACCGCAAACAGCCTTCCGTTCGCTTGAGCGGCAGCCGTCGCGTCGAGGCGGCCTTTGTCGACGAGCCTCGCGAGATTCGCGGCGATGCCCTTGATGGCCTTTGCGACCGTAGCGGCATCGAGATCGAATAGGGCGACCCGGTGTCCGGCGAGCGCGGCCACCTGGGCGATGCCCGCACCCATCGCGCCCGCGCCGACGATGCCAACGATCGTGGAAGTCTTCAATACGTTCGACATGCGAGTGGCTCCGCTCAAACGCGCTCGATCGCAATCGCGATGCCCTGGCCAACGCCGATGCACATCGTGCAAAGCGCGAAGCGTGCGTTGCGGCGTTCGAGTTCGTAGGTCGCCGTCGTGACCAGCCGGGCACCCGAAGCGCCGAGCGGATGGCCCAACGCGATCGCACCGCCGTTCGGATTGACGCGGGGATCGTCCTCCGCGACGCCGAGACGGCGCAGCACCGCGATACCCTGCGACGCGAACGCTTCGTTCAGCTCGATCACGTCGAACTGGTCGAGCGTCATGCCGAGGCGCGCAAGCAGCTTCTCGGTGGCCGGTGCCGGTCCGATGCCCATGATGCGCGGCTCGACGCCCGCCGTAGCCATGCCCACGATGCGGGCACGCGGCGTCAAATGGTTGCGCTTCGCTGCCTCTTCGCCTGCGATCAGCAACGCGCAAGCGCCGTCGTTGACACCCGAAGCGTTGCCCGCCGTCACCGTGCCGTTGGGGCGCACCACACCTTTGAGTTTCGCCAGCGCCTCGAGCGAGGTCTCGCGCGGATGTTCGTCGCGATCGACCACGAGGGGTTCGCCCTTCTTTTGGGGAATGCGCACCGCGGTGATTTCCTGGGCCAGCGTGCCGTCCGCCTGAGCGCGCGCGGCGCGTTGCTGGCTGCGCAGCGCAAAGCGGTCTTGCGAGTCGCGGTCCACGCCGAAGTCGTCGGCCACGTTTTCCGCGGTTTCGGGCATCGAGTCGACGCCGTACTGGCTGCGCATCAGCGAATTGACGAAGCGCCAGCCGATCGTCGTGTCATGGATTTCGGCCGAGCGCGAGAACGCCGTCGCCGACTTGCCGACCACGAAAGGTGCGCGCGTCATGCTTTCGACGCCGCCCGCAATGTAAAGGTCGCCATCGCCCGCGCGGATCGCGCGCGCGGCGCTGCCCACCGCGTCCATCCCCGAGCCGCACAGGCGGTTGATCGTGGAGCCGGGGACGTCGATCGGCAAGCCCGCGAGCAACGCGGACATGCGGGCGACGTTGCGATTGTCCTCGCCGGCCTGGTTCGCGCATCCGTAGAGGACGTCCGCGACCTGCTGCCAGTCCACCGACGGATTGCGCTGCATCAGCGCGTGAATCGGCACGGCGCCGAGGTCGTCCGCGCGAACATCCTTCAGTACGCCTGCATAACGTCCGAACGGAGTGCGAATGGCATCACAGATAAAGGCTTCGGTCATGGTGTTTTCCGTTAGAGAAATTGAACGATTCAGGCTTTGCATCCGCAACAGGGTTGCGCGGTGCGATCAGACATGAGCGGCTTCGCGCGGCGGCACGTGACGCCGTACCTACCGTCGGTGCTTGTTGAACAGTGAATGAGACATGAGATGGAACTTTGATCGAAGACGGGGGTGTGATGTGCTTGCGCTCATCGTTCGTCGTAACTGACGACAACCTTCTCGCTCACCGGATGACACTGACACGTCAGCACGAACCCGTCGCGGACCTCGTGTTCTTCGAGCGTGTAGTTCTTTTCCATCTTCACTTCGCCCTCGAGCACCTTCGCGCGGCACGTGCAGCACACCCCGCCCTTGCACGCATACGGCAGCGCGAGACCGGCGCGCAGCCCGACGTCGAGCACGCTCACGCCCTGATACGGCAGGCGCAGCCTGCGCCGCTTGCCGTCGAGCACGATTTCGAGGTCGGCCGCCGGGGTGTCCGCGGTGATCTCGACGGGCGGCACCCCCGCCTGCGGCAGCGGCGTGCCGAAGCGCTCGACGTGCACCTTCGCGGGCGGCACGCCGGCAGCCTTCAGCGCCGCCTCGGCCGCGTCCATCATCGGCGCGGGGCCGCAGATGAACGCCTCGTCGA
>NZ_JBFPKO010000064.1:0-10570 GCF_040948765.1 Paraburkholderia sp. BR10923 | reverse complement strand
ATAACTTTCGACGACTGCGCATCCGCTTCGAACGGCTTGCATTCATCCATGAAGCCTTCATGAAAATTGCCTGCTGCATCATCTGCTGGCGAAAGCTGAAGAACTCATTTTGTTATCGCCTCTAAGCGAGCATGATGGACCAATGACCGTTTTGCCTTGCAAGCTGCCATGCGCCGTTGCTCGCTTTGAACGACCGGAGAGGGTCGATACTGTTGAAAAAGTCACTGCTCGTCCTTCGCGCTAGGTTTTTAGGGGTCTTCTTACCCTTGGCCGGTGTGCGCGAGCGGTCTGTGGGCCGATCTGAGAGGTCGATTTTCTCGCGGCGGGACTGATAAAACCACGCAGCGACTTTTTCAACAGTATCGGCCGAGAGCAGCCCGACGCGTCAGGAAACAGCAACACCGCGAGCCTGACGGCGAATTTCTCCGACATGCTGGCAAGCGTCGGATAGTCCGACTCGTTGAACAGCCCGATGATCAAGCATTTCGATGTCGCTCGGCGCATACCGCGTATCTTATGTCGCATACCGTGTAATTGAAAGCGGAGCGCGGGAGGTATCATTTTGCCAATTCCGAACAGACCCAAAGGGCGCCCAAAGCATTCACGTCGCAGTGAGTAACCCCGCGTCAAATTGCCCCGGTGCGGGACATGGTTGCCACTATGACCCGCCATCTCGTCCACGTGCAGCTTCGTCAAAGATCGGAGAAAGTGATCGATGAGGTTATATCCGCTCGCGCCCGCCTACGATGCCGGCGGCATTTTCGAACTCGCCGTCGAGCCAGGGCGCCGCTTTTCTGTTGCAATCTACCGGCAAGGCATCGGAGAAGCGCTCGAGTTCCACTGCGGCATCCTTGTAGAGGACCGCGGCGCGATGGATTGCGACAGCGTGAGTGGCCAATGGGTGCTGACTTCGCCGCGCGGACGAACCGCAACGCGTTGCGACGCTGCATGGCGGTGGCCGAGCTTCCGGTTTCGCTTCGATCGTGCCGATGCGACGTCGGGGGTGTATGTCGCGGTGGCTTACGAGGTGCGCGCCAACGGCGAGCCCGTGCGCCCGCTGGGGCGCAACTGCGCCGCGCACGAGCCTCTATACGGGCTGCCGCCGGACAGCAGAAGTATGGCAATGTTGGTCGCGCGCCCTCCTCGACCATCGGCGTCGGTCGCTTACATCGTGCCTGTCGCGACGTATCAAGCGTACAACTCGATCGGCGGCGGCGGTTTTTATCACGATCCCGTTCGACGTAAGAAACCTGTCACGACCGTGACCCTGCTAAGACCAGGTGGCGGCTTCGGGGCGCAGTTCGGCGAGCCTGCCGACCCCTATGAACCTCGGTCCCCGCGCCAACAGTTCCCGCACTGGGACGCGAAGTTCGTGCGCTGGCTGCAGGCGAAGAACATTGCTTGCGACTTCTACTCCGACCTGGATCTCGATGATGGTGACCGGCTTGATCTAACCCAGTATCGCTGCGTGCTTAGCGTGGGTCATCATGAATACTGGAGCGGGCGCATGCGTGACAGGATGGCCGGCTTCATTGCAAACGGCGGACACTATGCGATCTTTAGTGGAAACACCTGCTATCGGCCAATCGAATTTTCGCGCGGCAGCCCTCACGCTCCCGATCTGCGCGTGACTCGCCTCGCGGAAAATTGGCCCGGTCACGACGAAAGCGACCTGATCGGGCTCAGTTATGGTTATGGCGGCGGCTGGTGGGGAGAATGGCGTCTACTGCGTGGTGGCTGGATCCGGCGCGAGCGCCCAGCAACCGGATTCCGGGTCGAGGACGCGAGTCACTGGGCGCTCGCCGGTACGGAGTTGAACAACGGAGACATTTTTGGTGCCGAAGATCGTCTGGTGGGCTACGAAGTAGACGGCTTGCCGCCGAACCCCAATGGTTTCCACGTGCTTGGCATGACAAGCGCGCTGAATGGATGGGACGTCGGCGGACGCGGCGTATTTGGCGTGCTGCAGCGGGCGGCTGGAAGAGGAGTTCAGCCGGGCATCGTCTTCAACGCAGGCACGACAGATTGGGCTCGCGTGCTCATGGATCCGCACGCCGAAAGTCATGCTGTCGTCGACCGTATCACCAGCAACGTCTTCGAACGCTTGCTGGCCAATCCGAGCAATCGCGACAGACAGTCCGTTACAGCACAGGCTTAATGACGATTCTGCCGCGCACCTAAAGTCGCGCGGGGATATCTGGTGCTGGCCTGAAGAAGCCACGTAGCGTCAGTTGGTTTGACATGAGAGCCGACCATGCTTAATCCGCCAGATAGAAGAGGAGTGTACGGCTTCCTCGGTAAAGCCATAAAGTGGCCTGTTAAAAGGTTTGTCCCCCAGCGATCAAGGCCACGATACTGCCGGCTCACAGCGTCTCAATCTCGGATGCGACGTGGAATCAGGCGTACGGCTCGGGCACCTGGGATTATCTGGGGACGACGCAGGAGATTGCCCGCTATAGCGTGATCGCCGGGTGCAAGCACCTGAAACCCGCCGCGCGAGTGCTCGACGTTGGATGCGGCGCTGGTGTTCTTGCAAGTTGGCTTTCGGGCGCCTCGATTTCTAGCCATTTCGGCGTCGATCTTTCCGAAGTCGCCATTGAGCAGGGCCGCCAGGCGAATATCGATGGAGCGGAGTTCGCCGTCGCCGATGCCGCTACCTTCGAGCCTTCGCAGGTATTCGACGTTATCGTCTTCAACGAGATGCTTTATTACCTGGAAGAACCGGAGGAACAGATTCGTCGACTCGCGCGCTGTCTCGCGCCCGGGGGGCTATTGATCGTCAGTATCTGGTATCACGACGACGGAATACGGACGTGGAACAGGTTGAAGGCTGCCTTCGACGAACTCGAGCGTGTCCGTATCACACACGCGTCGACGCGATTCAAATGGGACGTGGCCGTGCTGAACTTGCGGTAAATTTTGCACGCATGCATCTGATCAAATGCCGCCCCTGAGCGGCCGCCTCGAGCCACGCTGTTCTGGAAAATCGCAGGCATCGCCCGCGCCCCAAAGGGCGCCCGCACCCTCCGTTGCGGACGTGCCGGCATCCGTCGCGTCTCAGCTCAAAGTCCCAAAGTCACGGCGCGGCGTTTGTTTCTGAGTACGAGAAAGTGAAAATGCTTCGCAAGGAATTGCGCGGCGCAACTGAGGACCCAAGGGTGATGCATTGTGTGCCGAAAGGCTTGTGCGAAACGTCTTTCACGAACTGCCTCGGTGACATCGACCCAGCGAAGCTGGGTTTCGAGGGTTCGCTGCCGATGCGCACACGCGTGGGCTAATCTTCCTGACAGCGCGTGCGATGCGCGGAAACGCGCGTTTGCTTCGAGCATGCCTCGAAGCGCCCGTCGATCCGCTGACTTGTCTGTGGAAAGCGAATCATCACGTCTGCGATAGTGGTAACCCATAGCCGGATAGACGACCATTTCCGCTTCGTGCCTGACCAACATGCGCAACAAAAGATCGAAGTCTTCGGCGGAGCGAACCCGCTCGTCATACCGAAGCTCGGACAGCAGTTCGGTTCTGATCATGGGCTGCAGATAGCCGAGTTGCGGCGCTTTGACAAGCGCAACGGCATCGACGGTCCTCGCGGTCCGCAGGCCAAGCAGCGAATACCCGGTCAGCGAGCCGCTTTCGCTCATGATGAGCAAGTCGTCCGCTACAATGCCCGCGCCGTCCGATTCGGCCCTTGCGAGCATCGACTGAAGGCGTCCGTCCGCAAACACATCATCACTGTCGAGGATCGTGATCCAGCGTCCTCGCGCACATGCCAGCGCACGGTTGCGCGCGACCGAGGGCCCCGCGTTGGAAGAAGATGTGAGGAGAACGATACGTGGGTCGTTAGCAGCAGCGGCGCGGACAATCTCAGTGCTGGCGTCGGTTGACGCATCATCAACAACGATCAGTTCCCAATCCGCGAGGCTCTGTCTCTGGACCGACCTGATCGCCTCTCCGATCCAGTTCTCTCCATTGAAGTTGGCCATCACGACAGTGACAGAAGGTGCCAACGCGGAAATGCTCGTACGATTCGCGGTGGCTGGCTCCTTGTCGTCGAAACCGCTTTGAAGTACCGCCGATGCGAGATTTTTGCCCTTTAAGCTCATAGTCATGGTTCTGACGCAAGTTTGCAAAGATTGTCGGACAGCGTTCTGCTGAAGTCGGGATAGGCGGAAATAGCGCGGGCGATGCCGTATCGCACCCCAAAGCGAGGGTGGAGATTTTCCAGATCGACGGGTTGCCTGCGACGATGCCCTCGCAGTCGGACTCCCCAAGTAATAGAGGCAAAGCCCCGCTGAGTCGACAGATAATTGGTGGTCTCGGTGCGCGCCCCCACATATAACGATCGAATGGTGCGGGTTTGTCCTGGATAGGTGTGCGACGTATTCAGCACTGCCGATGGCAATGAACAGGCCGAGGAATCCTGTGAGATCCTGCCAACACCACGGCGGTTTTACACGCAGGTCAGATGAAATCTGACCGTCCTGGCGCGGCCCGAACATATGCAAAACAGGTTGAAGCCAATTTAACGCAGAAGCCGAGTGAAGCGCCACTTTCCATATGTAAGTAGTGTAAGTGGCAGTTGAAACGCAACAGCGAACGTCACGTATTCGAATCGGTCCTGAGTCGATGCATGGCGGAGGGACTCGTCGGCGGTGAAGGCTTCGCCGTCGATGCGAGCATCGTCAAGGCCGACGCCAATCGTGCTCGGTATCCCGGGTGCCGACGTCGCCAACTGGAGGGTGAGCGAAGAGCATTTCGATGCTAGCCTGGATTGTCCAGGAGAAAGAGATCCCGCTGTCGGCTCCTCCAGTCGCACGGGCGGGAACCCGCAGGCTGGCCTCGTCCGGAACATCGCCGGAGACTTCATGAAACAGGCGGGTGAGCGGATCGGCCGATCTCGATTGCCTGGTTCTCATGAACCGTCCGGTCAACGCCGATGACCTTTGAGAACATCGCGTCGCACAGCTCCCGCCAGCGGAAGAGCTCCGCGCGCTGCCCGATATGCATGGTCTCCGACGCCTTGCGGATCGAGGTGCGCTGACTACGCAGTTCGTCCGCGACGCGATCCGCGAGATCGGGAAAATCCAGCGACCGGCCCTGTGCCTCGACGGCCTTGCGCAGGTTCGACTCACGGTATAGCGTGAACTTGTCCGGCGTGCCGAAGTAACCATTGCGCACGACATGTGTGAGCGCCCGCGGGAATGTTTCGCCAAACTCAAGCAGCAGTTCGAGACTGTCGCGCTGGCGGTTAATGACCCATAACACGACGAGACGCCGGGCCATGTCATCCAGCGTACTGGCTAGCGTTCCGCCGTACCGGGCAACGCCGGCCTGACTGCGCGCCGCCGTATTGACGATGACCGTCGCATCCCGATGCTCAGCGCAGAAATCGACGAAATCGATCCAGCCGCCCGCCTCATCCAGATCACATGAGGCGCATTCGATTTCATCATGGACGGCTTTCATGACATCGGGATTTGACGTGTCCGTCTCCACCAGCACGGTGCGGACATCCGTGCGCCAGAGATATTCGACCAGCGCCAGCGTGACGAAACTCTTGCCAACGCCGCCCTTGCTGCCGCCGACCATATAGATAGCAGGATCTTCCATTGCCATTTCGTACCTTTACAGGTTTTCGGTATCCGGCCTGATCGGAAATCCGAGGAAGCCCTGGATCTCTGTGCGTTCCGGCCGGGTGATTCCCCCATCCCCTTTCCGTTGTGATCCGACGCGCGCATGGCTCGAATGTGATGGCTTCGCCTGAGTGCCCTTCTTCACGCGAGGTGATGTCATGGCGGCATTCGTAGCGACGTGCCGCTCCACCTGCACGGCCTTTTCTTCCCTGGCAGCGCGCTGCATCGCGTATCGCAACGTTCCAGCGCTGATTTCAACACCGTCCTGGGCGATCTGCTGGACGATTTCTTCCTGCGTGTAGCCCTTTCTCTGTGCATCGATAATTTGAGGCTGCATGGACCTCATTGCGTCGCGGACATCGACGCGGTGCTCATGCGCGGGCTTTTCCGGCAGTGCATCGAGACGGCGCGCTGCGGCGTCCCATTGCGCCTGGGTAAAGCTTTTCGCCGTCGGCATGATTGGCTCCTGCACACTCCTTCCATGCCATCTTGCAAAGGGGACTGGCACGCGTCAATACGTGGAAACAGGCTCGAACCGGCGTGATGGAATGTTCTGGATTGAATAGGACTTCTCTGGAATAAAAAACTTTTTTTGCGCCGTCGCGCGCGCGCAACGTACCGGGATTTGCGCGTCGATCAATACGAGTGCATCGGCCTTCAGTTCGAATGATCAGAGGCTCTGCGTTGACAACGGGCCGCACATGAAATCCGTCACTCGCCAATTTGCGTCGAATGATCGCTGGAATTGATGTGACGTGTCGGTCCGATGTCATTCCTGCGGGACCGTGCGGAAATGTCTTTGTTCAATTTGCGCGAGCGTCTGCATTCTGGCACGCGGATTCAATACGACCTTTGAATTTTTCTGTGCGGAGCACGGCAGTCCATGCTCATCCACGTTGCGTCATCCGTCACCTTCGCGATGCCGGTCAATCATCTATTTGCGTGGTGGGGGAAGACCCACTCACGCGATACGATATTTTTTCTGCCGGGCCAGTTCGTTTTGCTGCGTGGACGAGTAGATTTTTTTTGCAGCAGGTGGTCATTTTTTTGCGCGACCATCGGTGACCACACTCAAAGGATTTGCGGATGACAAAAGAAAGAGAATAACGACGAGGGATGGCAGGATAGGCAATCGCCGGTTTTGGGCGCCCAAGGATCAACGCTGAGTGAAGAACTCGATTAGCTGCCGACGCGATACCCTCTTTCGAAATAAAACCTTGCCAGACACGTCCTGGCCGTGGAGGTGAAATAAGCGCTTGACGATGAAAACGCAAACAGCATTCGGAGGAGCACAGTAAGCGGCTCGCGGTGGCCGTTGTAGACGGCCGCAAGTATCGGCATCAAAGTGATGTCCATCATTTTCGAAGTGGTGGACACCATTTTGTCAGAGCCAACACAGAGGCCCGGTAGCCGTAAAGGTCGCCCGAACCATAGTGCCGAATTCCGTCGTCGCCTGGCGATGGCAGTTTGCGAACCGGGGGTGTCAATCTCCAGGTTGGCCCGCAAGAACGGCTTGAACGCGAACCTCGTGTTCACCTAGCGGCGCCGATATCTGGCGGAACAGCAAGCCGAGGCGGTGCAACTCGTTCCAGTGGCAATCGTGAACGAGGTGTCATCGGTCAATGAACCTTCTGCGCTGCCAGAGTCTGAGGTCGTGAGGCCCGCTGCGCCGGCCGGGTCAATCGAGGTTCGGATCGGCCGGGCACTGGTTAAGGTCGACGGTATTGTCGACGCTGAGATGCTTCGGACAGTGTTGGGGAGCTTGCGCTCGTGATTTCTCTGCCAACGGGTACGCGTATCTGGCTTGTTGCGGGCATCACGGCCATGCGCTGCGGCTTCCAGGGCCTGGCTGCCAAGGTGCAAGGCACTCGAGGAGAATCCGCTGGGCGGCAACCTGTACATTTTTCGCGGGCGCCGCGGCGATCTCGTGAAGCTTCTGTGGGCGACCGACGACGGGCTTTGGCTGATCGCAAAGCGTCTGGAGCGAGGCCGTTTTATCTGGCCACAGGCCGATGGCGGCAAGATTCATCTGACGAGCGCACAGTTGTCGATGTCGCTCGAGGGCATCGACTGGCGACAGCCACGACGCACCGCCGCACTCTCGATGTTGTAAACCGCGAGGAAGGCTCGTAAACTGCGACGCATGCCCGATCAAGCGCCGCTGCCCGATAACGTCGCCGAGCTCGTGCCATGGTGCTCGCGCAACAGGCATCGCTGCTTGAGCACCAGGCATCGATCGCGAAGATGGTGCAGGAACTCGCCGCGCGAGATGACGAGATCGAACGCCTGAAGGCGCAGATCGACAAGCTCGAGGCGCAGCTGGAGGACCTGACGGGCGGCCGTGGTGCTGCCGAGGCGCGTAACAGCGAGACGGGACACCGAATGCGCCGGCCAGCAAATCGGCTTCGCGAGAGCCGCTCCCGCCACACCTGCCGCGCGAGGAGATCGTACTCGAGCCTGATCCGCTCTGCCCCAGATGCGCGACGAACATGCATTCGCTGGGCGAGGCGCTCGGGCTCGGCGGACCTGCGGCAGTCTGGTTCACGTACTCGTCGGACCGCAAGGGTGTTCATCCGCAAACGCATCTCGCCAACTTCGAGGGAATCCTGCAGGCGGATGCCTACGCCGGCTTGATCACCTGTATGCGAACGGCGACGTGCACGAAGCGGCGTGCTGGGATCACGCGAGGAAGTACATATACGACGTTCACGAGCGTACACCGACTCCAGATACCCGGAAACTACTCGAGATGATTGGCGAGCTCTACAGCATCGAAGCCGACATTCGCGGCAAACCACCCGATGAGCGGTTCCCTGTGCGGCAGGAAAAGAGCAAACCGCTGCTCAACACGTTCGAATCGACGATCAGGGCCAAGCTTGCGACGCTGTCGAAGAAGTCCACGCTCACGGGCGCGATCAACTACTCGCTGAACCACTGGGCGGCACTCACGTTCTACTGCGAGGACGGATGCGCCGAGATCAGCAACTACCTGTTCGTCGGCTCCGACAGCGGCGGTGAGCGTGCGGCGGCGATGTACAGTCTCATCGGTACGTGCGAACTCAACGAAATCAACCCACGTGCCTATCTCGAATACGTGCTCACTCGTATTGCGGACCACAAGGTCAACCGCATCGACTAACTGCTTCCCTGGAACGTGGCCGTCAAACTGAATCCGGCCACTCCGCCCCCGCCCGCCGTTTGACCGGGCAGATCCAGATAGATCGTGTCCACGATCATGGAACGATCTCACGTGATCTACCCGGACCTCCTCACGCCCTCACATCATGCTCCACGCGCGCGCGGATCGGGGACCGGCCCTGCCGAGCCGCTTACGCTTACTTTCAAAGATGAGCAAGGTACTGCCGTCGGATCACGCGGGTTTTTTGCGCCGGTGATTTGCACGGTATGGCTGTTGATGCGCCAGCACCGCCCAGCCTATTAGGGCGAGCTTGGTGGCCATGGCGACGATTACGACGTTCAACGGACGCCGCTGTTTCATCTGCTCCACCCACTGCCCCGGCTCTTTGGTCCGATAGATAATCCTGCGCGTTCCATGAACCAGCAAAGTCCTCAGATATGTGTCACCTCGCCTACTGAGTCCTCACAGCCTGATATCCCGCCCAAGCCAGTCTGGCCCGGCACAAGACCCAGCCATGCAGCAAACTCGCGGCCGGATCTGAAGGCTTCGGCGTGTTCCATCGTTGCCACTGCCGGCGTCGAAGTGGGTAGCCCTACGCAACGAATTGCTGCGATCGCTTTGGCTGAGTGATCGTCCTTCATCCACTCCCGCAACCGGCGCTCGATCTGACCGACCTGCCGGTCGATCGTATCCTGGCCTCTCCACTGCTCTCGCAGCGAGTCGATCAATACCGCGGGAAGACGTCCTGACAACCTTTCCAGAACTCCGGCCATCCCCTTTTCAACCGTTGCCCTACTGTAGAGCGTCAAGCATGAAGTCCGGCCGAACGACAATTATCTTGTCCGGTCAGCGGGGGTAATTGTCGCTGTTCAAGAGGTCATAGTTGTCGCTCCTTGTGACTCGGGATCCGGTAGTTGACGCCGCCGTGCAGCCTTGTTGTCGGTGGCGTTCCGACGCCGGTAGCTCTCGACGTTCAGTTCGAAGATCGTCGAGTGATGGACCAGGCGATCGATGGCGGCCACGGTCATGGCCGGGTCGGGGAAGACGTCATTCCAGCCGGAGAACGGCTGGTTGGCTGTGATCAGAAGGCTGCGTCGCTCATATCTTTCAGCGATCAGCTCGAACAGCACGCTGGTTTCGGCCTGATCCTTTCGGACGTATGAGAGGTCGTCGAGGATGATCAGATCGAAATGATCGAGCTTGGCGAGCATCGACGGCAACTGCAGGCTCTGGCGTGCAACCTGTAGCTTCTGCACGAATTCGCTGGTGCGCGTGAACAGCACCCGGTAACCGGCGTCGATCAGAGCGTGGCCGATGGCGGAACCGAGATGTGTCTTGCCGCCGCCGGGCGGCCCGAATAACAGGATCGTGGCCCCTTTCTCCAGCCACGAATCGCCGCTGGCCAGCGCCATGACGTGCGCCTTCGAGACCATCGGCACCATGCTGAAGTTGAAGGTATCGAGCGTCTTGGTCGGATCCAGATGCGATTCGATGCGGTGCCGCTCAATGCGCCGTTTCACGCGCTCGGCGAGTTCGTGTTCGAGCAGTGCACCAAGTAGCCGCGTGGCCTGCCAGCCTTCCTTGTCGGAACGCTGGGCAAATTCAGGCCACAGCCGGCCGATGGTCGGCAGCCGCAGCTCATTGAGCATCAACCCCAGACGGGCGGCATCGTAAGTAGCAGCGGTGTTCATACCGGCACCTCGTCATCGAGCAGCGTGTCGTAGAGTGCCGCCGATGGCGTCTCAACCACCACTTCGGGACACTGGGGCTGATGCGGTGCAAATTCGTGACGCAACTGCTC
>NZ_JBFPKO010000063.1:0-10640 GCF_040948765.1 Paraburkholderia sp. BR10923 | reverse complement strand
AAACCCGCACCTTCGTCAGCTGCCATCGCCAGCGTCTGCTGCTTCATCCTGTTCTGCCTTCCTTATCCACTCCGCTCTATAACGCTCCGAGTAGCTATGCGGTGGACTTGATCAGCAATGCCTTAGATCCCTGCCGCTGACATTGCCGAGCAAATCGGTTACGGCTAAGGCGGCCGGAATCGTGATGACCGAGGGGTGCATGAAAGACCGCTCATAGGTATCGTCATAGTCGAGAGCGTCAGCCATGATTGCATTGACGCGAGCAGCATCCTGGGCGGGAACCTGAATGCTGGTACCCCAGATTGCGGCTTCGCGCTTACCGGCCATATCGATGGTGAACTCGCGTATCTCTTTGGCTCCTGGCTCATTGGTGCCCCCTAGCGCCGCGCCCACTGTGTCCAGAATCTGATTCTTGGTTATGGCAATCACCGCGCTCGGCAGGTTGTCATAGGTGGTCTGCAAACAATAGTCTGCAAGGGCAACGATGTCATCCGGACCAGCGGCGCTCTGCGCTGGAGGCTTCTGTGCCACCGTCGCATCAGCATAAGCGGACGCGGGAGTCAGCACCAATCCGCCGACCGATGCAATTGAGGTCTGGATAAATGATCTGCGATTTAGTTTGTTCATTTTGTTTTCTGAAACGGGGCCGGTGAACAGTGCATCCGCCTCTCGATCATTACGGACGATGAACGCAAATCCACTACCGTGTATTCAGGCCCAACATAGCAGCGACGCGGGTGCGACCAGCAGGGTCACGTCTTCATTTTAGTATGTGCATTTAGACGGCTGTTTCGTATACATGGATATTATGCAATGCAATTGCGATGTTGCACCTGCGGGCCAATGACGCAAATAGGTAAATCCCCGCAGGCGGATCGTGTGCTGGAGTCGGCCGGTTATCCTGTGAGTTCGTTGATCGCGAATCGTCTACCGCGCTGTGGGCAGTCGCCGCCGCCGACACGTGGCAATGGTTCCCGTTCACGATGCTAATGGTGCTGGCCACATTGCAGACCATTCCCGACGATCCGCTCGAAGCGGCGAGCCTCGATGGCGCAGGGCGCTGGCAATTGTTTCGCTATATCGTGCTGCCATCTCCCGCCGCCCGGCGGCGCAGGCGCGCCGCAGTCGTTTCTGACGACCAAGCTGTCGGGCTGCATGGACTTTCAACGCAGGGTCCGAAAGCTCTAACTGCATGAAGCAGGCTTACATCATCGGAATGTGCAGATGATGCGGATCGTTCAATGTCTGCGCCACGCACTGCAGCGCGTACCGACAATCGTCTCTGTCTTGCGGGCCCCCGAGACAGAGCCTGATTGCATTCGGCGGATTGCCGTCCGTGGAGAAAGCAGGGCCCCCCACCGCGCCAACGCCCTGGTTGCGCAATTGCAGCGCGAGCTCGGGCGCGTTCCAGTCGCAATGCGGAGGAATCCGCAACCATAAATGGAAGCCATCGTCGTGCGCGTCGTAGTGCCAGTCGGCTAGTTCCTGTGCCACGATCGCCTGGCGCGCATTGGCTTCTTTGCGGATCGCGTCGAGCATTTCATGTGCGGTCCCGTCATTGACCCATTGCGTTGCCAGCATCACAGTGAAAGGACTCGGCATCACAGTCGTGGCGCGCAACGCGCCCGCCACACGTTGTGTCTGCCGCACAGTGGGCGCGCGCAGATAGGCGACACGCAAGCCCGCACCCAGCGTTTTAGAAAAGCCGGTGACATACCACGTCAATTCGGGGGCGAGCGTGGCAAGTGCCACAGGCTTGTTTGATGGCAGCCATCCGTAGGCATCGTCTTCGATGATGGGGACGCTGTAGCGCAGCGCGACATCCGCGAGCGCCTCGCGCCGCTGTAACGACAGCGTGAGCGTGCTCGGATTCTGCAGCGTAGGGTTGCAGTAGAACGCGCCCGGTTTTTCGCTCCTGCAGAGCGCTTCGAATGCATGCGGCAGCGGACCTTCGTCGTCGCGCGGCAGTGGCTGCAGGCGCACACCCATTTGCGATGCGATCGCCTTGATGCCCGGATAGGCGAGCGTATCGAGGCAGATCGTGTCGCCCGGTCGCGCAAGCTGCGATACGAGCGCGACGAGGGCACTGTGAATGCCGGGACACACCAGTACCGTACCTTCTTCGCAATCCGGTAAGCGTTGCTTGAGCCACGCTCGGCCGGCCGCGCGATCGTCGGGCGTTCCGCCGAAGTCCTGGTAACGCAGCAGGCGATAGGGATCGGTATGCGCGAGCAGGCTCGCCGCCGATTCCCGCAACCGTGCCGCAAGCTCGGGGGGCTCGGGCGGCATGTTCATCGACATCTCGACACTGCTTCCGCCGGCAAGCGGCAAGGTCTGCGTACGTCCACGCACGAAGGTGCCGCTGCCCGCGCGGGCATCGAGCAGGCCGCGCTTGCGCGCCTCCGCATAGGCGCGCGCGATGGTCGTGTAGTTCAGATGCAAGGCACCCGCAAGATCGCGCAATCCGGGCAACCGGTCGCGCGGACGCAGACGTCCGCTCGCCAGATCCTCTTCGATCAGATCCGGTATCACGAGATACGCCGGCTTGCGGCTTTCGGTCAGCCGTTTGAGCCAGTGATGCGTGAGACTGTCCATGCCAGTAATTCCCAATGCGGATTCCTGATTGCCTTTATTCAAAAGTAGCACAGCGTTCTCCCGAAAAATAATCGGTATTGGTTCAATTCAAGACTTGATCGCATTGATCGGACCGTGCCCGCTTAAGGGGTAGTGCGCACCAAGCAGACGCGAACGATGCGCTTTCGCTGCCCAAAGACGGTGCGCGAGCAAATTTGCAAATAGTCTGAAAAGCCCGTCGAACAAGGCTCCTAAAGAAATTTTTCGGATCGCTCGAACCATCCTGTTCTGATTGATTGGAAGTTGATTGCATGAACCGGGCCGGAAATTGGCACATGCGTTGCAATAAACGATTCGCCATCCGGTTCTTTCCGGTTGAGCAATCCGATCAATGACACGACTTGTTGGAGAGCGAAATGCCCGCCGTCAATCAACCTCTGCATCAGAAAGGCGACTACCTGGTCGACTACGAAGAGAAGGTCTTTCCCGACGTCAAGGCCGAGCCCGGTGAAAAAGCACTGGTGACGTTTCATACGGTCGCATTCGAAGGATCGATCGGCTTCGTCAATCTTCTGCAGGCGACGCGCCTTCAGCGCAAGGGCTTCGATACGTCGGTGCTGCTCTATGGCCCGGGCGTGACGCTGGGCCTGCAACGCGGCTTCCCGACACTCGGCGACGAAGCGTTTCCCGGTCATCTGAATTTCAATAACCAACTGGTCAAGTTCATGGCGGAGGGCGGCAAGGTCTATGCGTGCCGCTTTGCATTGCAGGCACTGTACGGTCACGGCGAGGCGTCGCTGATCGAAGGCATCCGGCCGATCAACCCGCTCGATGTGCTCGACCTCCAGTTGCTTCATCGCAAGGAAGACGCGCTGATCATCCACACGTGGACCGTTTGAGCGCGCCGGGTGCCGATCATGTCCGAGCAACGAATCATCCGTGCGGCGGCGGTGCAGATTGCGCCGGAGTTCGAGCGTCCCGGCGGCACGCTCGAGAAGGTGTGCGCCGCCATCGACGAAGCCGCGCAACAGGGCGTACGGCTGATCGTTTTTCCCGAGACATTCGTGCCGTACTACCCGTATTTCTCTTTCGTGCGTCCGCCGGTAGCGTCGGGCGCCGATCACATGCGTCTCTATGAGCAGGCCGTCGTCGTGCCGGGGCCAGTCACTCAGGCTGTGTCGGAACGTGCGCGGCGTCATGCGATGGTCGTCGTGCTCGGCGTCAACGAGCGCGATCACGGCAGCCTGTACAACACGCAACTCGTGTTCGACGTCGACGGTCGCCTCGTGCTCAAGCGCCGCAAGATCACGCCGACGTTTCATGAACGGATGATCTGGGGACAAGGCGACGCCGCGGGCCTCAAGGTTGCGCACACGGGCATCGCACGGGTCGGCGCGCTCGCGTGCTGGGAGCATTACAACCCGCTGGCGCGCTATGCGCTGATGACGCAGCACGAAGAGATCCATTGCAGCCAGTTTCCCGGCTCGCTCGTTGGTCCGATTTTCGCCGAGCAGATCGAGGTCACGATCCGTCATCACGCGCTCGAATCGGGCTGCTTCGTCGTCAATTCGACGGGCTGGCTCAGCGAAGCGCAAATCGAGTCGGTGACGACCGACCCTAAGCTGCAACAGGCGCTGCGCGGCGGTTGCATGACGGCCATCGTTTCGCCCGAAGGGCAGCACCTTGCCGAGCCGCTGCGCGAAGGCGAAGGGATGGTCGTCGCCGATCTCGACATGGCGCTGATCACCAAGCGCAAACGCATGATGGATTCGGTCGGCCACTATGCGCGCCCTGAATTGCTCAGTCTTGCCATCAACGATCGCCCCGCGACGCCCGTCGCGCCGATGTCTGCGGCGTTTGTGACCGCGAGCGCGGACCTTGGGTCCGAAACCACGAGTGGAGGTCAGGATGAATGCCAGCATGAATCTCTCGTCTGAGGGCGCAAGTGCGCGCGAGATGATGGAATTGCGCACGGAGTTGCAGTCGGCGGGCCTGCGTCTCGTCGATCCGAGCGCGGGCGCCGCCAGCCGGCGTGGTGGCGCGGGACCTTCCGACCACAAGGCCGTGACGGTCGATGGCGTGACGATCATGGTGCCGGTGCACACGAGCTCGGCGTGGAATTCGCCGTTCGTCGCCGGCGTGCCCGACGAAGCGGGCGAAAGCGCGCTGATGCGCGGCACGATTCCGATTGCGAACATCACTTTCCCGAAAGCGCCACGCTTCACGCGGCTGCAAACGCTCGACGGCGTGCCCTATTCGCACATCGCGACGCTGCACGGAACAGATGTGCTCGCTACGACGGTGCTGCAAACCTGCATCCGCTACGAAAGCCGCAAGAAGACATGCAAGTTTTGCGCGATCGGCCAGTCGCTCGCGGCGGGTCGCACGATCGCGCGCAAGACCCCGGAGCAGTTGGCCGAGGTCGCGCGCGCCGCAGTCCTGCTCGATGGCGTCAGGCACATGGTGCTCACGACGGGCACGCCACCCACGCCCGATCGCGGCGCGCGGATTCTATGCGAGAGCGCGTTCGCGATCAGGGCGGCCGTCGATCTGCCCATCCAGGCGCAATGCGAGCCGCCCGACGACGACCTCTGGTTCGAGCGAATGAAGGCGAGCGGCATTGATACGCTGGGTATGCATCTCGAAGTGGTGAGCCCCGAAGTGCGCGCCCGCGTGATGCCGGGCAAGGCGAGCGTGCCCATTTCGCGTTACATGGAAGCGTTCAGGGCGGCTGTCGCGGTGTTCGGCAGGGGGCAGGTCAGCACGTACATACTCGCGGGTCTCGGCGATACGGCCGAGGCGATCCTGTCGATCTCGCGCGAGTTGATCGACATCGGCGTCTATCCGTTCGTCGTGCCGTTCGTGCCGATCAGCGGCACGCCGCTCGAAGATCACCCCGCGCCCACGCCCGAGTTCATGAAGTCGATACTCGCGCCGCTCGGCGCGATGCTGCGCGATGCGAAGATGCGCTCCGCCGACATCAAGGCCGGTTGCGGAAAATGCGGCGCGTGCTCGTCGCTGGCATCGTACGAGGTCTAGCCATGTACTGCGAAACCTTCGACGAATCCGACGCGTTGCCACTTGCGTTCACGCCGGCCGAATACCGCGTGAAATGGGCCACGCTGCCATGGGAAAGCAACGAAGCGTATGCACTGCGGCGCGCGGTGTTCTGCGTCGAACAGGGCATCTTCGTCGGCGACGACCGCGACGACATCGACCATCACGCGAAGCTGCTCGTCGCGCTCAGCTGCGTTGCCGGCGTACCCGAACAGGTGGTGGGGACGGTGCGGATTCACGCAACGCAGCCGCGCACGTGGCTCGGCTCGCGCCTCGCGGTGCACGCCGCGTTCCGTTCGCACGGCAAGCTCGGCTCGACGCTGATCAGGCTGGCTGTCAGCAGCGCGCATGCGCTTGGATGCGAGACCTTTCTCGCGCATGTGCAGAGCCAGAACGTACCGTTGTTCCGGCGGCTGAACTGGCAGACGGTCGCGGAAGAAACGCTGTTCGGCCGGCCGCATCACCTGATGGAGGCGGATCTCGCGCATTACCCGCCGTGCCATACGCCGGAGAGCGGTTTCGTCACGTCGTGGCGGGGGTGATCATGAGCCTGCGCGATCTGGTCGAACGCATGCGCGAAAGCCGCGGCTTTCGCCACAAGACCGACATAGCGGGCGTGGTTGCATCGCTGGCGGCGCATTTGCCCCATGGTGCGCGCGATCTCGCCCAGGCCGTCGCAGTGGGAGACGACTGTGCGGCGATTGCCGATGGCGACGGTTATCTGCTCTTTGCGATCGAAGGGCTGGTGTCCGATTTCGTCGCGTCGATGCCCTGGTTCGCGGGCTATAGCAGCGTGATGGTCAACATTAGCGACGTCTACGCGATGGGCGGCCGGCCGCTTGCGGTGGTCGATGCGCTGTGGAGCGACGGGCTCGGCGCGGCCGAAGAGATTCTCGCGGGTATCGCGGCGGCATCGCGCGCGTATGGCGTCCCCGTCGTCGGCGGCCATAGCAATGCGCGCAGCGCTCAGCCACAACTGGCGGTGTCGATTGTCGGCCGCGCGCACAGGCTGCTGTCCAGTTTCAACGCGCAGCCTGGCGATTGTCTGATCATGGCCGTCGATCTGCGGGGCCGTTTCGAAGATCCCTATCCATTCTGGAACGCATCGGTCGGCGCACCGGCGCAACGCTTGCGCGGCGATCTCGAACTGTTGCCGCTGCTCGCGGAAAGCGGTCTTTGCGATGCGGCGAAAGACATCAGTATGGCGGGGGTGCTCGGCACTTCGTTGATGCTGCTCGAATGCTCGGGCGTCGGTGCGCGCATCGATCTCAACGCGATTCCGCGGCCAGCGGAGGTCGATTTCGAACGTTGGCTCAACGCGTTTCCGAGCTTCGGCTTCCTGCTGTCGGTTCGCGAAGAACATTGCGAAGCAGTCATTGCGCGCTTCCGGCAGCGCGATCTGGCTTGCGCAACGATAGGGCGCGTGCACGCATCGCGCGAAGTCGTCGTGATGCAAGAAACGGATGCCGCGCTGCTATGGAGTTTCGGCGATGGCCCTTTTATCGGTGCCCCAGCGCCGTTGTCAGCATGAGCGCCACGCCATTGCGCATTGCGCTCTTCACGCACTCGGTGAATCCGCGTGGCGGCGTCGTACACACGCTCGAACTCGGGCGCGCGCTGCAAGACGCAGGGCACGATGTGACGATCTTCGCGCCTTCGGTCAACGGCGCGCGGATGTTTCGTGCTTCGCCGTGCCGGATCGTGCTCGCTCCGGTCGATGTGCACGGCAACGATACGGTAGCGATGGTGCAGATGCGCATCGACGCGCTCAAGGCCGCATTGCGCGCCGACGGACCTTCGGGCTTCGACATTCTTCACGCGCAAGACGGGATCGGCGGCAATGCGCTCGCCGAGCTTCGTCAGGAAGGGGTGATACGCGGCTTCGTGCGTACTGTCCATCATCTCGATGCGTTCAGCGATCCTCGTTTGATCGAATGGCAGCGGCGCGCGTATGCGGATGCCGACGCGGTCTTCTGCGTCAGCGAGACATGGACGCGCAGGATGCTGAAGGATTACGGCACCGCGGCATCGACCGTGAGCAACGGCGTCGATGTCGAGCGTTTCCGGGCCGCCGACGCGGGGAACGATACGACCGCGCTCGCGAAATTCGGAATCGGTGGTGCGCCGGTCGTACTGGCGGTGGGCGGTATCGAAGCGCGCAAGAACACACTGCAACTTCTCGACGCGTTTGCTTTGTTCCGACGCACGCACACCGATGGGCAACTGGTCATCGCAGGCGGCGCAAGTCTGCTCGACCACGACGTTTATACACGGCGATTCGTCGAGCGGGCCACGCAATTGAACCTCGCGATTGGACGAGGCGAGGCAATCGTCGTCACGGGCGCGCTGCACGACGAAGAGATTCCCGCATTGATGCGACGTGCCGATGTCGTATCGATGGTGTCGCTGTGCGAGGGTTTCGGGCTTGTCGTGCTGGAAGCGTTAGCCGTGGGGACGCCCGTCGTCGTCTCGCGGATCGAGCCGTTTACGGAGCATCTGAATGAGCGCGTCTGCTGCTGGGCGCAACCTGACGACGCGGGCAGCATCGCGCAAGCGCTGCAACACGCGCTCGACCGGCGCGGGGGCATCGACTTCGAGTACGCGGTGCCCGACCTGCTGAATCGCTTCAGTTGGCGCGAGAGCGCCCGCCGCCATATCGGTTTGTACCGGCGCTATGCACAGCCCGCCGCCGCCTGAATCTCTCTTTCAAAGGAAACGCGATGCCTGTCATGCATTTCAGGGTCCGGTGGCCGGACGGCACCGAGGCCAACTGCTATTCGCCCTCGACCGTAGTCGGCGAATACTTCGTTGCCGGGCAGCGCTATGCGCTCGACGACTTCGTCGAACGGGCGCGCGAAGCGCTTCATATCGGCTCGGAACGCGTACGCGAGAAGTACGGCTTCGCGTGCTCGGCTGCGATGGACCAGCTTGCGCAGATCGAGGCGCAGGCGGAGCGCTTCGCCTCGGATGCGCAGGCCAAGGTGCATATCGTCGAACTTTTGTGAAACCAGAGTGCCGCTCGCGTCACGAGCAGGACGGCGCGCCGGCCCATCCAATGAACAGCAGGAACGAATCATGTCGAACTCGAATGCGATGACGCAAACCGGATCGAACCAGCCTCCGCACTATACGGTTATCGTCGTAGGCGGCGGTCAGGCTGGTCTGTCGATCAGTTTTTATCTGAAAGAAGCGGGCATCGATCATCTCGTCATCGAGAAACACACGCTCACCCATACGTGGCGCTCGCAGCGCTGGGACGCTTTCTGTCTCGTCACGCCGAACTGGCAATGCGCGCTGCCCGGCTATCCGTATCGCGGCGACGATCCGCACGGCTTCATGAAGAAGGACGAGATCATCGCGTATCTGGATGGATTCATCGAAATGGTCGATGCGCCCGTGGTCGATCATACGGAGGTCAGGCGCGTCAGGTGTCAGCATGACGGCAGCTATGTGGTGTCGACGTCGAATGGCGAATTCACGGCCGATCATGTGGTCGTCGCATCGGGTGGCTATCACACGCCTATCGTGCCGCGGATGGCGGAACGCTTGCCGCACGGCATCGTGCAGTTGCAGTCGTCGCAGTACCGCAGTCCGCAGACCTTGCCCGAAGGCGCGGTGCTCGTCGTGGGATCGGGGCAATCCGGCGCGCAGATCGCGGAGGACCTGCAGATCGCGGGTCGCAAGGTGTATCTGGCGGTCGGCGAGGCGCCGCGTTGCGCGCGCTTCTATCGCGGCCGGGATGTGGTGGATTGGCTCGCCGACATGGGCTACTACGAGATGCCCGTCGATCAGCATCCGTTGCGCGAAGGCGTGCGGGACAACACGAATCACTACGTCACGGGCCGCGACGGCGGCCGCGATATCGACTTGCGACGCTTTGCGCTCGAAGGAATGGAACTGTACGGCCGGCTTGACGATGTGCGCGACGGCCACCTTCATTTCGCGCCGAACCTGACCGGCAATCTGGAAAGCGCCGATGACACGTACAACCGCATCAATGCGAGCATCGATGCCTTCATCGACAGAGAGGGCATCGACGCGCCGCCGGGCGTGCCGTATGAACCCGTGTGGAAGCCCGAAGGCGAACGCACGTCGCTCGATCTGGCGGCGAGCGGCATCGGGTCGATTATCTGGTGCATCGGGTTCACGCCGGACTTCAGTTGGATCGACGCCCCCGTATTCAATGGACGAGGCTATCCTGCCCACGTACGCGGCGTGACGCCGCAAGCCGGGTTGTATTTCATCGGCTTGCCGTGGCTGCATACCTGGGGGTCGGGCCGCTTCTCCGGCATTGCGCGCGATGCGGCGCATGTCGTCGATGCGATCCGCTCGGCAATCGGTGTATCGCATACCGCATCGGCGAGTCTCGCTGCGTGAAGCTGATTCATCGCGTTCGAAGAAGACGATCGTCCCGGCTTCAAAACGATAAACGGGATCGCTTATACAGAAGGGACCATGCCCTGAAAGCGCCGCTTAGGGTCGAAGCAGGCTATCGGTGCAAGGGAACCGACTATTGTCGATTTCTTGACTCCCCGCTCGTCGTACGTATGGGCGGTCGTGTTGCGATGCGCTGCCGACCGCACCTATGGTCCGTATGGGAAAAGGAGTTTCCGAATGACTTACGTCGATGGATTTGTTGTCCCCGTGCCTACAGCCAACCGCGAAGTTTACAGACAGTTCGCCGAAAGAGCGGCGGCCGTCTTCAAGGAGCACGGCGCGTTGAAGGTGGTCGAATGCTGGGGAGATGACGTGCCGGAAGGCAAGGTGACGTCGTTTCCAATGGCGATCAAGCGCAAGGATGATGAGACAGTGGTGTTCTCCTGGGTTGTCTGGCCGTCGCGTCAGTCGCGAGAGAAGGAATGAAAGCGGTAATGGCCGACCCGCGGCTGCAACCAGATAAAGATCCAATGCCTTTTGACGGCCAGCGGCTAATTTATGGCGGTTTCGAAACGATTGTCGACGCGTGATGGCAGAAAAACATGGCGTCGGTTCGCGTTGAGACGCGAACC
>NZ_JBFPKO010000062.1:0-11524 GCF_040948765.1 Paraburkholderia sp. BR10923 | reverse complement strand
GAAGCCGGCCTCACAGTGCTTTAAAAAGGTTGATGCGCGTTGAAATTGCACAATGCGAAAGATTTAGCGACGGTGGGCGCTCAAATCGTGGAAGGCCGATTCCGGGCGGGGGTATTTCCGCATCCTGTTAAATGCACGTCAACTAGAAAGAGAACTCCCAATTCTCAGTGATACACCTCGGTGACCCTCAAGCACTATTCGCAGCTTACCCAGTTCGTCGAGGTGACCGATAACCGAATCGGCGAGCATGTCGATGACGGGTCCTGGCGCGGTGCAGCGTAGGGTAATAGTCTCATCGACGGTGCTTGCACCAAAGTTCAGAGCTGTAATCTGAGTCTCTTTCCCTGCGGGAAGTTCGTGAATCATTACTAGGAGGCCTGGCGCGACAACGTCGGGAATCCCTATTTGCCTACTTAAGGCAAGGCCGTACGAGTCTCTCACAGCGAGGAGACGCTTGAGTTGTGAGGCGAAAGAGGTGGGGTCGGCGAGCTGCTCCGGCAACGTACCGTACAAAGCCACTGCGCGCGGTATGCCTTCTTCGGATGCATACGCATGCCCGTTTTCGCCTGTTAGATCATAAGCACCGCGTTGTACCCAGCGCGTGTCTCCGTCAGTCGTTCGCTCCTCGACGGCCTCAATGGGTAAGGGTAGTGCACCCACAAGATCCCACCCCGATATCGCAAAAATGCCGGGCTGAAAAGCATTGAACATCGCAAGAAGAAGATGAATTTGTCGGATATTGTCCCTGTCCCTAGGCGTTATGGCGTCCAAGTCCCGAATATTGAGTGCCGCAGTGATGACGCTGACTGTCGTGCAAGACACACCGTTTGTCACAAAAGGAACATTGTAGCGCGCATGCTCGCCGCACAAGCGCTCGTACATCTTCTCCCGGATATGCTCTCGAAGGGAGTTGCCGTTCCATGTCTGCCCTTGGAAGGTAAGGGTTGCGTTAGCGTGTAGCGACCAGAAATGTACGAGCTCCAGCGTCAGTTCATCGTGGTTCTGAAGCGCGTGAATGAGAGACGCCGGGTCGATGCCGTACTGATGGGCCTTGCGTAGCATCAGCCGCAAGAACTCTGTGTCTCCCGTCAGAAGTGCATGCTGATACGCAGGACGTGTGACAAAGTCGTAAGACAGGTCCGCGCCATTTTTGGACATTGCCGCCATGTCGTCGAGGGTGAGATTGAGTTCCTGAAAGCTGAACCCACCGGCCTTACGAATCGCCCCGGCAAGAAGCTGGTTGGCCGCGACCGCGAGTGGATGGCTCTGCGACCACGCATTGCCGTGTGGTCTTCGCTCGATGCCGAGAAAGCCGTTGGCATCCAGGCGAAGTCCGCGTGCGCCGAGGACATCTAGGGAGTGCAGAGCATCACCGATACCGATTTGTTGGGCTGCAAATGTTGGGTCGAGCCAGTTCAGTGACGGTTGACCTTCCTTAAAGTAGTGAAGGTATACCCACCGGCGCATTATGCCGTCTACGCTGAGTACAGGAGCGGTTGCACTCCAGTCTGTTTCCTTGACGCCCGGCGCAAAAAACATTACCCGCTGAAGTTGGCCAACGATGTAGCGCCTACCTTTTAGGGTGTCGACGACGTCAGCCGGCAGATTGATGGAATCTTTGCCTTCAGGTACGTCTGGTAAGAGGTTCCAGTCGCTAGGCATGATCTCGATCATGTGGTAGAGGCCCGGATAGTCCCCGTAATTCATCTCAGCGAGCCGAAAGTCGGGGCCTTTGCCAGTATGCAAAGGAATGATATCGTCAATGACAACAGCGTTGTGCGCTGCCGCCATGCGACTCATTGCTATGAAGTCTTCTTTACTGCCGAATCTGGAATCGATCTCTAGGCCGATGCGATCAAAGTTCCCATCCACCGAATGGGTAAAGCGCTTACCATTAAGACCACCTGCGAGTTTGGTTGGACCCGGGTGCATGGCCCTAATGCCCAACGAGGACAGCGAACGCCACAGTGTCTCGCTTCCCAATGCCTGGAGTACCGATTGTCCCGGCGCGGCTATAACCGCGCCCGGGTACGCGGTGAACCAGACAGACGACTTTGCGCAGACCTCACGCGGGCGTGCTTCGGCATAGGGGTGAAGCCAAAGCTTGGCTTGCCCCGCATAACTGCGTGCCCGTGCCCGAACCTGGTGGAGCATTGATTGACTCACGAGCCACTGGATATGCTCTGAAGCCGGAGAATTTATGTCAGAGCTCATGGAGATATTTCTTGAGGCGATATCAGGACTTGGGCGCGTTCAACCAGCGCCTCGGATACTCCGAGGCCAATGAGTCTTCACTTGGGTACGCCTGCACGTCACCGCCCGTGCCGGGTCCCGCCTGATTGTCATAGCCGACGATAGCCTTTACTTCGAGAAACGCCTCCAGACCCCACTCGCCATATTCACGGCCATTGCCGGATTGCTTATATCCGCCGAACGGCGATCCCGCGTCCCACGCCGGATAGTTCAAATACACGCTGCCCGCGCGCAGCCGGAGCGCCACACGCTGGGCGCGCGCCCGATCTGCGGATTGAACGTATGCAGCGAGTCCGAACGGTGTATCGTTGGCAATCGCGATCGCGTCTTCCTCGTCCCGGTACGGCATGATGGCGAGCACTGGGCCAAAAATCTCTTCTCGTGCGATCGTCATCGACTGGTCGACGTTTGCGAAGACCGTGGGCCGCGCGTAGTAACCGCGCAACAGGCCGTCGGGACGTCCCGGCCCGCCGGCTGCGAGCAGTGCGCCTTCCTCGATGCCCTTTTTAATCAGCCGTTGCACGCGTGTGTATTGCACGTCGCTCACCAGAGGGCCCATCGTGGTGCGGTCGTCGTTCGCGGGGCCCACACAGTGAGAGGCCGCCGCATGCTGTGCAATGCGCACGGCCTCGTCGTGCAGCGCTGCGGGCACCAGCATACGTGTCGGCGCGTTGCACGACTGGCCGCTGTTGCCAAAGCACTCGTAGACACCCGAAGTGACGGCCGCTTCCAGGTCCACATCGTCGAGAAGAATGTTTGCGGACTTACCGCCGAGTTCCTGGTGCACACGCTTGACGGTCGGCGCCGCGAGCTTCGCGATTTCCACGCCCGCTCGTGTCGACCCGGTGAACGACACCATGTCGACATCTGGATGACTGCTGAGCGCCGCGCCCACCGTCGGGCCGTCGCCGTTCACGAGATTGAACACACCCGGCGGCACGCCTGCTGCATCGAGAATCTCGGCGAACAGCACGGCGTTCAGCGGCGAGATCTCGCTTGGCTTGAGCACCATCGTGCAGCCGGCGGCAATCGCGGGGGCGACCTTGCAGACAATCTGGTTGATCGGCCAGTTCCACGGCGTGATGAGCGCGGCCACGCCGACGGGCTCATAATTGACAAGGGTCGTGCCCTTCTTGCGCTGCCAGGCGAAGCGTTCGCAGGTACGTAGGAGTTCTTCGAGGTGACGTCTGCCGAGCGCGGCCTGCCATGTATGCGAAAGCGTTTTCGGCGCGCCGATCTCGCGCGAAATGACATCGGCCATCTCGTCGTAACGCGCCGCATAAGCGTCGAGTATGCGGCGAATCAGTGCGACGCGCTCAGTCAGCGGCGTCAGCGAAAACGACGCGAATGCGCGCTTTGCAGCGGTCACAGCGCGCTCCACGTCGTCGGCATTGCCGAGCGCGATCTGCGCGAACGCCTCTTCTGTGCACGGATCGACAACGGCGAGGCGCGCGTCGCCCGACGGCGCGACCCAGACGCCGTCGATGTAAAACTTTTGTGCATTCGACATCCGCTTCCTACTCAGAGAGTGTTCCAAGAAGAACTGCCTGGATTGTTAATCCCGAGCCAAACCCGTTAGCTTCGACGGCAACCTCTCCAGCGCAAGCTGGATAGCTGGGCGTACTGACGCATGGTTCCCCGCCGGTCGTCGTCTGCGCATAAGCTTTAAAAGACACGTCGACATTTACAAGAAGCAGCTGACGACTGGATGCCACCGAGTTTGCAGGTGAAAATCTCCAATGTTCCGAACAGTCTCTTGAAACGTCCTCCATCGCATGCAAGATATTCGGAAGGAGGCGTGTAACAATCAAACCAAACAGCGGCCCCGCGTCGCCTAGTGCAATATAGCGAAAACATCTCTTTGTGCCTTTGATCGCCATCAATGCATGAATGTCTTCTACTGAATACATCGTCGGCGCTTGTCCTCCCGGTGCGGCTCCGGTGCAAATAGGCGGTCTATACGAGATTGTTGTTAGATAGAGGGTAACTCATGACGCAGACAGGACGCCCTTTCAAGCTGCGGGCGCAGTGACCTCTTTGCGGCCGAGCTTCGCGAGATTGAACGGCCTTGGCGGATATGGCTTCCAGAGCCTTCATGTGCTTCCGCATCGTCTCCAGATCGTGACGCAACTAGATACTGAGGATGCCTTGGGGCGAGACGAACAGGGTATGCCATTTGAGGACTTCGTTGGCAATACGAATCTGACCGTAGGCGGGTAATTCGAGGGCCAATTCGACAACGGCAGCATCGACATGGGGATCTACGCGGTTCGTGAGCAGGGGCCGATGGCGAGAATCTGCTGCAGCGGCGCTTCACTGCCCCGATCGTAAGTTCCTTAAATCGGTAGAAGCCGCGCGAGTAAAGGTTTGGCGAGTCTAGGTTCCACCTAGCTTGTCATCTCACTCGATTGCTGTGCAACTTTTCTACGTGCCGGCAAAAACGACTTCAGTCGCTGAGGGCTTGCCGCAAAATCCTCCTTGACTGCAGTCCACACCCGCGCCAGATCCGGGAAGGCTTCGTCTTCAACACCGGGCAAATACACGGCAGTCAGGTCGCCTGCGCGAGCCGGGTTTTCTGGGAATCAGCGATGGCGCAAAGACCATCCTCTCAAAGCCGCGCTGCGTCAGTTGCCGATGTAGCCAATAGCAGCCTGGATCCGCCTCTTGCACACACCCGTGAAGCCTTCGATCGCAGCCGCTTGCACAGCCGATCAATCTCCGTTTGAATTGTGCCGATCTTGCCACGCGATATGACCTCGCATGCGTCGATCGCGTAGGCCACCTTAATCGACTCCTTATGCACGTCCAACCCAACCCTCGTCGAACGCAGCCTGCGCTGGCTCTTTGCCCGTGTATCCCTGATCGGCAAATGCCACCTTGACCGTTCGTCCCGTTACCTGCTGGACCTGCCGCGCAAGCTCCGCTACCTGTGCGCGCTCCTGTTCATTGGCTGGGGTCACGTGCACCGCCAGCAACTGTCCCAACGTGTCTACTGCAATCTGTACCTTACTACCGCGCTTGCGCTTATAACCGTCATAACCCGCACGCGGGCCGCTCTCGCAGGTCGACTGTATCGTGCGGCCATCGAGGATGACCGCGCTGGGCTGTCCCCGACGGCCCTGTCCCACGCCTATCACCGAGCGCAGGTCACTCACCATGCTCTCAAAGCAGCCAGCCTGCAACCAGCGTTGAGTCTGCTGATACACCAACTCCCACGGCGGGAAATCATTGGGCAGCATCCTCCACGGCGCGCCGGCACGAGCCATCCAGCGCAATGCATCAAACATGTCGCGCAGTTCGTATTTGCGCTGGGGCGCGTCAACGTCCATCAGCGTCAGATACGGCGCCGCGAAACTCCATTCCTCATCCGACACATCAGTCGGATACCCTTTGCGGCCCGTTGTTTTCATCCCGCCAGGATACCAGGTCTCAATCGAAGTTCCTAACACGCTCTAAGAGGCGTTAACAAAATGAGTCCTTCAGCCTTCGCCAACAGATGATGCAGCAGGCGAGTTTCATGAAGGCTTCGTGGATGAAGGCAAGGCGTTCGAAGCGGATGCGCAGTCGCCGGAAGTTGTGAAGCCACGAAATGGTTCGCTCGACGACCCAGCGGGTTTTGCCAAGGCCGCTGCCATGAGGGTGGCCACGTCGGGCGATTTCGGTAGCGATGCCGGCTGCGTGCAGCGGACGGCGGTATTTGTCGTGATCGTAGCCCCGATCGCCCTGAACGATGCGGGGCTTCGAAAGCGGCCGGCCGCGCTTGCCGGCAATGGGTGGGATCGCATCAACCAGCGCGTGAAGCTGGGTGACATCGTGACGGTTGGCGCCGGTGAGGATTACCGCGAGCGGGATGCCCTGCGCTTCGGTAATGAGGTGATGCTTTGAACCAGGTCGCGCGCGGTCGGTGGGATTCGGTCCCGTTTTTGACCTGCACCCACCGCGCGGATCGAGGAGGAGTCGACGACGACACGGGACCAGTCAATCCGGTCGGACTCGCGTAGCTTCGCGAGCAGCACTTCGTGTAGCCGGTCCCAGACGCCGGCAGCCTGCCAGTCTCGTAGACGGCGCCAGCAACTCATGCCACTGCCGCAGCCCATCTCGCGTGGCAGCAGGTCCCAGCGCAGGCCCGTCTGCAAGATGAACAGGATGCCGGTAAGCATGGCCCGGTCATCCAGTGGTTTGCGTCCGGGATACCGTGAGCGGCGAGGTTTGGGTGGGGGCAGCAAGGGTTCAATGAGTGCCCACAACGCGTCATCGAGTAGTTTGGTCATGAGCTCCTCGTCACCGAAACAATGACGAGGTTAACAGCAATCGTTGGAAGTTAAGGGAGGTCTGCAAAAGTCCTGGCATTGAGATTTCGGTGAACTATCCTGGGATGAAAGGAGTGAGTTGAGGAGAGCCCAGATGACGCAACTTGGACTTGACCTGGATCTGACAACGAAGCGCACGCGTAAGCGAGAATTTCTCGATGAGATGCGACGCGTTGTGCCTTGGTTGAAGCTCATTGCGCTGATCGAACCGCACTATCCGACTGGCAAGACTGGACAGCCGCCGTTCCCGATCGCGACGATGCTGCGCATTCATTTTATGCAACAGTGGTTTGGTCTGTCCGATCCAGCGATGGAAGAAGCGTTATATGACGTGCCGCTGTATCGTGACTTCGCAGGACTTGACGGCGGCATGACGCGTTTGCCGGACGAGAGCACGATTCTACGGTTTCGTCACCTTCTCGAAGCGCATGGACTGGCTGCGCAGATGCTCGCGATGGTCAATGAAATCCTGGTGGACAAAGGCCTGATGCTCAAGACCGGGTCGGTCGTCGATGCCACGTTGATTCCGGCGCCTAGTTCGACGAAAAACAACTCCGGAACGCGCGATCCCGAGATGCGTCAGACGCAGAAAAGCGGTAACTGGTACTTCGGAATGAAAGCGCACATCGGCGTGGACGCAGAGTCGGGCCTGGTCCACACCGTCATCGGCACGGCGGCCAACGTCCACGACATTACGGAGGCTCATGCGCTATTGCACGGCCAGGAAACGGACGTGTACGCTGACGCGGGATATCAGGGGATCGAAAAGCGTCGCGAGACTGGCGGGGTGCGCTGGCACATCGCGATGAGACCAGGCAAGCGCAAAAAGCTGGATCTGAGTGATCGTTTGGACGCGATATACGATCAGATCGAGCGGCTGAAGGCCGGCGTCCGCGCCAAGGTCGAACATCCGTTCCGCGTCCTCAAGCGGCAGTTTGCCTACACGAAGACCCGATATCGAGGTTTGATGAAGAACACAGCCCAGATCACGACGTTGTTTGCTCTGAGCAATCTATGGATGGCGCGTAGAGCTTTGCGCAAGGCTTGATAACCGAGGCGCCGTGTCTTGCGCCTCAGTAGCGCTGCACGGAGCGGCGTAAATCGCAGGCGCCTTAACGACTCAACAAATTCTCATCACCGCCACTGCGAAAAATATAGAAGGTCAGCGCCCGAAATGCGGGTTATGCAGACCTTCCTTAACAGATCAAAGCAATCATTTTGTTAAGGCTTCTAAGGTCTTCAGAGCGAACCGGAGGTGAACAGCCATGAACCCCATCCCCGTAGGTGTCGACATTGCCAAAAGCGTCATTCAGGTCCACTGGGTAGACCCGAAGAGTGGTGAAGTCATCAACAAAGCAATCAGGCGGGACCGGTTTCTCGAATACTTCGCAAACCGCCCCACTTGCCTGATCGGAATGGAAGCATGTGGCGGTGCGCACCATTGGGCGCGGCAACTGATGAAGTTGGGGCATCAGGTGAAGTTGATGCCCCCGAAGTCAAGGCCTTCAACATCGGCAACAAGAGTGATCCGGCCGATGCGCGCGCCATCTGGATGGCCACGCAGATTCCCAGCAAGGCAGTGGCCATCAAATCGGATGGCACAACAGGCAGTCCTCGCACTCCACCGCATGCGGCAGCAGTTGGTGCAAATTCCGCACGATGCAGATTAACAGCCTGCGTGGTCTGCTTGCCGAGTACGGTGAAGTCATGGGCCGCAGTCGGGAAGTGCTTGACAAGGCGATACCCGGCGTTCTGGCGAAACTATCGGAGCGTCTGCCTGCCATGCTGATCGATACATTGCGCGCGCAGTGGCACAGCCTGACGGTGCTCGACAGGCAGATTGCTGAGATCGAGCAACGCCTGCGCATCTGGATGAGAGAGGATCAGGCCTGCAAGACGATCGCCGCCGTGCCTGGCGTTGGCTTGCTGACCGCTACCGCGGCGGTCGCCACGATGGGCGATGCGACAGCCTTTCGCTCCGGCCGAGAATTTGCAGCCTGGATCGGCTTGGTACCGAAACAGACCGGTTCCGGCGGAAAGGTGCAGTTGCTGGGGATCAGCCGGCGAGGTGATACCGATTTACGCACGCTACTCATCCACGGCGCGCGCAGTGTTCTGCGACATCCAGAAAAGGCTGGCGCATGGATAGAGCAGCTCGCCAAACGCCGCCCGTTCAACGTGGTAATCGTGGCTCTCGCCAACAAACTGGCCAGGACCATCTGGGCGCTTCTCGCCCACAACAGGCAATATCAGAGGGAACACGTCAGTTCCAAACCCGCGTAAGGGAGCACAAATCAGAGGAAACGATTCACAAGGACGGTAGGTCAAAAGGTTGCGCTGGCAATCGCGTGTGATGACGAGATAGGTTGGACCGGGACCCACCAAACCTGAGTATGACGGAGAGCCTCGAGCTCGACACGGAAATGAGGTGTGGGTCAGCGGATTTCATCGGGGCCTGCAGCATCGAAGCTGCATCAAGGGCCGGATATAAAGGCGCAGCCGTCTCATCCGTCACAGCGTGCGAAAGCCTTCGCAAAATGGGAGGCGTCCATATAAAAGTCATACTGCGTTATCCCGCTGTCCGATTTTGCGCGGCCACCTCTGCCAGACCATCTCAGACAGAGCGACTCGGCCGGCCGCTAGAGTCGTGACGTTTGTCTGCGCAAATTGAACACAAAGCGAACGATTTGTCGGAAAACTAACGTCCAGACAGCCGGCGTGATATCCGCACATAGAGGCGTCCCGTCTACGGCTTTCACATGCAGTCCTCGAGATGGTGCGTAGAAACCTTTCCGCGGCTCATGCTGGCACGCCGCATGCCTCTTCTGGAATTGGATCTGGACAGATTCGTCGCTGCTTTGCAGCCACTCATCAAACCTTTGTTCTGCTCCGATGTGCTCAACGCCATCCGCAATGCGGTTGCAGGAAGGCTTTCCTGCCTTTGTTTACGCAGATCAAAAAAGGGGAGAGGTGCCAACGCTGTTTTCCAACCCAAATATCATCGTTCGAAGGCCCACCACGCCATGAAGCACTGTCGGAAATCGCGCTCGCAGCCACGGCGACCCTGTGTCGAAAGTGGATGGTTTTCTGGTCGCGATCATGATTCGTATTCGAAAATTGTTTTAGGGTGATTCGGAATGTATCGTAAAGATATGCATTTGGCGGCCATATTTATATCATTTGACGCCGTCGCCGTGTCAGGCATCACTGTTGAAGCGTCAAAAATGGCGAAAATTCTTGCGCGCAATCAGATTAAATCTTATCTTGACCTCGGCTACGATATAAAGATAGATAAAGGAAAATTCGGCAAACCTTACAATAAGGAGCATGAGATTTACAGCGATATATTCGATTTGGTTCGCATTGATGATATCAACTCTATTCCCCACTACAATGTCGATTTCCTGACGTATTCGCACAATGTTCTGATGGGTCGAGTTCCGCCGGTTTCTTCCAGAGAGCAGGAAGAACTTTTGCTTGCAATCAGAGAATCTTCTCTGCGACTAGCACATCGAATCGTTCAGCTATGGGATAAGCTAAGTATCAGTTATGTGATTGTTGAGAATGGTACGCTTCCGGAAAATATAATATATACCAAAGCCATTTATATGGCGATCAAAATTTACGGCGAATGTCATTGCCTAGGGAATTTCGTCATCTGGCGCGACCACGATCTAATGTGGAGCAGTGAAAAAAACGTGATGAAATACGGCGCAGCGCCTTATCCCCATGCCATCAAGCCCGTTAGATCCAAGCATATAACATACGTTACACTCAATAATCACCTGAAAAAAAGCTGGAAGAGTGGTGTGATTACGGTGTGGAAGTAATGGTTAAAAAAAATACCTACGATTTCACTGAGCATGGTAGATTTAATAGTATTAGAGAAAAATTCTTTATCCGCGATAGCGACATCGTGATCGCCCGCACCACTCGCATTATTCCGCAAAAGCGTTTGGATCGGGATATTTATTTGCTTAATCGGCTAAATCAACTTTTCAGTCAAAATGATATCGATCGAAAAGTTTTTTTGTTTGTGGCGGGCGATCCTGATGAAAATCATCTTTACTCTCAAGAGCTGAATACACTGGCCAAAAAGTTAAACGTTGAGTCATTTATAAAGTTTGTCGGTCCACTTTCGCACAAATCCATACTTTCAGTGGGCGATGCGACTGCAATTGAGGATTTATATTACTCCTGCGATCTTGTTTCTTTTCTTACTTCGTGGGATTACGACAGCTATGGGAATCCAGTTGGCGAGGCGATCAGCAACAGACGGTGCTACATTACTACCAGCTACGAATATTATTGGGAGGTTTATGGTCAGTACGGCTTTGAAGCGCCCGTTCTGAAGATATCGGAAGAGAATGATTGCTTGCCTGATGAAGCATTTATTAAAGGCTTGTATCTGCTCATCAATAATAGGCAAATGATGAATGACATTGCTCGGAGGAATTTTCTTATTGGCAGGCGGCTGCTTTCTGATAATTTAGCCAATATTCCTGGACTTGACTTGCCATGAAGAAAGAATGCGCGATACAGTTGTTGTATCAGTTGTGGTGCCAGTTTACAACGAAACCGATCGTATCCGAGAGGTGTTGCTCTCCCTATTGAACCAAAAAACGCATGACGGCCTGATTACTCATGATGGCTACGAGCTGATTTTTGTGGATAATAATTCCACGGACGACTCCGTTGACAAAATTAACACTTTCAAATTTCAAAACCCATCCCTGGATATTTTTCTTATTCACGAGTCCGTTAAAGGGGTCTCGTCTGCAAGAAAACGCGGTATGGATTACGCGTCGATGCGTTCAAAAGCCCGTGACAGCCGCCTAGCAGGTTGCTGAAGTACCGCTGAAACACGTCATCGCGCAGAGTTCGTGAAGCGTTGATAGATGAACCACCACTTGCCCACTGGAGATCATGGGCGGCGCCGACACGTTCACCGAGAGTTTGTT
>NZ_JBFPKO010000061.1:0-11869 GCF_040948765.1 Paraburkholderia sp. BR10923 | reverse complement strand
CACCCGACCGTTACCAATCGCGCGCGTCCGGGTAGGCAACTGCTGGTCGTACAGCAGGTCACGGCTTCAAATTCCCATATTCAGCCTGTTGAATGTGACAAGGCAGAGAAGAGCTTGGCCATCCACTGCATTGCCGATTTACGTCCGGCGGACGGCGACACGCGTCGCACTTGATGACTTGTGTTAGCGGCTCTTACTGCTGCGGTGCCCTCAGGAAATTCATGCATCGATGCAACAACCTGGAAATTAATGTCGCGATTAACACGCAAAGTCATATCAATACCAGCGAACCGCAGAGCTGATGACGATAACAGGGAAGCGATGACCATAATAAAGCGGTTTTGTCTTCTTCATTACGTCATTCTACGGCCCCCATTCCATTAACCTGACAGAGCCGGGAGGCCTTGTCGATCTGTCGCATTTCACTGTATAGAATAACCATAGCGATAAGACCCGCTGCCATATCGGCAGCCGCTACGGAGAACAACAGGCCGTCTTGCCCATAAGCGTGCTGCAGCAAGGCCATCAGGGGCATCAGAAACAAGCCATGCCGCAGTACCGCTACAAGCGTTGCCCAGATTGCGTTGCCCTTGGCCTGCATGAAAAGCAGGCACACCTGTTGCATCCCTAACACCGGCAACGCACAATGGAATAGCAAGATCGCGCGGCTACCAATCTCTATCATCGCCGACTCGTGCGCAAACCAGCCGATGATGGTTCTAGCTTGCCACGCGACCCAGCCGGCATAGACTCCGGCGAACGTTAGCGCGACGGCAACCATAGCCCGAACCGCTTGCGCCACCCGTGTCCAGTTACCTGCGCCGACATTAAACCCAACAACCGACTGCGCCCCGCTGCACAGTCCATACAGCGGAAGTGCTGCCAGCATCGCCAAGCGGCTGGCCAAACCTATCGCCGCCACCGATGACTCACCGTAGCGAGCAGCGAACCCATTGAGCATGGACATGGCCGCTACCGCGAGCAGCGTATTGAGCGCTGGCGGAATGCCGATGCGGGCGATGCTCGCCAGCCGGCACCCGCAGCGTCCCACCGATGGCCACGATAAGACGATGGCTCCGTGCCTGCCCGCGAAATGTCGCCAATACAAGGTTAAGCCGCACAACTGGGCCAGAAATGTTGCGATGCCAGCCCCTTCGATGCCCAGCCCGAACCGGAAAATCATCACCGGGTCGAGTGCCGCGTTCATTGCGAAGGATGAAACTTGGGTCGTCATGCTGAGCACGGTATTGCCATCCGCTCTCACGATGAAACCACAGATCATATTGAATACCACTGCCACATAGCCCAACAGCAGCCAATGAAGATAAGCCACCGCCAGTGGCAAAATCGATGGTCCAGCGCCTAGCCATGTCAGCAAAGTTGGAGCCAACTGCCAGCCCGCGATAGCCGTTATGCCAGCAATTACCATCGCAGACCATAACGCGTGCGATGCATAATCGTTCGCAGAGTCATCGTCGGCACGTCCCAGGCTTCGAGCAATCAACGAGGCGGCCCCTGCACCGAAGATCTCGCCTATTGCCGTGATGCACATTGCAAATGGGAACGACAATGCCATCGCCGCGAGTGCTGCTGTTCCGAGCCGCCCCACGAAATAGGCGTTGAGCAACTGATAAGCGGCACTGACAGTGACGCCAATGACGGACGGAAGAGCCAGCCGCAGGATCAGTGGCAACAGTCGATCGTGGGCCATTGACTGCATCCGTAATGCCGCAACAGCTGGCGTGTTCATACTGTGGCCCCGTCCTTCACGCTTGTTGCGTCCACATCTTCCTGATTGTCCCTGAGCCATCCGGCATAAGCCGCGAGACAATGCAGCAACTGACGTCCCAGCATATTCGCCTCCTCTGCGGAAAAGCAAGGCAACGCACAATGCATCTGGATACGAAGTTTACCGTCCACACTATCGATATCTAACCACAACGTGTGATGACGGCTGGGCCCCATCTCATCACCCGTCCAGATCGTCGGTTGAGCAAGGCCGAGCAGCTTGCGCGTATGAAGATTATCTAACACAGCGCGATAGTTGACGACAACACGCGGCCAGTCGAAATCCACCAGTGCCTTCGCCTGATCATCCGGCAGCAGATACGCAGCCGCCCGTAGCCCAATGCCATGGATCCGTGCCGAATTGCGCTGACGACGCACCGCTTTCAGACGTTCCGCCACACTGAGTCGCCCCTCACAAATGATGGCCAGCGGGACAAGTTCCGCGGTAAAGCCCATAACCGTCGACAGATCCTGACCGGGCAGGATAGGCGTGCGCAGCATGTCCATGCTGTCCAGAAACAGCCCTCGTCGCTGGTTGCCCCGTCCTGCCACCTCCGCCAAGGCGCACAGGATGACGTCGAACGCGTCAAAGCCGTGCCGGTCCGGATGCAGATCGAGCAGAATCTTTGTCGATTCCGCATCCAGATCCAGATAGCGAATCCCCTTGTGCGCGCACAAGGCCTCGAAAGCAGCATCACTGTGCATCTGCCCAGTGTGGAGCATCTCGAACAAGCGCCGGCTGGAATCAGCGCCACTATCGACTGGCTCAACCTCGAGGACTGTTGCACCATCCTCACGCAGCAGTTCCCATGGCCGGCTTCGCCAATAAGCAATGTTGCTGTCCAACGAACCGCTCACATGTTCGCGCAGCGCCTTCACCCATCGATTCAACTGCGCGCGGCCACTGAATGCGGGAGCGGGTGCTTGGCCATGCTCTATCGCCAGATAGTAGCGTTCTACTTCGTCCAGCAGCAGCCGGAACCCATAGCCGTCGACCAGGAAATGATGAATTATGATAAAAATCCAACCGTGCGGCCGCCCACCGACCTCCGCCTCGATCAATTGGAAACGCGACATCCAGGTACGACCATCGAACCGGAATGCATATTGCGCTTGCTCAGCGATACCAGAGACCTCTCGCGTGCAATCCCCGAGCTCTGAGTACGAGCCCAATGCAACTCGCTCCAGATGCAACGCTCCGACTCCGGTATGGAAGCGTAGATCAGCGTCATCTCGAGAGATCCTGGTGCGCAACAGTGGGTAGTCTTTCGCCAACCTAACGATAGCGGACTCCAATATCGCCGGATCCAAACGGCAGCTATCGTCCTGCCAGATCGCGCACATGTTGAAATGCTCGTCTAAACCCATGCGCCGATTCATGAAGCGTATCGTAGGCGTTACTTCCACTCCACCGTCGATTTCGCCATCGTGGTGCACCAGTTCGCCGGAGCGGCCATCGATCAGCCCAGCCAGTTCGCGTAACACTGGATAATCGTACAACTCGCTGACAGAAAAGCGGATGTCCATCCTGGCCGCCCGCGCCACACAGCGCACGCTCAGCATAGAGGTACCACCCAGTGAGAAGAAATGCGCGTCCGCACCAATCGTCGACATACCAAGCACTTCCTGCCAAACCGCGGCCAGTGCATGCTCGGTCGTGGTGACCAGCGGCGCGAATACGCCCACCGCGGTTTGCCGTGGAAACGGCAAGCGGGAACGGTCCAGTTTACCGCCCGGCAGCTTAGGCAAAGCCCGCAAGCGAACAAATGAACGGGGAATAGTATGGGGCAACAGCGAATGACGGAGCATTTGTCTGAACCCATCCTCTGTTGACGGCAGCTTCGCCTCCGTGCCCACCACGTAGGCAGTCAACAGCGGCTCGCCATCCGCAGCGCGGTGCAAATGCACCGCGGCCTCCTCGACCCCAGGACATTTTCCCAAGACGTGAGAAATCTCATCCAGTTCAACGCGCAAGCCATGGATCTTGATTTGGTTGTCACGCCTTCCGAGGAACTCCAGGCGGCCGTCGTCGCGGTGACGCCCCAAATCGCCAGTGCGATAAGCCACAGTTCCGAAAGGCTGTAGCTCTGGCACCGAGTTAGCAACAAATCGCTCGGCTGTCAACTCCCTGCTGTCGTGATAGCCATTCGCCAGGCAGTCACCCGTCACCAGGATCTCCCCCACCGCACCTTGAACCACCGGCCGTAACTTGTCATCTACGACGGCTATGCCGACATTGGCCACCGGCTTACCGATCGGGACAGTCCGTTCATCAGCGCCCACTTCGCACACCTCTCCCCAAGCGGCGTTCGAGCTACACTCGGAGGAGCCGTAAAAGTTGAACAAACGGGCCTGTGGGAAAGCCTCGAGAAAGCGCCGAGCCAACTCCGGTGGCAACGCCTCAGCGCTTGAGGTGACCAGCCGCAAATCTGAAACCGACCGTCCGTCTCTCAATTGTGCCGTCAAAATGCCGGTGATCACCGGTGGCGAGCACAGCAGATGCGTTACCCGGTAACGATCTAGCTGCAATAGCAGCAGGGATGGATCTTGCAGTTCTTGCTGACTCAGCAGCAAACTAGGAACGCCTTGTAAGAGTGGCCCGAAGATTTCCCATTGACTGGCAACCAGCGCCGCCGACTTCTGCACTACGCAGGCATCGCCTGCCTGGAAGGGGAATTGCCCCCACATCCAGTGCAAACGATTTAGGCATGCTGTAGCGGGAACCACAACGCCCTTCGGTTTTCCCGTAGAACCAGATGTGTAGACGATCTGCAGCACTTCATGCGAACAAGATGGGGAAGGGGCGGCATCTGTTTCCTCATTGCCGTATGCAACTTCCTCCGACGGCAGTAAAACTAGCCCTCTGTCACGAAATGCTTCCCGCTGCAACGGCGTGGCAACGAAGGCCTTGGGAGCGACATCTTTAGCAATCTCAAGTATGCGACTTATCGGATAATTTGCCCCGATCACCGAGTAGGTTGCGTGCAGCTTGATCGCAGCTAGAATAACGATCAACGCGTTAATGCCGCGGTCAATGCCAAGCAGCACCCTGTCGCCGGCACCAACACCGGAGGCTGCGAGTCTGTTAGCAAAACGGTTGGCCGCAGTATCCAACTCCGCGTACGAAATGCGACCGCGCTCCCAGAAATAAGCAATATCCTCTGGCGACATTTTGGCACGCGCTTCGAACATTTCGCGTAGTGTACTAGCGCCTGTATAAGCCAGCCGTCCCCCGTTGTAACGCTTAAGAAAAGCCTTTTCAGCTGGGTGCCGCAGATCCAGCTCTGCAAGCGGCGCCGCCGGCGCAGCAATGATCACCTGTATAATTTGCTGCAGGTTGAGCAGCATTCTGGAAACGAGCTCGTCGGAGAATAGCTCAGTGCAATAGGACATCTGCAGATAGATGCCGTCCCCCTCTTCCTGACAGTAAAGAGTGAGATCGTACTTGGTATAACCGTTTTCCAATTCGCGTGCGACAATTGACACATCGTGCTGCCCCTCAGAAACCAGCTCGGCCTTTTCCGAATACATGTTGAACATCGCCTGGAATACGGGGGAAAAATTGCTTCCACGTACCACGTCAACTGTTTCCAACATCCGACTGAATGGATATGCCGCGTTGAAGGCAGCACCGATGACAGTTTGCTGCGTCGTGGCCAAATGTTCGATGAATGACTTATCAGGATCCATCTTCGCCCTTAGCGGCAACATGTTTAGGAAGAACCCCAGCAGGTGTTCCGTACCTGACTGTTCGCGCACTACATTCGGAGTGCCAACGATGATATCGTCCTGTCCGCTGTACTCTCTCAATAAAGCGTAAAAAGTCGTCAGTAACACGCTGAAAAGCGTGGTGCGATTGTCCGCAGCGAGTTCGCGAAGTCTGGACGCCGCGAGAGCCGGAATTTGTATGGCGTGTGACTTACCGGTGTAACGCATCCGCCTCGGACGAGGCTTATCGGAAGGCAGGGTCAGCACCGGCAACTCACCCGACAGCTGTTGTGCCCAGTACGAGCGCTGTCGCGCCCAGCAGTCCGATCGAAACTGCTCGGACTCCCATTTCGCGAAATCTGCGAACGAAATTTCGGCTTTGAGACCGTCCTCTGAACCGACTCCCGCCTGGTAAAATTCACGCAGTTTGCGCACCATTACCGAAAGCGACCACGCGTCCATAATGATTTCATGCGTGGTAAAGATGACAACATGCCGGTCGGAGCTCTCTCGTACTAGTAGTGCGCGATACAGTGTGCCTGCGGCGAGATCAAAGGCCGGTTGAAACTCGCTCGCCTTCAGTTCAGCCAACCTGGGGGCAGGATGGTCGCCGCAAAGGTCTATAAAGCGCAAACGACCCTTCGGCGGTGAATCGAAGGTCAAATATGGATTGCCGCTCTTTTCGACGAATCGGATGCGCAGTGTGTCGAAGTACTGCACCACCGCATCCCAAGCCCGACTAAAGCGATCTCGATCAAGCTCTCCGCAGCATTCGAGCGCCGTTTGCAAGGTATAGTTGGATGCTGTTGGATCAAGCTTCCACAAAAACCATAAGTGTTTTTGAATGTGGCTGGCCGGAGCCTCTCCGGCCTCATCACGGCGACTGACGACAATGGCGGGGAGCGACTCATGCCCATCCTCTTTCTCGGCCAGCAGTTCGGTCAACTCATCTATTGTGCAATGGTACAGGTCAACCACTGAAACTTCGCAGGCGAATTCGCTCCGAATACGGTTGATCGCAAGCATGGCGCGCAGCGAGTCACCGCCCATCAGCAAAAAGTTGTCGTTTCGCCCCAGCCGGTCTAGATGCAGTATCTCGGCTAAGAGCCTGCACAACCGAACCTGAAGACCGTCAGCAGGCTCCAGATATTTCACATCGGACAAAGGACGCAAATTTTCTGGGGAAGGCAATTGCTTGTAATCAAGTTTGCCATTGGCGTTTAATGGTAATTTCGCCAGCTCGAAGAAAAGATCGGGCAGCATGTAGTCAGGCAACTGACACGACATGTGTTCGCGTAAAGCGCTCCGTGTAACCTCCTCTCGAAGCTTGACGAAAGCCACGAGGCGCGGAAGTCGTTCCGCTTCCCCTGGACTAGTCAGCGTTTCCCTTGCCGTCAGTTTCACCCGATTGTCAGCGGGATAATGCACCACTACGGCCGCGGCCTCGACGGCAGCATGTAACCCCAACAAACCTTCCACTTCGTTAAGCTCAATACGGTGGCCACGCAGCTTGACCTGGCGATCTGCTCTTCCGAGACACTCCAGCAAGCCATCCTCACGCAGCCTCACGAGATCACCAGTCTTGTATAATCGATCATATCCGGGCTTATCGCTGAAAGGGTTAGCCACAAAAGCCTGCTCGGTACGCGCGTCGTCGTTAATGTAACCACGTGCAACGCCAACGCCGGCTACACAAAGTTCGCCTACGTCACCTGACGCAACAAGCGTCAGCGCCGCAGCATCTGGCCTGACCACATAGATTTCCAGATTGTCTATCGGTTTCCCGATTGGCATAAATACCTGACCTTCCGCCGGAGAGTTAGAGATCAGTGCATGCGTGACACCGTCGGCACATTCAGTTGGTCCATAATGGTTGAGGATGGGAATAGACGGGTACATCGCCAGCCAGCGTCGGCATACGTCGGGCGGCAATGCCTCTCCGACAGTGGAAATCCTGCGCAGCGCCGGCAGCGCGCGTGCATCGATCAATTCGACTTCGGCCACAAACGAGCGTAGTAGCGACGGCACAAATTGAATGACTGATACTTGGCATTTGCGCAACTCAAGCAGCAGCCTCGACGGATCGCATACGACGTCTCTATTAATGATCCGCGTGCACGCCCCCACTTGCAGCGCCGCCATAAACTGCCACAGAGAAATGTCAAAACAGTGCGATGCGGTCTGCGCCACTTGGTCAGTTTTACTGATATCCAGATCGTGTACTTTAGCGTGCAAGTGATTGATCAAGCTCCGCTGTTCAATCATTACGCCCTTTGGGTGACCGGTGGTACCCGAAGTAAAAATGACGTAGGCAAGATCACTACCTTTGCCTCTGGGCCCGGCAAAGGCTGCGCTCGATTCTTGCGCTTCCTCAATATCAAGAAGCACTAGTTCCGGTCTGGTTGTCCGCAAATATGCCGCCTGTTCGAAGGAGTTACGGGCGGTCAGCAGCAGGCAGCATTTACTCTTCTCCAGCATGTAATCCAAACGTTCCGCTGGATACTGGCGATCAAGCGGCATATAGGTACCGCGAATCTTAAAAACGGCAAGCATCGCAGCCAATAGATCAATTCCTCGCTCCATCAACACGCCGATGACGGGCGCCTCGCGGCCACAGCGCTCGGTCAGCGCCATTGCGATGCGGTTGGACTGCTCATCAAGCTCCCGATACGTTACCGACTCGCTACCATGCCTCGCTGCTATATGTTGCGGATAACGCCGTGCCGCATCACAGAAGTAGTCCACTGCCAATAGTGTTTTCATTTAAACCTCATTCACTCGCCTAAGTGCTTGAATTAACCGACCCTATACTAAAAACAGCTCTCTCGGCGGGCGACCGCGCAAGTATCCGTGGAATGATCGCCGAAAGGTTCATTGCGTTTGGGTTGGATAACAGGCTAACTCGCTATCTTAAGATATCGAAAATCACATCTTCTTCGCATTCTGTACATATTCAATATTTTGATATCTATTCACTTGAGCGTGTCACTTGCTCTGCTAAATTGAACCGCATTTTCATGCGGCCACCAATGCAACGGCCAAGAGCACTGGTTACCACCATTAGAATCCGTACCTATAGCCGCGAAAGATGCGGCTGACGCAGGCGCGTCACTACTCGCTTGGGTCGCGTAACGGCGCTATATCGCGCCAGCCCCGCAGTTCTTCCCGATCCTCTGAGAGCGAGTTCCTGGCACGCTTCCGAAACGGCCACGCAGCGCTCACTGGCAAAAAAACAGTATCGCGCTCGTGATGAAGGCTTTCGGATCATCGGAAACAAGCGAGCAATCGTGGGAGACCCGGTGCGTGATCTGTTCATCGTTAAAGTAACCGTCCTCAATCACAATGACGACCTGAGTTCGAGCAAGCGATGTCAGGTGAAGAAGGGAAATATGCAATAAGTCGTAGCAAGAAATTCACTTGATACAGGTTTTCGAACTGTATGCTGCAATATTAGAACCACGGTAAAGCGCCCGAAGAATTGAAGTATGCTTCGGCACTCGACGCTCCTGTAGCATAAGTTCAGAAGTATTCAACAGTCACATCATGGGTTAGGAGGTGCGACGAACTCTGCTGGTCGTCCTGACCGTCGCGTTGATGTCGGTCCTCCATGCTGCTCACTTCGCCGCACAGCTTCATTCTGTGCAGAGCCCTTGATATCTTTCTTTGTGAGATACATCGTTCGTCGGATTGCACAGCAACGCAGGAAAAAACTTCCTGCTCAGGGAACGGAATGGAACTGATGATCCAGAGCGCCGGTTCGTTAATAACGCGTAGCGCGGCACCTTGAGTGGACGCCGCAATAGAATGTCGACTATCATTTTTTGCAGATCTTGTCTGTGGTTCGTGAGGCTTTGGTGTGGTGTTCACGCTTCGTTACCTCCAGCTTCAATTTCCCCCGCGACAGCAGATGCAATAGTTGAGCCAACGCCACGACACACCTGAGAGATATCTCCCAACACATTGCTGATCGGGATGACTGATGGGCACTTACCCTCCAAAACGCTTGCGGGAACTTCCGGCAAGTATCGTTTGTGGGATTTACTGTGTTGCATATCCGACAATGTTGGATGTGCAACACCACGGATTGCCGCGACGAGGGCCGACCAAAGCGGCGAATTTACTGACGAGTGCATCAAATAGTGCATAGTTGGCTACGCGGCATACCGAACGTGCTTTTCTTGAACAGTTTCCGGATCACGTGAGGCTCTCTTTTGCCGACGATGCAAATGAGCGTTAATGGAATGGCCGCCCCCACCCAGCGGCATGGATGTGCCAAATCTGGGTCCACCCATCTTTGCAACCCTGATTTTCGATGGCGAGTTGGCTTGCCCAAATCTATTCGGCGTCGTTTTGGGGATCGCTCCCCGCGCCACGATGAGATTCGCGCCTGACGATCCTTAACAGTGGGTCGGCTTCGAAAGCCTGTTTGGCACGGAGGTTCTTCGTCAGGCAGGTATGCCGTTCACGTCATCAATTTTCAGTCGTCGCAAAACCAGTTGGGTGAGTGTGATCAATAAAGACGAGGCCGTGCTCGTTCAGGCCGGACGGGTGAAGCCGGCGTCGAATGTGGTTTGGCGCGCAACAACTGCCTAGGCGGTTCGGGCCAGCTTGTTGGCCAGTGCACACGCCACCACGTTTGAATGCCGTTGCGCGAGCATTGCGCGAACTCAGTCCGCTAGGCGGCCGGTTCGTTTCTCCAGGTCTCGCATGTAAGCTCGGGCGGGCAGGACGAGCAGGCGCCTGACATTTTTGTTGCCCCGCCGGCTGATCCTGAGAAAATTGGTCTTGCCGCCCGTACTGTATTGCCGCGGAACGAGCCCAACCGATGCCGCAAAATCGCGACTGCATCCGTACTGAGCCTGTGTGAAAACGCCATGGTCGCCTAAACTGGATTAACTCATTCCGCCTGGGTGACCGGATGAAGCGATTCATAGAAGGTGAAGATCGCAAGCAGGTGACGCTGCTTCCGGAGTGCCTTGATGATTTTGTCGCCGAGGACAATCCGGTCAGGATCATAGAGGCGTTCGTTGAAGAGCTAGACCTTGAATCACTGGGCTTCGATGGCGCGATGCGGTCGACTACGGGTCGCCCGTCCTATCATCCGGCCATGCTGCTGAAGATCTATATCTACGGCTACCTGAACCGGGTCCAGTCGAGCCGCCGCCTGGAACGTGAATGCCAACGCAATGTTGAATTGATGTGGCTCACCGGTCGGTTGGCGCCGGACTTCAAGACCATAGCTGACTTCCGCCGTAACAACGGTATCGGCATCCGCAACGTATGTCGCCGCTTCGTCGTCTTATGCCGTGAACTGAAGCAGTTCTCGCAAGCGCTCGTTGCCATCGACGGTAGCAAGTTCAAGGCAGTCAACACTCGCGATCGCAACTTCACAGAGGGTAAGGTCGACAAGCGCCAGAAGCAGATCGAGGAGAGCATCCAGCGGTATCTGAACGCGCTGGAGACCGCTGATCGTACGCAACCTGCCGAGTTGGAAGCGAAGACGACCCGATTGCAGGACAAGATCGCGTGCTTGCGCGAGCAGATGCGAAACCTCGATCAGATCAAGGAGCAGCTCAAGACGCAGCCTGATGGCCAGCTCTCGATGACCGATCCCGACGCACGTTCCGTGGCGACGAGCGGAAAAGGATCAGGTATGGTGGGCTACGACGTACAAGTAGCAGTTGACGCCAAACATCACCTCATCGTGGCTCACGAGGTCACAAACTCCGGCAGTGACCGGGCGCAGCTCAGTCCTATTGCGAAGGCTGCGCGCGATGCGATGGGCAAGACCAGACTGCGGGCAGTCGCCGATCGTGGCTACTATAGCGGGCCTCAGATCAGAGAGTGCGTGGAGGCCGGATCGCGGTAATGCTGCCGAAACTACGACATCAAGTGCAAAATGCCATGGTCGATTTGATAGGGCCGACTTCATCTACATTGCGCGGGACGACGAATACCAGTGTCCAGCCGGTGAACGGGCAATCTACCGTTTCGCCCGGGAGGAACATGGTATGCAATTGCGCCGATACTGGTGCAGCGCCTGCCCTCAGTGCTCAATAAGATCGCAATGCACGCTAAGTCCGTATCGGCGAATCACCCGATGGGAGCACGAGTCGGTGTTGGAAGGCGTTCAACGTCACCTCGACAAAACGCCAGATGCAATGACGATACGCAGACGCACCGTCGAACATGTCTTCGGGACGTTCAAGCACTGGATGCGTTACACGCACTTCCTGACACGCAGACTGAGCTTGCCTCTGAAAAACGTATCCCTTGCTGAGGTTTAAACTGCAGCAAGGAGAAACGAAGATGAGCCAATTGAAGCGTGCGCGGTACACCCTGGAATTCAAGCTGGAGGCGGTGCGGCTGGTGA
>NZ_JBFPKO010000060.1:0-12536 GCF_040948765.1 Paraburkholderia sp. BR10923 | reverse complement strand
TCTCGAAACCCGCACCTTCGTCAGCTGCCATCGCCAGCGTCTGCTGCTTCATCCTGTTCTGCCTTCCTTATCCACTCCGCTCTATAACGCTCCGAGTAGCTATGCGGTGGACTTGATCAGCAATGCCCTAATTCGGTATTCGAAACGTGCTTGCTATCCTTCGGGCTGTTTCTGATATAGATCCAGCCGAATATCGCCATCGCGATACCGGGAATGAACAGACTCGTGAAAATCGCGCGCCATCCCCACACTGCCATCACGGCCGCCACGAACAGCGGAGCCAGTGCGGGTCCCAGCGCATTCGTGGTCATCATCAGCCCGGTCGCCCGGCCCAATTCGCGCTTCGGGAACCATGCCGACAGTGCCTTGAACGCGGCCGGAGGAAAGAGCGCTTCGCCGACGCCGAATGCGACCCGCACCACCAGCATCAAGCCGAGCGAATTGCACAGTCCGGTAAGCGCGGTGAAAATCGTCCACCACGTGATGCCGATCGTCGTCATCAACCGCGGGCCGAATCTGTCTGCCAGCAGGCCGGCCGGAATCTGACATAGCGCGTAGCTGAAGAAGAACGCACTGAGGATTCCTCCCATTTCCATCGCCGACAGATGAAACTCGGACGCAATAAATGGAATAGCCGCGGCCATGATCATTCTGTCCATGTAACAGAGCAGATAGATCGCGAACAGAATCAGCAGCACGAGATAGCGATGTCTCCAACGAAAGCGCATGAAGTCTTCCTTATTATTAAGCGACAGCGGTGAAGCGAAATTCGAGCTCTAGCCGGTCAGTTGGCGATATGAGAACGACTTGAAGTCGGCAGGTTCGCGAAAACCGAGCATGTCATTGACGGTGATACCAGCGAAAGCCCCCGTGAAGCCGATTGGGGTGGCATATTCATCGCTGAGTTTCGTGAAATCCTTTGCCAGTCCGAGGTCCTTCCAGTCACCGTGTGCCACGCGATAGAAGAAGCTCAGTTTTGCGTCTACGACGCGAATCCGCAGGTCGATCCCGGTGGACTCGGGCAGCGTCGCCAGTCGATTGCTATAGGCGAAGCTGCCCGCATCCATTTCCATGTAGGACAGGATTTTCGTGCCGTCGTCGTCGCGCGTGACGAACAGGTAGTAAAAGGTGTTTTCGTCGTAACGCGCCATGAGCCCAGCCATGTGCAGATATGACTTGGGCGAAAATTCCAGCGCCGTTTCGACCTCGAACTGCCAGTCACGGATTCGACAGGCCAGCATGCTTTGATGGAAGCGCGAGGTTGGTGACTCTTGTCCCCTTATCCGCAGATAGCCTGGACGGTCGTGAAGATTGCACCAGTCGTCGCTAATGGGAATGCGCAGACTCTGCAGTTCCAGCGGCAGCGCGGCGCATTGTCCGAAATCGATCGCCCAACTGCTGTCGAGCCTTTGCTCGATCTCCGAGTCGATCGCAAAAGATTCGGCGGGGACCACTCCGCCAGTGGCGAGGTGGGGCCAGCCGGCATGCCATTCGATCGGGGCGATGCAGGTCTCGCGGCCTAGCGGCGAGCGCCTCGTTTGCGCATCGATTGGTCTCGATCCGAGGTACGTCATGTACCACCGGCCATTCGGACCTTCGACCAGATTGCCGTGGCCGGTCCGCTGGATCCGGCCATTCGCGTCGCGCGACGTGAGCATCGGCGTGTCAGGATGAAACTCGTATGGACCGAAGATATCGCGGGACCTGGATACGCACGTTGCATGCGTATAGCCTGTGCCGCCCTCCGCCGTGATCAGGTAGTACCAGTCCCCCCTCTTCAATAAATGGGGAGCCTCGTATATCTGACATTTCATGAAGTAATCGGTCTTCAGGTTGGCGCCTTTGTAAATCACACGCTCTTCACCGATCAGCTTTTCCTCCTGCACCGAGTATTCCCGCAGAACGATTCCGACGAAAAGATCTTCGTGGATTCCTCTGAAGTCGCGCCGGATATAAGCGAGCCACTTTCTGCCGGATTCGTCGTGGAACAGCGATGGATCGTATCCACCGGAGACGAGATGGACGGGCTCCGACCAGGGTCCGGCAATGTCCGGGGCGGTCACGAGGTAGTTGTGCATGTCGCGCAGCGGGGAAATCTTCTGTTCGCCTTTCCATGCCTTGGTGTCGGTATACACGAGCCAGTAAAGACCGTCGTGATAGGACAGGGCTGGCGCCCATATGCCTCCGGACGGCTGCTCTCCGATCAGGTTCAATTGCGACAACCTGTCCAGAGGCGTGGCCTTGAGTTCCCAATTGACGAAGTCTTTCGATTCGTAAATGAGAACGCCCGGATACCATTCAAACGTTGAAACCGCGATATACCACGCATCCTTGCCACGGCATATACAAGGGTCCGGGTTGAAGCCGCGCAGAACTGGATTTTGAATAGTACTCATCGGGAAGGTATTTTTCTGACGTGCTGAAAGGAACAGATCTTTTGGCTTTTCGGCGAATATTGTTACCGATAACAATTCAATCTAGCATGTGACCTGCTAACTATTCAAGTGCGATGATGGGAGGGTATTCCCTTGGGTGAGGTGCTTACTGGTACGTCGTCCGAATGACCAGCAGGCGATGTAGGAATCCTGCTATGAGGGCACGACGAAAACGGCGTTGTCAGAAGCTCTCGGAGTTGCCCAAAACTCTCCGCGCCCGCAGGATCACCGGCATATCGACCATCTTTCCATCCACGGCGACTGCCCCGCCATGGCTCGCCTCGACAGCCGCAAGCACGCGTCGCGCCCACTCCACCTCGGCGTCACTCCATGCATATGCGCGGTGCACCGCCTCGATCTGCTTCGGATGAATGCAAAGCTTGCCGCCGAAACCAAACCGCCGCCCGCGCCGTGCATCGGCTTGCACCGCATCAGCATCGGTAATGGCCGTCGATACGCCATCCACCGGCGCACCGATTCCGGCCAACCTCGATGCAAGCACGATCTGCGAGCGAAACAGATGCAACTCCTCGCCATCCCCATCGATGCCGAGATCGACCTGAAAATCCAGCGTACCGAACACGATACGCAGCACGCGCGGCGCGCCGCATAACTCCGCAAGATTCGCGAATCCGCACGCAGTCTCGACAATCGGCAGTACGCTTAACGCCGGATGCGCGTTCGCCAGCACCGCGCAGATCTGTTCGCGCGTCTCAGCCTTCGGCAGCACGATTCCGGCGACGCCGCTCTGACAAACGAGCGCAGCAACGTCATCTGAAAACCAACGCGTATCCGAGCCATTGATACGCACCCACACGGCCCGCGAGGCGTTAGCCGATACCGCAGCCACCACCGCCGCGCGCGCCGGCACTTTCTGATCCGGCTGCACCGCGTCTTCCAGATCGAGAATCACCGCATCCGCGCCGGCCGCATAGGCCTTGTCAAACCGCTCAGGCCGATTCCCAGGCACGAACAGATACGACCGGGGCAGCGCGCTCATGCCGCCACCATCGTGCGCGCAGTTGCATCGAATACCGGGCCAATCTGCGCCACTTCGGCAACACCCCACGCCCGGCGAAGCAGTTGCGCCGCTTCCTCTTCACTAGCCGCACCCGAGAATGCCGCTAGCCGATGCAGCTTCATCGCAATCTCGTCGCGCGACAACGTGTTCCCTGGATCGCCCTTCGGCTCATCGACACGCCCATCGAAAACACGGCCGTCGGTCGTGGTCACCGTGACCTTGCCTATCCAGCGCGCGGGATAGGCGGCGTCGACTTCGGCGTCGAGCGTCATCGTGACCTTGTCGCGAAACACAAGGATCTCGCTCGCGTCGAAACCCTGCTCGAATTCGGTCATGCCCGCATAGCCGTGATGCGCGACGAGCCCAAGCACCGTACCCATGTTGAACTTCGCCTGATGCACGGTACGCGGCGCGATCACGGGACCGAGCACATCGATCGCGCCTTGATGCACGTGCGCGACGACCTTCGCGATGTCGCGCGGCGCGAGACGATGCGCCCGCACCACAGCGAGCAGCGCATCGGCGGCGGGATGCGTATGGCGGCACGCCGCGTGATATTTGAACGACGTCTCCGCGGTCGCCCAGCGGCTGCCAAGGCGATCGACGAGGCGAGCCGGATCGGCATCGCTCGACATGCCCGCGGCCATGCCCTGCGCGCCTTCGAGAATGTGCGTCGCACCCTTGAAGCCGTCGGCGGCGAGTTGCGCGGCCATCAGGCCGTTCGCGGCGGCCATCGCGGTGTGCAGTTGCTTCGAGTCGGCGGCGTCGCGCAGAAATTCCCACAAGCCGCTAGCCTGTGTGCCCGCCGAGCCGAACGCATCGAGCATCTGCGACGGCGCCAAGCACAGCAATCGTCCTGCAGTTGCCGCCGCCGCGAGCGTGCCGACCGTGCCCGTGGTGTGAAACACCTTGTAGTGCGAGCGCCCGAGAAATTCGCCGATGCGAATGCCGACCTCGTATCCCGCCACGGCCGCCGTGATGAAGTCGCGCCCCGACGCTCGCTTTGCCTGTGCTAACGCGAGCGCAACCGGAAACACCACGGTCGCGGGATGAAACACCGAGCCATTGTGCACGTCGTCCTGTTCGGCGAAATGCGATGCCGCGCCGTTGATCATCGCGGCGAAATACGGCGTCGTGCGGCCGCGATCGATCAGTACCTCGCAGAGGCCCTCGTTCGTCGCACCGGCCGCTGCGCGCGCAAACCGAGCGATCGTCTCGACCGGGCGTGCGCCTTTGCCTGCAAGCGCCGAGCCGAGCCAATCGACGTACAGGTTGACGGTCCGCTCGACGACCTCGTTCGGGATACTGTCGAAGTCGAGTTGCGCAGCGAAAGTGGCGAGCGTGAGACTGGGATGGTCGTTCATGAGTGTCGTGCGCCGTGTGATGCCAGGTTGCATCGGGTTCGTTCGGAATACCGGCTTGTCATCCCGCATCACATGCATGCGGGCGCGAACCGAAACAGGCCTACTGAATCAGATCGTGCCGGCCGCGCGCAGCGCGTCGATGCGCGCATTGTCGTAACCAAGCTCGCGCAGAATTGATTCGGTGTGTTGACCAAGCGTAGGTACAGGGTCCATCCGAGGCTCGATGTCGGAAGGCAAACCCGGAGGCCGCAATGCCGGTATCGTGCCCGCTGCCGTGCCGACTTCCTGCCAGCGCTCGCGTGCCTTCAGTTGCGGATGCGCCCACACGTCCGCGAGCGTATTCATCTGCGCGTTCGCTATGCCTGCCTGATCGAGTCGCTCGATCACCTGCGCGGCGCTCAGCTTCGCGAACGCCGCGACGATCACCTCGCGCAATGCATTGCGCGCCGCGGTGCGTTTCGAGTTCGATGCGAAGCGTTCGTCCGTTGTTAGCTCAGGCTGGTGGAGCACGCGCTCGCAGAACAGCTTCCATTCGCGTTCGTTCTGCAGGCCGAGCATGACCGTCTTGCCGTCGCCAGCGGGAAACGGGCCATAAGGATAGATCGTTGCATGCGCGGCGCCCGCGAGCGCAGGCTGCGACTGACCGTCGATCGCGTAGTAGAGCGGATAACCCATCCACTCGACCATGCTCTCGAGCATCGACACGTCGATACGGCAACCGCGCCCCGTGCGTCCCCGCTGCAACAGCGCGCTCAGGATGTTCGAATAAGCGTACATGCCCGCCGCGATATCCGCGATCGAGCAGCCCGCCTTCGCTGGCGCGCCAGGAGAGCCGGTGATCGACAAAAAGCCGGACTCGCTTTGAATCAGCAGGTCGTACGCCTTCTTGTCGCGATACGGACCGTCCGCGCCGTAGCCGGAAATATCGCAGACGATCAGCTTCGGATACTTCTGGTTCAGCGTGTCGTAGCCGAGGCCGAGCCGTTCGGCCGCACCCGGTGCGAGGTTCTGCACGAGCACGTCGGCATCGGCAACCAATGCGTCGAGAATCTCCGCCGCCGCGGGCTGCTTCAGGTCGAGCGAAAGACTTTCTTTCGAGCGATTGGTCCACACGAAGTGCGACGACAGCCCATGCACGCGTTCGTCATAGTCGCGCGCGAAATCGCCGACGCCGGGCCGTTCGATCTTGATCACGCGCGCGCCGAGATCGGCCAGTTGACGCGTGCAGAACGGCGCGGCGATCGCGTGTTCGAGCGTGATGACCTTGATACCGTCGAGTGGTCTCATGATGTCCGCCAGCGGGTCAGAACGAACGCGGCAGCCCGAGGATATGCTCGGCCACGTACGAGAGAATCAGATTGGTCGAGATCGGTGCGACCTGATACAGACGCGTTTCGCGAAACTTGCGCTCGACGTCGTATTCGCACGCGAAGCCGAAACCGCCGTGAAATTGCAGGCACGCATTGGCCGCTTCCCACGACGCGTCCGCAGCGAGCAGCTTCGCCATGTTCGCTTGCGCGCCGCACGGTTGATGCGCGTCGAAACGACGTGCCGCTTCGAAGCGCATCAGGCTCGCTGCCTCGACGTTGATGAACGAACGCGCGATCGGAAACTGCACGCCCTGGTTCTGTCCTATCGGCCTGCCGAACACGACGCGCTCCTTCGCGTACTCGGTGACTTTGTCGACGAACCAGTAACCGTCGCCGATGCACTCCGCGGCGATCAGCGTGCGCTCCGCGTTGAGGCCATCGAGAATGTATTTGAAGCCTTGCCCTTCCTCGCCGATCAGATTCTCGGCCGGGATTTCGAGGTTGTCGAAAAAGAGCTCGTTGGTCTCGTGATTGACCATGTTCAAAATGGGCTGCACGGTCAGGCCATGACCGATCGCTTCGCGCAGATCGACGATGAAGATCGACATGCCCTCCGGTTTCTTCTTCACGTCCGCGAGCGGCGTGGTGCGCGCGAGCAGGATCATCAGGTCCGAGTGCTGCACGCGCGAGATCCACACCTTCTGACCGTTGATCACGTAACGGTCACCGCGCCGTTCGGCGGTGGTCTTGATCTTCGTCGTATCGGTGCCGGTGCTCGGTTCGGTCACGCCCATCGATTGCAGACGCAAGTCGCCGTTCGCGATCTTCGGCAGATACTTTCGCTTCTGTTCTTCCGAACCGTGCCGCAACAGCGTGCCCATGTTGTACATCTGCCCGTGGCACGCGCCCGAGTTGCCGCCCGCGCGATTGATCTCTTCCATGATCACCGATGCTTCCGTGAGCCCGAGCCCCGAGCCGCCGAAGTCCTGCGGAATCAGCGCGGCGAGCCACCCGGCCTTCGTCAGCGCGTCGACGAACTCTTCCGGATAGCCGCGCGCCTCGTCGATCTTGCGAAAGTACTCGCCGGAAAACTGCTGACACAGATCGCGCACGGCCTCTCGAATGTCCTGGAACGAATCGTGTTGCGTGGTTTGCATAATCGAGTCCCGTGGAAGTCAGGCGAGCGCGGCGGTCGCGCGCATGGTCAGATAACCTTCGTGGTCCTTCGCCCACAGGTCGATCGTCTTGCCGTCGGCGGCGGGCTTGCCGCATACCGTGAACGGCTGATCCGCGAAGGTCGGGCGAAGCGCGCGAAACGCGAAACTTTGCAGCGTCGCTTGCGGCAGTTCGCGGCGCACGAGATCGACGAGCAGCGTCGCGATCAGCGGGCCATGCACGACGAGGCCCGGATAGCCTTCGACTTGCGTGACATAGGGATGGTCGTAGTGAATGCGATGGCCGTTGAAAGTCAGCGCCGAGTAGCGGAACAGCATCACGGCATCGGCGTCGATCGTGCGGCGCCACGTTTCGCCTTCGGGTGCGGGCGCCGGCTGTTGCGGCCGCGCTCCCTCCTGCGGCGCGTCGCGATAGACGATGTCGTGCTCCTCTTCCAGCTTCAACTCGCCATCGACTTCGATCGTATGTTGCACGGTGACGAAGACGAGGCGGCCCGAGCGGCCGGTCTTGTCCTCGATGTTGGCGATCGTCGACGTGCGCCGCGCATGTTCACCGGTCTTCAGCGGCGCATGAAACGTGAGTCGGCCACCCGCCCACATACGGCGCGGCAATGGCACGGGTGGCAGAAAACCGCCACGCTTCGGATGTCCATCGGGACCGACTTCGGATAGCGGTGCGACCGGCAGAAAGTACAGCCAGTGCCACAACGGCGGCACGGTGTCGCCGCTTTCCTCGCGATCGAGCGTGGCGGCGAGCGCCGCTAACGGAAACGCGGTGATGTCGTCTTCGGCCACCGCCTGCTTGTTGAGCCAATCGTCGAGCTTCTGTGGGGCAGCGGACATGGCGGAGTCTCCTGGTTTAGTGTGTTGGTCCTCGTTAGGGCCCACTATGACCGACGCGCTGTGTGCCGCGAAGTTCGATTTTCCGAAGCGGGCCTTTGGCTTTAGTTAAGACGTTAGGCCTAGCGCGCGGCGCTGACAATCTGTTTTCGGCGCGATCCGATGTGGCCTCGCCTGGTCGCATTTGCGTGCCGCAACGATGCTCCTTCACCTGCTTCGTTATTTGAGCCCGAGCCGTTTGGCCAGCCGATTCAGATTCGCCCGGTCCAACCCTAGCTCGCGCGCGACCGCCGCCCAGTTTTGCCTATTGCGGATCAGCGCTTCGAGAACGAGATTGCGTTCGAACTCGGTGACCGCGCTGCGAAAGTCTTTCGTCTCGCTTTCCTCGCTCTGCGTGGCTGTTCGATTGGCTTATTGATTCTGTGCGTCGGACAACGCGAAGTCCGCGGCCGTCAACGTCAGAATACGGCGGCGCTCACGACTGGCCGCCAACGCCTTCAGCGCACTGCGTCCGATCAGATGCTCGAGTTCGCGCACATTGCCGGGCCATGAGTAGTGCAGCAACGCGGCCTGCGCGTCGGCCGCAAGACGCAGACTCAGCAAACCGAGCCGCGAGCGATTGTCTTCGAGGAAGAAGCCCGCCAGCAGTAGCACGTCGCGGCCACGCTCGCGCAACGGCGGCACGCGCAGCGGATACACGCTGAGGCGATGATAGAGGTCGGCGCGAAAGCGGCCCGCGCGCACTTCTTCGGCGAGATCGCGATTGGTCGCGGCGATCAGCCGCACGTCGACTCTGTGTTCGTGATCCGAGCCGATGCGCTGCAACTGGCCGTTCTGCAGCACGCGCAACAGTTTCGCCTGCATCGCGAGCGGCAACTCACCGACCTCGTCGAGGAAAATGGTGCCGCCGTCGGCGAGTTCGAACTTGCCGCGCCGATCCGCCGACGCCCCCGAAAACGCGCCGCGCACGTGCCCGAACAGCTCGCTCTCGACGAGCGTATCGGGCAATGCCGCACAGTTCAGGCTGATCAGCGGCTTGTTCGCGCGCGGCGACAGCGCGTGGATCGCGTTCGCGACCAGCTCCTTGCCGACGCCGGTCTCGCCGGTGACGAGCACGGTCAGATCGCTGGCGGCCACCACCTCGATCTCCTTCACCATACGGCGGTGCGCATCGCTGCTGCCGATCAGCTCGCGCCGGCTCTCGCTGCTCGCTAGCCGATAAGCTTCCGCGCGACGCTGCGCCTCTTCGCCATTGCGCGCCAACGCGTCGATGCGTTCGACGACGCTGACGGTCGCAGCCGCGAGGCCAAGAAATGCTTGCAGCGAAGCCATGTCGAGCGTGTTGAAGCGCGCCGGGTCGAGTGCGTCGAGCGTGAGCAACCCCCAAGGCTCGCCGCGGATGAACAGCGGACACCCCAGACAGTCGTGCACTTCGAGATGCCCAGCTGCCATGCCTTGCACGAGGCCATCGTAGGGATCGGGTAGATCGGAGTCAGCCGCGAAGCGCGTCGGCCCTGGCTGGGCCAGCAGCTCCTGAAAGCGCGGATGCTCGGCGACGCGAAAACGCCGCCCGAGCGTATCGCTGCTCAAGCCGTCGATCGCGAGCGGCACGAGCGTATCGCCTTCCAGGCGCAGCAATGCGGCCGCGTCGCCAGGAAACAGCGAGCGCAGCGCGCTGAGCAGCCGCCGATAACGCTCGCGCTCGGACAGCTCGCGCGACAGGTCGAGAATCAGCGGGGTAAGAACGTCGAGGACCGCCTCGGTAGTCAGATCGACTGCGGGTCGAGTCTTTTCGACTAGTGTCGAATGAACCATCTTATTTGCCAGATCGTTGATCTGAATGCATTTTATACCTGGCACGATTTGTGGATAGTAGAGGCAGTCTGCCGAAACCGGCTGTGACACTCGCTGATAGACAGACGCTCACACAGACTCTCATCAGGACTTGAAAATATGCTATCCGCCGAACACCGCGCCATTATCAAAGCAACCGTGCCGCTCCTGGAAAGCGGCGGCGAGGCGCTCACCACGCACTTCTACCGCGTGATGCTCAGCGAGCATCCGGAAGTGCGCCCGATCTTCAATCAATCCCATCAGGCGAGCGGCTCGCAGGCGCGTGCGCTGGCCAACGGCGTCGTGATGTATGCACGCCATATCGATCAGCTCGAGCAACTGGGCGGGCTCGTCGCGCAGGTCATCAACAAGCACGTGTCGCTGAACGTGCAGCCTGAGCACTATCCGATCGTCGGCAAGTGCCTGCTTCGCGCGATTCGTGAAGTACTCGGCGCGGACGTCGCAACCGACGCCGTGATCGAAGCGTGGGCCGCCGCGTATCAGCAACTCGCGGATCTGCTGATCGGCCTCGAAGAGAAGATCTACGCCGAAAGCGCAGCAGCTCCCGGCGGCTGGCGCGGCACGCGGCTGTTCCGCGTCGCGCGCAAAGTGCGTGAAAGCGACGAGATCACGTCGTTCTATCTGCGTCCCGATGACGGCGGCGAATTGCTCGCGTTTCAGCCGGGTCAGTACATTGGCGTGCGTCTGGTGATCGACGGCGAAGAAGTGCGCCGCAACTATTCGCTGTCCGCATTGAGCGATGGCCACGAATATCGCATCAGCGTGAAGCGTGAACCGAATGGCACGGTATCGAAGTATCTGCACGAACAGATCAACGAAAACGACACGCTCGAACTGTTCGCGCCGGCCGGCGAATTTACGCTGCAACCCGGCGACAAGCCGTTGGTGCTGATCAGCGGCGGCGTAGGTATCACGCCGACGATGGCGATGCTGCAAGCCGCGCTGACGACCAATCGTCCGGTGCATTTCATTCACGCGGCCCGTCATGGTGGCGTGCATGCGTTCCGCGGCGCGATCGATGCATTGGCCGCGCGCCATCCGCAACTGAAGCGCTTCTATTGCTACGAGCAGCGCCGTCACGGCGATGCCGACGCGCACGCAGTCGGTTACGTCGACGAAGCGAATCTGAAGAAGTGGTTGCCGGAAACGCGTGACGTCGACGTGTATTTCCTCGGGCCCATCGCGTTCATGAAGGCGATCAAGAAAGGCCTGAAGGCGATCGGCGTGCCGGAATCGCAGAGCCGTTATGAGTTCTTTGGGCCGGCTGCCGCGCTCGAATAACGCACTCGAGTAATCGACGAGTACTTGCCCTCTTTGGATCGTTGCGAAGCGTATTCAAAGACGGGCATCTTCTGGTTTCAATCACGTCGGTGGGTTTGGCCTCGTAAGAAGCGGGCCGAGTCTGCTGTGCGTTCTAGCGCTCCCTTCTGCGGCTAAATGCCCACCAGCCTGTCAGCCCGGTAGAGCCGACTTCCAGCAACACCATCACCTAAAATCCATGCTTGTTCTCGGCGAGCGGAATGCCACCAACGTTCATGCCGAAGAAACCGGCAATGATATTGATTGGCATCGCCAGCACCGTGACGAGCGTCAGCGTAAATAGCGTGCGGTTGTTCTGCTCCTCGAGACGCGAGGTGATTTCTTCCTGCAGCAATCTAACCCGCTCGATCAATCCGGCCACGTCCGAAAGCACGACCGAGAACTCCTCCGTCGATTCACGCAGATCCTGCAGTTCTTCCACATGAAGCCAGCGAGGCGGCCTCGCCAGCAAGCGGAAAATTGCGCCCGGTTCGGGTGCCAGCATCCGCTGCAGGCGTGTCAGCGTGCGACGCATCGCGCCGAGGTCGAGGCGGTTTTGCGTCGGCCGTTGCGACAGGAAGCGGTCCTCGATTCGATCGACGTCGGCACTGTTTCGGCGGACGATCTGCACGAGCAGGTCGGCCTGGTCGCGCGATTTCGGACGGGATGAACTCGAGGTTGAACATGACGTCGTTGACGACTGCGCGCAGTGCGCCGTCCGCATGCTCGATCCGCGTCGAATGCGAGCCTTCGCGCAAGGCGTCGAAAAACGCTTCGGACAGATCGAGTTGCGTGCGCATCCAGCGCTCGCTCGCGCTATGCGCGAGATTGAAGTGAAGCCACAGAAACTCGCCACCGTCCTTTGCGGTAGCGTCGGCATCGTCCTCACTCTCGCGGAACCAGTCGATGACCTCGTCCGCGTCGATCGGCCGTCCGGCAAGCGTCGGCAAGAACCGGAAACCGCAGACCATGCCCGACGAACCCGCGCCGTAGGTTTGCAATGCCAGATCTGATTTCATAGGGCGTTCAATGCGAGCGCTTCCGAGAGGGTTGAGACGCATTGAGGCGGGTGGAGGGTTTCGCTTACTTCAATGCTGTTTGTTAATTTCGGCCGCGTAAACGCAAAAACCCCACCGCTGCGGGTGGGGTTTCTGGCTTTGGGGGAGCCTGACGATTACCTACTTTCACACGGGCAATCCGCACTATCATCGGCGTGGAGTCGTTTCACGGTCCTGTTC
>NZ_JBFPKO010000005.1:0-420292 GCF_040948765.1 Paraburkholderia sp. BR10923 | reverse complement strand
TAGCGAGTCGGTCCCACCCCTTCCCATCCCGAACAGGACCGTGAAACGACTCCACGCCGATGATAGTGCGGATTGCCCGTGTGAAAGTAGGTAATCGTCAGGCTCCCCCAAAGCCAGAAACCCCACCCGCAGCGGTGGGGTTTTTGCGTTTACGCGGTCGATTCCGCGCGCTTCACTACTTTCCGATCCGCAGCACATCCGCGTAACCCGTCAGTTCCAGATAGGCCCGCCCTACATCGGCATTCTGTTGGCTCACTCGCACCGCGCCTTCCCAATACACTGCGCCGGTCGACTGTCGTGAATCGAGTTCCTGATCGTCCATCAGCGGATCGAGTTGCCATGTCAGAGTTCCGGCTCTAACCGTCATCGATACCGGGTACAAAGTATTTGTGTGCGGCGACCGCCACATGCGATGCGGCGTGAACGCAACTTCGCCGGGGCCGAAGTTCGTTACCTGCCCATCGGGTCTGCGAAGCGTCGCGTGGGCCCATGTTGCATGTCCATCGCGGCTACGGATCTTGAATATCATGAGCGCCGAGCCGTCCGTCAAATTGGCGCCGAGCCAATCCCATCCGACCGCATTGGCGTCGAGCAACGTGCTCGACCATTCGTGATCGAGCCATGCGGTACCCGTCACGGCAGCATTGCGCGTCGAGTCGTTTGCACCCGCGGCCGGGCGCACCACAGTGCCCGTCACGCGGAGTTGCGGTTCGCTGTAGTAATAGCTTGCCTGTTCGGGACGCGCTCCTTTGCGCGAGTAACCGCGCTCGCCCTGAATTAGCGGAGGCTGCGTTGGCGCGAGTTGGAGGTGTAGCGAGAATCCGCTTGCGTCGGCGATGACGTCGTAGTGACCGTCCGCGGCGCGAATCATTTTCCATGCGTCGAGTTTGACGTTGGTGTTGTCGGGCTTCGCGTAGGAAAGCCCGAGACCTTGCCGGGCGATGCGTTGATCGTGAACGAGATGGCCGATGGCCGGATCGCTCAGCGCAGCGTGCGCAATGATCAGTTGCGAGGGGGCGAAGGCGCTGGGGTCGGCGGCATCGTGACCAGTCGCCGAACGGAAGAACGTGATCTGGAATCCGAGCGGTTGGTGGTCGGGTGTCGTGAGCCAGCCCGTCGCGTACCACCATTCGGTGCGGAATTCCGGATGGGCACCGGTGTCCCGCGGAAACGAGATCAGATGTTCTGGCGTGACTATCGCGAAGGCGGCCGGCGTGGATGCAGAGGAGTCGCTGCTAGCGGCAAAAGAGGGCGACGCAGCGGCTATGCCAACGCAAAGTAGGCTCCGAAAAGTTCGATGAGGGTATGGGAGTGAAGATTTGCTGGGACTCCAAAGCAATCGCATCCCCCACGCACGCCGCACAACTCGCATCACCAGTCCTCCTTCACCGCGCGCACGGCATCCACCGACACCGCACCCCGTCCCGCTACCACCGCCGTCGTGCACGACAGCACTAGCATCACCAACGCGACCGTGCCCAGCACGAACCACGGCACATGCAGCGACATGCTCCAGTGAAACGACTGCGGATTGACGACGAACACGAGAATCAGGCTGATCGCGAAACCAAGCGCGAAACCCAGCGCAATGCCGGATGCGGTGAGCAGGCCGCCCTCCGATGCGAGGATCGCAAAAATCTGCGCGCGCGTCACGCCGACGTGGCGCAACATCCCGAACTCGCGGGCGCGCGCGAGCGTCTGCGCGGAAAACGTCGCGGCGACACCGAACAAGCCGATCACTATGGCCACCGCCTCGAGCAGATACGTGACCGCGAAACTTCGATCGAAGATGACCAGCGTGCGCGCACGGATCTCCCCCGGTTGCGACAAATCGAGCGAAGCGCCGAACGGCAACGCCTTCAAACTTGCGACGACGCGTTCGACACTCACGCCCGGCTCGACAGTCACCGCGACATCGGTTGCGGTGGAGTCGCCGGTGAGCCGCCGATAATCGCCAAGCCGTATCTGAATCGCGCCGCTCTGCCGCGCGTAGTCGCGCCAGACACCGGCGACGACGAACGTCTGGCCCTGCTCGCCGAGCGGCAACCGCACGCGTTGACCTGACTGATACCCATACAGGTCGACCATTGCTTCGGAAACCCAAATAGGCATGTCTCCGGTGCGAAGCGCGGACGGGGAGAGCACCGCGCCGGTCATCTGCAGGGTCGCACCCGGATCGGCCGCATCGATCTCGCGGGCGAGCAGCGCGACGTCCGGGCGGGCGGGATCGAGTGTCAGATGCGTGATGCGCGAAAACGCAGCATGGCGGATGCCGGGGACCGTCGCGATGCGCGTCTGTTGGTCGGGCCGCAAGCCGCCACTGTCACCGCTATTGCCGCCGGAGGTTAGGCGCACATAGAGATCCGCGGACAGCAGATGCGAGATCCAGTCGTCGACGGATACGCGGAAGCTGGCCACCATGATCGCCATCGCGACGATCAGCGCGAAGCTCGACAGCACGCCGCCCATCGCGATCGACGCCTGCCCCGGCGCATTCGCGAGACGCGCAATCGCGAGCGTAGTCGTCGCGCCCGCGCGGCGTCGCGCGCCGCGCACATGGCTCGCCGCACCAAAAATCAGCGCGGTCACGCGCGGCATCAGTGCGATGCCGCCGACGAGCAGCAACGCGACCGCCAGATAACCAGCAATCGGCGCATCGAACCACGGCGGCACGCGCGTCAGCGCGGCGGCCGCCAGCAAACAGCCGAACGCCGGCCACGGCGTCGCGAGCCGCGCCAGCGCGGTTTCCTCGGCGCCGGCCTTGAGTGCCGCGGCAGGCCGTGCGCGCGCCGCGTCGATGGCGGGCGCGACGCTGCCCAACACCGACACCGCGACCCCGAGCGCGAGAAACACCGCGCTCGCGAGCGGCTCGAAACCGACTCGCGGTTGCACACCCGGAAAATAGCCGCCGCCAAGATCGCTGCCGAAAAAGCGCAGCGCACCGCTTGCCATCGCGTAGCCGAGCGCAAGTCCAAACAACGAACCGAGTAGCCCGAGCAGCGCGCCTTCGAGCAGGATCTGCCGCAATAGCTGAGCTCGCGTGAGGCCGAGCACGCGTAGCATCGCGAACTGCGAGCGGCGTCGCACGACACCGAGCGCCTGCGTCGAAAACACGAGGAACGCGCCGGTGAACAGCGCGACCAGTGCGAGCACGTTCATGTTGATCCGATAAGCACGCGACAGGCGATCGGTACGGCTCTCAGTATCGCGCGTTTCGGCGACTACCCAGGCACTGCCGAGTCGCTGTTGCAGATCGCGTTTGAAGCGTTGCCGATCGACGCCGCGCTCGAGCTGCACGTCGACGCGCGACAGCTTGCCCACCTTGCCGAACCGCCATTGCGCGGCGGCGATGTCCATCACCGCGAGCCGTTGACCCGGCCGCGTGCGCATGAGCCCGCCCGCGACGCGCAACTGCAGATCCGAGGTGCCGACCCGCAGCGTCACGTCGTCGCCGGTCTTGACGTTCAGCCATTGCTGCGCGGCCGTCGACAGAAATATCGCATCGGAGGCGAGCGTGTCGAACGGGCGCTCAGGCGAGGGTACGCCGATCAGATCGGGCGTGATCCGGCTCGCCTTGAAGACGTCGATGCCGAGAACGGGCAGTGCACCGTTGCGGCCGGGCACCGCGACGTCGAGCGCGAGCACGGGACTCGCTAGCGCCACGCCCGGCTCGTTGGCCAGCTGCGGATAAAGGGACTCGTCGACGAAAGGCTGCGCGCCGCGCACTTGCAGGTCCGCTTCCCCGGACAGACTGCGCGCGGCCGCGGAGAATTCATTGAAGGCCGCGCTGTTGATCAGTTGCACCGCGTAGCCGAGCGCGACGCCGAGCGCGATCGTCGCGATTGCGACGAGTGCGCGTCCGCGATGGCTGCGCCATTCCGCGGCCAGTAGCCAGCCTGCGAGAACGCGATAGCCGGGCGCGCGCGGCAGTGGCTGAAGGTCAGCGGCCATCGTCGGTCGAGCGGGCCGCGGCGTGCGCGACGTTCGCGGCTTTATCGCGCGCGGCATGCAAGCCGCCGTCGCTCAGGATCAACACCCGGTCGGCCACGGCTGCCGCGGCTTCCGAATGCGTGACCATGATCGTCGCCGCGCCCGTCGCCTTGCTTTGCGCGCGGAACAGGCCGAGTACGTCGTGCGCCGTCGCGGGATCGAGGTTGCCGGTCGGTTCGTCGGCGAGAAGCAGCGTTGGACGATGCACGAGTGCGCGTGCAATGGCTACGCGCTGCAATTCGCCACCGGAGAGATCGCGCGGAAAGTCGTCGCCGCGTCCGCCGAGCCCGACCGCCGCGAGCATGTCGAGCGCGGCGGCCGTCGGCAGATCGTTGAGCAGCAGTGGCAGCGCGACGTTCTGCGCGAGCGTCAGATGCGGCAGCACATGAAACGCCTGGAATACGAAGCCGAGCTTCTGGCGGCGCAGACGCGTCGCGGCGTTATCGTCGAGTTGCTCGACCGGGCGTCCGTCGATCAGCACACTGCCGCTATCGGCGCGGTCGAGTCCGGCGATCAGGTTGAGCAACGTCGACTTGCCAACGCCCGAGTCGCCCATGATCGCGACGAACTCTCCCGCAGCGAGCGTGAAGTCGAGCTGCGCGAGCACGATGCGGCCGGTGCCGTACCGCTTGCTGAGGCCGCGGCATTCGAGTGCGGGTACGACGTCGTCGTCATGAAGCGCCATGCGAGGAGGTCCGGAAAAGGGGCCGGGCGAGGGGCGCCGGCCAGGCGAAATGAGTGTGCCTCGCCGCGCGGATTTCCGCAGCAGCTACCAGGCGAAACGCTGATTTTCGTAAGGTGATTGGAAGGTTGGCGCGCCTCGGTGGCGCAGTTTTAGCGCATCTTGATCCGAGGCGCTCGCCATCGTTGCCCCTTTTCGCCGGTCGATTCAGACCGCCCGGACAAAAAAATTTTTTGTCGTCGACAACGCAAATTCTTGTTCAGATGCGGGTCGTCGCCGCGGGCCGAAAAGCACCGTTCAGCACGATCCGTTCCAGCCGAACCGGCCCCACAAACAGGCGATGCCTAAAAGCGGCCAACCTCCCGGTAATTGCCAGCTTTTGCTGCCAAATTCTCAAGACCCTGCGGGGTCTTTGTAACAAAGTGAAAACGCACATTTTGATGCGTTTTGCAAGCGTCCAGGTCGCAACAATCTAATCTGAAGGGATTTATTGGCTGCTGCGATGCAAAATTATTCTTATCTTGGTAATCTCCCACCCTCGGTCGGTCGGCTGCGGGTAAACGTGTAGCGGGAAACCCCTCCACGCGTCAATTTCAGCGCACTCCAACTTACATTTCAATTTCAATGCCTGCTGTTTTGGCGGCATTGACGCAGCGTTTTGTACTTCAAGTTTTGACAGAGCACATGCCATTGCCTCTCCTAAGTCTTCTCATCTGGATCCCCATCGTCGCCGGCTTCGTGGTTCTGCGCGCCGGGTCCGACGCGGCGCGTAATCGCACGCGCTGGCTCGCGCTGATCGGCGCGGTGGCGGGTTTGTTGCCGGTGATTCCGGTCGTGGCGAATTTCCGCAACGACGTGACCTCGATGCAGTTCGTCGAGAACGTCCGCTGGTCGCCGACGTTCGATATCGCATGGCATGTGGGAATCGACGGGATTTCGCTGTGGCTCGTCGCGCTGACCGCGCTGACGACGATCATCATCGTGATCGCGTCGTGGGAGTCGATCACCCAGCGTACCGCGCAGTACTACGGCGCGTTCCTGATGCTGTCGGGTTTCATGCAGGGCGTGTTCACGTCGCTCGACGGCATGATGTTCTTCATTGCATTCGAGGCGACGCTGATCCCGCTGTATCTGCTGATCGGCACGTACGGTCACAAGAACCGCACGTATGCGGCGGTGAAGTTCTTCTTCGTGTCGTTACTCGGCTCGCTGATGATGCTGATGTCGCTGCTCTATCTGTATAGCCAGACGCACAGCTTCGACCTCGCCGTGTGGCGCGAGGCGCATCTCGACATGGTGCCGCAGGCGCTGATCTTCCTCGGCTTCCTCGCCGCGTTCGGCGTGAAGGTGCCGATGTGGCCGCTGCACACGTGGCTGCCCGACGTGCACCTCGACGGTCCCACCGGCGCCGCGGTGATGATCGGCATGCTGAAGATCGGCGGCTACGGTCTGCTGCGTTTCGCGCTGCCGATCGCGCCGCAAGCGAGCCACTTCTTTGCGCCGATGATGATCACGCTGTCGCTCGTCGCGGTGATCTATTCGAGCCTGCTCGCGCTCGTGCAAACCGACATGCGCCGCCTGCTCGCGTATTCGACGGTCGCGCATATGGGCCTCGTCACGCTCGGTCTGTTCGTCTTCAACCGCTTCGGCCAGGCCGGCGCAATCGTGCAGATGATCTCCTATGGCGTGGTGTCCGGCGCGATGCTGTTGTGCACCGGCATGCTGTACGACCGCACGAAAAGCGCATCGATCGCCGAATACGGTGGCGTCGCCAACACGATGCCGCGCTTTGCCGCTTTCGTGATGTTGTTCTCGATGGCCAACATCGGTCTGCCGGGCACGTCGGGTTTCGTCGGCGAATTCATGGTGCTGATGGGCGCGATCCGCTTCAACTTCTGGATCGGCGCGATCGCCGCGACCACGCTGATCCTGAGCGCGGCCTACACGCTGTGGATGTATAAGCGCGTGATCTTCGGCGCGATCGCCAATGCGCGCGTCGCGAATCTGAAGGACCTCGGCAAGCGCGAGTTCGCGCTGCTCGGTGCGTTGGCGCTGCTGGTGCTCGCGATCGGTCTCAATCCGAAGCCGTTTACCGATGCAATCGATCCGTCGGTCGGCACGCTGCTAGCGCAATCCGAACGCTCGGCGCTTCCTTCTGACAACGTGCCGGCCGAAGCTGGCGAGCATCTGCAGGCGGCGGCGCCCGGACCGGCACCCGTCGCCACGCACAATCCGGGTTAAAAGAACAGAGCGCAAGAACCGTTGTCGCATCCGCGCGTCAGGATGCGGCGACGCTTTTGCGCTTTTGCGCGTCGCTACGAATCCCTTTGTGAATGCATGCTCGACGAAGTACTGCGAAACCGCTGCGCGTCCGGCGGTTTTCCAGTGCTTATTTGAAGGGGATCTTGCGACGCGTCAACTTTTCGATGCTTCGTTTTTGAAGCGTCGCAAACGACGCTGGTGAATAGGGTGTGCGGGGAATGCGGCAACGTGTCGCACTGCGGCGCGATGCAATAGATCGTTGCAAATTCGAGTGTTTATTAGCATTCGATGCCCCCCTATTATGCGAGCGCTTATTACTGGAGAGCCGTCGAATGACGTTCGTTGAAGTCAAAAAAACGAGGCAGTGGATATGAAAGGACGGGCGCTGAGAAGGCCGGCAAGTTTCATTTCCGCCAGCCTCATGTTGCTGCTTTCGGGTTGCAGCAACCTCGATATTCTGAATCCGAAGGGGAGTGTGGGACTCGCGGAGCGTGATCTGATCGCGACTTCAGTGTGGGCCATGCTGATTGTCGTGGTGCCGGTCATTCTGATGACACTGTTTTTCGCGTGGCGTTATCGCGCGTCGAACAGAAACGCTGAATACAAACCGGGGTGGACGCATTCCACCGCGATCGAAGTCGTCGTCTGGACGATTCCGGCGCTGATCATTTTGTTCCTCGCCGTGTTGACGTGGAAGAGCACGCATGAGCTCGACCCGTATCGTCCGCTCGAGTCTGAGGTCAAGCCGATCAACGTCGAAGTCGTCGCGCTCGACTGGAAGTGGCTGTTCATCTATCCGGACCTCGGTATCGCATCGGTGAACCAGCTCGCGATCCCGGTCGGCACGCCGGTGAACTTCCGGATTACGTCGGACACGGTGATGAACTCATTCTTCATCCCGCAGTTGGGCGGCCAGATCTACGCGATGGCAGGCATGCAGACTCGCCTGCACCTGATCGCCGATCACACCGGCGACTACGCGGGCCTCGCGGCGAACTTCAGCGGCAAGGGCTTCTCGGACATGAAGTTCCGTACGCTCGCCTCGTCGCCTGAAGAATTCAACGCCTGGGTTGAGAAGGTGCGCGCTTCGTCGGACCGCCTCGACATGGACCGCTATCACGCGGTGTCGGAGCCGAGCGAAAAGGACCCTGTGCGGTACTTCTCGACCGTCGATCCAAAGCTCTTCAATAACATCATTGCCAAATACAACAACGGCAACGTCATCGACAACATGAAAGACGCCAACTGTGCGCCTAAGGGGTAACTCATGTTCGGAAAACTAACTCTCGATGCGATTCCGTATCACGAGCCCATCATCGTCACGGCGGGCGCCGGCATGGCCCTCGCCGCACTGGCGGTGCTCGGCGGAATCACGTATTTCGGCAAATGGCGCTATCTGTGGAGCGAATGGCTGACGTCCGTCGATCATAAGAAGATCGGTGTGATGTACATCGTCGTTGCGTTCATCATGCTGTTGCGCGGCTTTGCCGACGCAATCATGATGCGTATGCAACTGGCGCTGTCGTACCTGAGCCCAGGCTATCTGCCGCCGCATCACTACGACCAGATCTTCACCGCGCACGGCGTCATCATGATCTTCTTCATGGCGATGACGTTCATGATCGGTTTGATGAACATCATCGTGCCGCTGCAGATCGGCGCGCGCGACGTCGCTTTCCCGTTCATCAACTCGCTGAGCTTTTGGCTGACGGCAGTCAGCGCGATCCTGATCAACATTTCGCTGGTGGTTGGTGAATTCGCACAGACGGGCTGGCTCGCTTATCCGCCGTTGTCGGAATTGCAGTTCAGTCCAGGTGTCGGCGTCGATTACTACCTGTGGAGTCTGCAGATCTCCGGTGTCGGCACGTTGCTGACTGGTGTGAACTTCTTCGTGACGATCGTGAAGATGCGCGCTCCGGGCATGTCGTGGATGAAGATGCCGGTGTTCACGTGGACCTCGTTGTGCGCGAACGTGCTGATCATGGCGTCGTTCCCGATCCTGACCGTCACGCTCGCGCTGCTCGGTCTCGACCGTTACCTCGGCATGCACTTCTTCACGAACGAAGCCGGCGGTAACGCGATGCTGTACCTGAACCTGATCTGGGCCTGGGGTCACCCCGAGGTGTACATCCTGGTCCTGCCGGCGTTCGGTATTTTCTCGGAAGTCGTCGCGACCTTCGCGAAGAAGCCGCTGTTCGGCTACAAGACGATGGTCTGGGCGACCTGCGCGATCATGGTGCTGTCGTTTCTCGTGTGGCTGCATCACTTCTTCACGATGGGTTCGGGCGCGGACGTGAACGCGTTCTTCGGCATCGCGACGATGGTGATCTCGATTCCGACCGGCGTTAAGGTGTTCAACTGGCTGTTTACGATCTACAAGGGCCGTCTGCAATTCACGACGCCGGTCCTGTGGACGATCGGCTTCATCATCACGTTCACGATCGGCGGTATGACCGGCGTGATGTTGGCGATCCCGGGCGCGGACTTCATGCTGCACAACAGCCTGTTCCTGATCGCTCACTTCCACAACGTGATTATCGGTGGCGTGCTGTTCGGCTATCTGGCCGGCTTCAACTACTGGTTCCCGAAGGCGTTCGGCTTCAAGCTGAACGAGAAGCTCGGCAAGGCCGCGTTCTGGTTCTGGCAAATTGGTTTCTGGGTCGCATTCACGCCGCTGTATGTGCTCGGCTTCATGGGCGCGACTCGTCGTCTGAACCATTACGACAACCCGGACTGGCATCCGTGGATGATCATCGCCGCGTTCGGCGCGGTGCTGATCGCAATCGGTATCGCTTGCCAGCTGCTGCAACTGGTCGTCAGCATCCGCGATCGCAACAAGATGGAAAACCGCGACCTCACGGGCGATCCGTGGGACGGTCATACGCTGGAATGGGCGACGAGCTCGCCGCCGCCGGTTTATAACTTCGCTCACATCCCGGACGTCCGCTCGCTCGACGCGTTCAGCGAAATGAAGTCGCGCAAGGGCGGCGTCAAAGTGCCGGCGTATCGCGACATTCACATGCCGTCGAACACGTCCGCGGGTCTGCTGGTGGGGCTGTTCTCGCTGGTGCTCGGATTTGCAGCCGTGTGGCACATCTGGTGGCTTGCGATCGTTGGCCTGGTTGGCACGATCGTCACCGTGATCGTCTACAGCTTCATGGACAACGACGGCTATTACATTCCGGCCGACACTGTCGCGCTGATTGAAGAGAAACGCAACGGCGGTGCTGGCGCCGTGGCCGGTGTCGGCGCAAGCGTCGGCAAGCAGGTCGCGCTGGAGGTGGACTGATGTTACAGAAGACTATTGCGGTTGAGCCGCATCTCGCGCCGGACCACGTGCCGTCGCACTCGGTGTTCGGCTTTTGGGTGTACCTGATGACCGACTGCATCATCTTCGCGGCACTGTTCGCAGTGTTCGCGGTGATGAGCCAGGAGTTCGCGGGCGGTCCGAGCGGTAAGGAGCTGTTCGAGATCCCCGGCGTCGCGCTCGAAACGACGATGCTGCTGCTCTCGAGTATCACCTACGGCTTCGCGATGCTCGGCGCGCACAAGAACCGCAAGGGCGCGCTGCTCGGCTGGCTCGGCGTGACTTTCCTGCTGGGCTTCGCGTTCCTCGTGCTGGAAATGCGTGAGTTTTCGCACATGATCGCCGAAGGCGCAGGTCCGAGCCGTAGCGCGTTCCTGTCGTCGTTCTTCACCCTGGTCGGCACGCACGGTCTGCACGTGACGTTCGGCCTGATCTGGATGGTGGTGCTGGCGCTGCAGGTGATGCGTCATCGCGACCTGACCGAACGCGACATGATCCGTCTGACGTGCCTGAGCCTTTTCTGGCACTTCCTCGACGTCGTGTGGATCGGCGTTTTCACCTTTGTCTATCTTGCGAGCGTGATCTAAATGGACCATAGCCATAGCGCCCATGGCGCACACTCGGAAGGCGGTCACGGCAGCTTCGGCAGCTACATGACGGGCTTCGTGCTCTCCGTCATTCTGACCGTCGCGGCATTCGCGATCGTAATGACCGGTACGTTGACCGGCCATAGTGCGTTGTTCGCGATCGCGGGCCTCGCGCTTGTGCAGATCCTCGTGCATCTGGTGTTCTTCCTGCATATGAACACGTCGTCGTCGCAGCGCTGGAATGTGACGGCGTTTGTGTTCACCGTGCTGACCGCGGTTATCGTGGTGGGCGGCACGTTGTGGGTGATGCATAACGTCAGTATGAACATGATGTCGCGCTAAGCGGATAACGCTTTAGCGTTAGCATCGGTAAAAAAGCCCCGCAAGATTGAAATCTTGCGGGGCTTTTGCTTTGTCTGGATGGTTTGTTTGTTTACTGTGCTCGTGGCGCGCGGAATACGAAAACGTCATCGATATGCAGGAGTGTTGCGAATCGCAAGGTCGTCGCAATAGAAGAAGCCCACTGCTTCGACGAAAAGCTACATGCGTATCTGCAACACTGTCAGGGCACTGCTTTTTCCGTCGTTCGTCGAAGGTTGCGGGATGCCGCTCGCCGAAGCGCTCGATTTCAAAGTACCGATACTCGAGAGTGAGTGCGATTTCGATCCGTCGCGTCGATGCCGGGGCGCCAGCGGACTGAGCCCCTGTCAGGTTCAAGCACAGCGTCTACGCGCGTAGAGCGCATCGGAACGTTGCGTATCTGTTTGCAGATAGAAGGTATTAAGAACTTCCGGTCAAACCATGGTACCCCTGGAGGCATGACAAGAGAGAACCCAAAGACCTTATACGACAGACGTATCAGACGAGGAATGGAGCTTCGTGGCAGCTCATCTGACGTTAGCGGAGGAGAGTGCGCCACAGCGTGATATGAGTTGTGCGAGATGTTCAAGGGTCGCGTTGGACGGCTAGTGCTGCGGCTGCGTGGCCGATGATGCCGACCAACCTTCCGCTGCGGCAACTAACACCGTCTGGCCGCCTTCGGCAATCGCGTCCCCCGTTCGCCGTACTTGCCCCGAGACGCATACTTGGAGCAACCCCGTGAATCTCCGGATACCGCCTCACGCTTGAGTTGATGAATCGGTCGTGTGCTTGAGCTCGGGTGGCGGGCGGTACTTCCGCACGTTACGAGGATGATGTTCGTTGTAGTGCTGAAACGCGAGCGAGCACGACGGGACCCGGACGGCGTCTCACGCCATATGCCAACCCCGCTGCCAGGTCCCCGCAGATCGTATCGTTTGCGCAGATCCCGCAATCTTGACTCTGAATCCCTCCTGCGCCTCCTCCGGTAACCGAACAGCAAAGCCACAACGCTCGGACGCATAGCCGGCAGCAGCCACATCCGGCCGCGGGTTGCCAGTCAGCGTCGTCGCAACCAGCTTTTCCCGTACCCATATTTCAATCGGTACGCATTTGTCCGGTACGCTTAGATTCACCGCCCAGCCGTGCACCATGTCGTCGTTCACTGCGTCCACGAAACCATCGAACAGGTCGCCACATTCGCGGCGACGCGATTGCGCCAGCTCAATATATGCATCGATCGGAGAGAGATCAGCCGAAGTAGCGACCTCGCGCACCATACGTAGATGATTTTCGTCGAATCCGAACATGTTCGACTTGCCGGTATAAATATAGGGATTGTCGAGAGCATCGATCCGCCGCTGAATCTGGCGAACAGCTTCTATGGCCTGGGTATAGATAGCGCCGTACGACTCCCTTTCCCGTGCGATCTCATCGCACACATACTGGTACAACTCGTAGTCCAGGTGATTGTCTTCGACAAATTTTTCACGGGCTCGCTCGGATAGCGGCGAGCGCTCCTTGGGCACGCCTTCCGTCACATTCGTACGGATGAAGAACGGTAAACGCATTCCGGTTCTACCGCAAAGACGAAGCAGAAAATCGCTCATGTCTTCACAGAGACCGACTGTCGGGATATGTTGCCGGACGTTCTCAATCGCGATTTCAAGGCTTTCACGGTTCACACGGCCATGACCGCTCAGCATTTGCACGAACAGATTCTTGCCGCCGCACGATTCGCCCACCCAATCGTCCAGAGACAATTCACCGCCTTGCGCCAGCGCTTCAGCCTCGGAAACGGAAACTCCGCGCGCGACGCCCCCGTTTTTTCCATTACGCGCGAACCAGTAATGCGAGGTCTGCCGACTGAGCGGTTCGCGCAAAATACTGCAATATTCCAACGGCATTTTTAGGTCTCGATGAATGCCGATAGGATCATGACCGCCGCCGATTCCGCTTGCCAAAAATCGCTCTCGCGTTTTTTCCTGAGATACACCACCCCATACGAAATTGATGAACTTATCGCGATCGAGATTCAGGTCAAAAAAGGAAATAACAGTGGAACCGCCACATTTCGGCGGATGTATGAAGAACAGAGGTTTGCTCACGTAGGTCATTGCTATGTGTTGGGTAGCCTCAATTTTAAATCCAACGGCGGGCCCGAGGTGTAACAACCAGTTGTGATATAAAGCCGCGCAGCCCCCGAAAAGGCTCGATGTACTGGTGAGCAACAAGCGCGCATAGGCGCTGTACCGGCGTCTCGGCTTCGTCGAATTGCCGCGCAGCGCACCGATCTCGGCGCGCCTGCCGCGCGAGCTCGAATCGGTGCGAATGGAGTGGGTGGGGAAAGAATATCGGGCGCCGTAACAGAGACGGCCTGCAAGATGCGACGCAATCACGAGGCAGATGCCCGATGCAGTCGATTCATAAGACACAAACGAGGACCTGAAAACATGCACATCCATCCCGTAGTTCTTTGCGGCGGCAGCGGCACGCGACTGTGGCCGATGTCGCGCGGCGGCTATCCGAAGCAGTACCTCGCACTGACAGGCGAACACACGCTGGTCCAGCAAACCGCGTTGCGCTTGCGCCGCATCGATGGTGTCACCGCGCCGATCGTCGTCACGAACAACGAGCAGCGTTTTCTTGTCGCCGAACAACTGCGCCAGGTCGACGTGGGTTCCGCAAACATCGTGCTGGAACCGGCAAGCCGCAACACCGCGCCGGCCATCGCGGTGGCCGCGTTGCTCGCACTGCGCGAGACGTCGGACGCTTTGCTGCTCGTGCTGCCGTCCGATCATGTGATCGCGGGCGAGGCCGCATTCGTCAAGGCGGTCGAAGCGGCCGCGCAGATCGCGAAAGATGGACGTCTGGTCACGTTCGGCATCACGCCGACCGAGCCGCATACCGGCTACGGCTACATTCGCGCGGGTGCGCCGCTGATCGACGGCACGCAGACGTTCGCGGTCGACTCGTTCGTCGAGAAGCCCGATGCCGCGACCGCCCAGCGCTTCATCGATGAGGGCCGCTACTACTGGAATAGCGGCATGTTCATGCTGAAAGCGTCGACGTATATGGACGAGTTGCGCCGCTATGAGCCGGAGATCGCGCGTCAGGCCGAGTTGTCGCTGCAGAACGCGCAGCAGGATTACGATTTCGTGCGTCTCGATGCCGAGTCGTTTGCGGCCTGCCCGAACATTTCCGTCGATAACGCGGTGATGGAGAAGACCCAGCGCGCGGCCGTCGTCGCGGTCGCCGACCTCGGCTGGAACGACATCGGTTCGTGGACTGCGCTCGCCGACATCGCCGAGCGCGATGCGCAGAACAACGCATTGATCGGCGACGTGCTGACCGACGCGGTCAGCAACTCGTATATTCGCGCCGAGCATCGGCTCGTGGCCGCCATTGGGCTCGAGAACGTCGTGATCGTCGAGACCGCGGACGCGGTGCTGGTCGCTAATCGTGACCAGGCGCAGAACGTGAAGAAGATCGTCGCGCAGCTCAATGCGATGGGGCGGCACGAGTCGGTCACGCATCGTCGTGTGGTGCGGCCTTGGGGTTCGTATGAGGGCATCGATAGCGGCGAGCGCTTCCAGGTCAAGCGCATCGTCGTCAATCCGGGCGCGCAGCTGAGTCTGCAGATGCATCATCATCGCGCCGAGCACTGGATCGTCGTGAAGGGCACCGCGCTCGTGACGAACGGCGACAAGGAAATCATGCTGACTGAGAACCAGTCGACCTATATTCCGCTCGGCGTTACTCACCGGCTGCTGAACCCCGGCAGGATTCCGCTCGAGTTGATCGAGGTGCAGTCGGGCGCGTATCTCGGTGAGGACGATATCGTGCGGTTCGAGGATACGTACGGGCGCGTGGCGAAGGTTTAAAACCCTCGGGGTTTAGCCCCGGCGTCGCGCCTCAAAGGCCATCGGTCGAAAGACCGGTGGCCTTTTTCTATTCATGCGAGCGGATCTGGACACTGACGGCGCGCGCGAAGGGTGAGCGTCGAGCAGATGGTCGACGGGCCGGCGATATAAAGCCTGTGCGGACGGTCGGACTTAGCTGTCGTTGAACAATGCTCATCATCAGAATCGTAAAAAGTTGTCAAAAATGGCTTATCCCGAATTAGTGCGATTGACCGTGGTCCGTTTCGATGGTTAATTCGCGAGGTATCGCCTGAAAATATTGAGGAGTGTAATGGGGCAACTGAAACAGCAAAGCAGTGAAACGGATTGGACAGTCGAGGAAGAATGCGACCTTTGCCGTATCACCTATTCGATCTACTCAAACTTCCCGCCGATGCCGCACGCTCAGGCCCTGAACGCCGAAGCCGGCGTCAGCGACGGATAACAGAGGCGCGGGTTTTCGCGCAGGGAATATATGATGCAACCCTCACCGAGAACCGCATCAAGCAGCTGGAAAGATTTTCGCAATGAATATGTCCCGCGTTGGGGGGGACTTACTTGGGCCCGATAGGCATCTCTGATCGAGACGTGTCACAAAGTCAAGCGGCACACTTCGCCTGATCATAGGTCGTCAAGTTCAGTAAGTCAGGAATTGTCCACTTGCTCCCAAACTCGCTCCGGTAGCGGTCAGCGTGACGAACAACTGCGGCTATTGCGTCGCGAGCCACACGGCGGTGGCGCGTCGCGCCGGCATGACCGACGAGATGTTCGGTGAACTGCAGGCGATCGTCGGAATGGCTAACGAAACGAACCGGCTTGCGGTCGGCTATCGCGTGCCAATCGATCCTGCTTTCGAGTAAAGCGCACGAAACGCACGCTGCGGCCCGGTCATACCGACCTGGGCCGCAACACATACAGGCTTGCGCCGTCGTACGCAACGGCGCGAGGCCTCGTGCTTACAGCGGCACGATCTTGCCCGGTTCCGGATGGCAGATCGGGGTGTAGACCGGTCCACACCCAAAGTGCACCGGCGGGCATGGGTTGTAGTGCGGCGGTTCGTAGTGAGGCGGGCTGCACACCGGCGGCTTGTAACACGAAGGCGGGTACTCGCGCGAGTACCCGCCGCGCACGGACTGCGCAGCTGCGTGGTCGAGGTCGTCGCAGCGCGACAGGTCGGCAAGGGTCAAGTTGGACATGATGAATCTCCGGCAACGTTGGATGGGTATCGAGCGCGCAAATGCCTTGCGCTCGGGCGTTCCAGTTGCACGCAACATGCCATGCGGCGGGATTCAACGTCGGTACTGGCGCAAGCGCTGATCGACCGCACCTGCGCAGCCGAAAACCGGTCGTGGTTGGCCAACTCGCGTCAGGCCGGTGTCGTTCAACTGCCAACACGTCGGCCGAATCAGCGCGTACTCCATCCCGCGAGTAACGCCGGTAGCTCGGCCATGTCCCTGAACACGTGCACCGCGCCCGCGCCATGCAACGCGGTCGCGCTGCTATGGCCGAGGTGCGTCGGGCAATAGCCGAATACCGTCGCGCCGGCCGCGACGCCCGCGGTCGCTCCCGTCACCGTATCCTCGATCACCGCGCAGCGTGCCGGCTCGACGCCGAGTGCCGCGGCCGCGGCGAGGTAGACGTCGGGAAACGGCTTGCTGCGCGGCGTTTCGTGTCCGCTGAAGATGCGCCCGTCGAAGCAGTCGAGGAGGCCGGCCTTCACGAGCTGCAATTCGATCTTGATGCGATCCGCGCCCGACGCCACCGCAATGCGTCCGTTCAACGTATGGTGCAGTGCGCGCACCGCGAAAGAGGCGCCGTCGATCGCGCGCAACTCCTTGTCGAGCGCCACGTTGCGACGCGCGCGGAACTGCGCCAGCCACTCGGCCGTGATGGCAAAGCCGGTGTGCGCCTCGATCAGTTCCGCTTCGTCCTTGACCATCTTGCCGACGAAAATGCGCATCGTCTCTTCGACGCTCATATGCCACCCGAGCTCGCCGAGCATCTCGGTGAGCACGCGGTTCGTGATGGGTTCGGAATCGACGAGCACGCCGTCGCAGTCGAAGAGCACGGCGTCGAAAGGAAAATCGGCCATCGGGGAGGGTACGGATGAGGTTCGCTAAAGCGGCAAGGATACCCCACCGGCTCGCGGGCCGCAGCGCGATGGCCGCCCGACAGTGAAACGCTTCCTTCCCGTCGCACTTTTTTTGCAGACAGAGCGACGGATTTCTCCCCGCTGACCCGTTGAAGCAGAAACGGAGCCACTCTGGCTCCGGCTCTTTTCGGTCCTATGGGAGAAAACGACATGATCTCAAACCGCATGAGTCGCCTGCTCGGTTCCACGCTCAGCGCCGCGCTGTGCTGCGCGGCCACGCTGACCGCAGCACCCGCCTTCGCACAAGTGGTGATCGCGCCAATGGCGCCGCCGCCGCCGCGCGTCGAACTCGTGCCCGCGCCTCGGGACGGCTATGTGTGGGATCAGGGCCGCTGGCGCTGGGAGCACGGCCGCTATGTGTGGGCGCCGGGCCACTGGCAGCCGGTGCGGGTCGGCTATCACTGGGTGCCCGGGCACTGGGCGCAACGTGGGCCGCACTGGCGCTGGATCGAAGGACATTGGGCTTGAGCGAGGCTTGCGATGAAAACACTCGTGATGATTCTGCTGGCGGCCTCGCTCGCTGGCTGTGTGGTCTATCCGGCACGTCCGGCCTATTACCGGCCGGCGGTCGTCGTATATTGACCGCATACGTGATACCCGGCCGGCTAGCGCCGTAGCGCACGAAAACCATAACAAAACGATAGTCGAAGGAGCGGCGGCAAGTGAACGACGTTGATCCCGTGATGCGGCCCGCACGCGAACGCGCGCGCGTGATGTCGCGACGGAGCCGCACGCCTTGAGCGACGCGCCGCCCGATCCGGACGCCGAGCTGATCGCGCGGGTGGGCCGCGAGGAGCCCGGCGCGGTCCGCTCGCTGGTCGCGCGCAAACTGCCGCGGCTGCTCGCGCTTGCCACACGCATGCTCGGCGATCGCATGGAAGCGGAGGACGTCGCGCAGGAGGTCTTCGTGCGAATCTGGAAACAGGCGGCTCGCTGGCGTGAAGGCGAAGCGAAGTTCGACACGTGGATGCATCGGGTCGCGCTCAATCTTTGCTATGACCGTTTGCGCGGTCAGCGTGAAGACCCGAGCGACGAACTGCCCGACGCGGCCGATCCCGCCGCGCCACCCGACGCGCGGCTCGAAGCACGCGCGGACCACGCGCGCGTGCGCGCGGCGCTCGCCGCGCTGCCGGCGCGACAGCGCGAAGCGCTCGTGCTGAGCTATTACCAGGAGATGTCGAACGTCGACGCTGCCGCCTTGATGGGCATTAGCGTCGATGCGCTGGAAAGTCTGCTGAGCCGCGCGCGCCGCGGTTTGCGCGCCCAACTGGCCGGCAGCGGCCTTAGCAAGGACAAGTCATGACGCCCGAAAGATTCCATCAGATCGTCGCAGCGTACGGCGCCGACGCGCGTCGCTGGCCGGAGCGCGAACGCGAGGCCGCGCAGGAGTGGGCGCGCGCGCATCGCGACGAAGCCGACGCGGTGTTGAGCGATGCGGCCGGCCTCGATGCATGGCTCGCCGCGGACCGGATCGAGCCGCCGAGTCTCGAACTGCAACGGCGCATCATCGATGGCGCGCCGTCGCGACGCCCGGCCGCGCGCTGGCGTTTGTGGTGGTCGGGCGCGGCGGTGGCAGGCGTCGGGCTGCTCGGTGGCCTGGCTGGCGCGCTCGCGGTGTCGTTCTTCGTGCTGACCGAGAACGCGCCGGTCTTGCATGAATCCTCGTATCTGACTTCGAGCTTCGGCGGCAGCTCCGCCGATTGGAGCGGCGAATGAACGGGCGCTCGTGGAAATTTGCGCTGCTGGGCTCCGCGGTGCTCAACGTGTTCCTGCTCGGCGCGATCGCCGGCGGCGCGTATCAGTGGTTCGCCACGCATGGTGCGAATCAGCCGGTGACGCAGGACCAGCGCGCGTTGCGGTTCGCCGCCGAGCCGCTGTCGGCGCAGCAGCGGCAGGCGTTTATCGACGGCCTGAAAAACGCGCGGCGCGACGGGCGCCAGTATGCGCGTGACGCTCGCGAAGGGCGTCGTGAGGTATTGCGTTTGCTGGCCGCGCCGCAGTTCGATCGCGCCGCGCTCGATGCCGCGCTCGCGCGCACCCGCGCGGCCGACAGCAGCCTGCGCGCGATGGTCGAAGCGAGCGTCGCCGATTTCGCGGCGACGCTGACGCCCGAGGAGCGTGTCAAATTCGCCGAGAGCCTGAAGCTGCGCGGGCAATGGCGCGAAGCGCAGCCGGCGCCGAACGCAAGGAAACCGGCGGCGAATGCCGCCTCGGGCGAATAAAAAAATGCGTGCGGTGGCGACGGATTCCGGCGCGTCGGCCGTTTAACGAACATGCAGGCGTCTTACCTGCCGACGAGGATCGTATGGCCCACTCACCGAACCTGAATGCCGCGGCGGTCGCACTGAACCGCTTCGGCCTCGGCGCGCGCGCCGACGATACGCCGCCAGCCGATCCGAAGGGATGGCTGCTCGCCCAGTTCGAGCAGTACCAGCCGAGGCCGGACGCGTGGGGGAATCAGCCCGATTCGATCGCGTTGTCGACGCAGCTCGCGCAGCAGCGCATGCAGATCGAGCAGCAGGCGAAGCAGAAGGCGGGCGAGGAATCCAACTCGAACCGGAACGCGAACAACATCGCAACCAACATCGCCAGCAACGCGGCAGCAGCCAGCCAGACCGACGCGCAAGCTGCGAAGCTATCCGAACGAAAGGCGTTTCGCGTCGAAATCCTCGACCTGTACCGCTCGTCGGTCAATGCGCGCGTCGCAAGCGCGCTGAGTACGCAGACGCCATTTGTCGAACGCCTCGTGCATTTCTGGGCGAACCACTTTGCGGTGTCGGCCGAAAAACCCGGCGTCGCGGCGCTTGCCGGGTCGTTCGAAGCGGAAGCGATTCGCCCACACGTGCTCGGCCGTTTCGAGGACATGCTGGTGGCCGTCGAGCGTCATCCGGCCATGCAGCTGTTCCTCGACCAGACCCGCTCGGTCGGTCCCGACAGCATGGCGGCGCTGCGCGCCGCGCAGCGCAATCCGGACAACAGACGCGGACTCAACGAGAACCTCGCGCGCGAGATCATGGAACTGCACACGCTCGGCGTGCGCAGCGGCTATAGCCAGGACGACGTGACCGAGTTCGCGCGTGCGCTGACCGGCTGGAGTCTCGTCGGCAATCCGGGGAACGGCGGCGCCAATGCAAACCGGCGCACGATGGAGCCAAGCGGCGAACCCGGCAGCTTCGTGTTTCGCCAGGCGCTGCACGAACCGGGCTCACGCACGATCATGGGACGCCGCTACGACGAAGCCGGCGAGCAGCAGGCGCTCGCGATCCTGCACGACCTCGCGCACGCGCCGGCCACCGCGCAGCATATCGGCGCGAAGCTCGCGCGCCATTTCGTCGCCGACAATCCGCCGGCTGGCGTGAGCGTTCGTCTGGCCGATGCGTTCACCCGCAGCGACGGCGATCTGCCGACCGTCTATCGCGCGTTGATCGATATGCCGCAAGCGTGGTCGCCCGGCGCGGTGAAGTTCAAGACGCCGTGGGAGTGGACCATTTCGTCGATGCGCGGACTCGGCTGGCACGACCTCGGTAATCTGCAGAGCGCGCCGCTCCTGACGCAGCTAGGGCAGCCGGTGTGGCGACCCGGTTCGCCCGCCGGCTACGACGATATCGCCGCGAGCTGGGCCGCACCCGATGCGCTCGTGCGCCGCGTCGAAGTCGCGCAACGCTTCGCTTCGCGCGTGGGCGACCGGCTCGATGCGCGCTCGCTCGGGCAGACCTTGCTGGCTGGCTCGCTCAGCGAGCCGACGGCCACGGCGGTGTCGCGCGCGGAAAGCGCGGCGACGGCGATCGCGCTGCTGCTCGTATCGCCCGATTTTCAACGGAGGTGAACGCCATGCTGTCACGCCGCCAGTTTCTGAGCGTCGCCGCCGCTGGTGCCGGCGCACTGCTCGTGTCGCCGCGAATAGCGTTCGCGCATGTCGCGACCGACCGCCGCTTCGTGTTCGTGATCCAGCGCGGCGCGGCCGATGGCCTGAACATCGTCGTGCCTTACGCGGACCCCGCGTATGCGAGTTTGCGCGGACCACTCGCGATCGATGCGTCGAACGCGCCGCATCTGGACGGCACGTTCGCGCTGCATCCGGCGCTCGCGCAAATGGCGAAGCTGTACGCGCAGCGCGAGGCGCTATTCGTGCACGCGGTCGCTTCGCCGTACCGCGACCGCTCGCATTTCGACGGACAGAACGTGCTGGAAACGGGTGGCACATCGCCGTATCGGACGAAGGATGGTTGGCTCAACCGGCTCGCCGCGCAATTGCCCGCGACCCGCGAGAACGCGATCGCGTTCGCGCCGACCGTGCCGATGGCGCTGCGCGGTCCCGCTTCGGTGACGTCGTATGCGCCGTCGGGGTTGCCGCAGGCGTCCGACGATCTGCTCGCCCGCGTGTCGCAACTCTACGAGCAGGACGCGCAGTTGCGTCCGCTGTGGGAATCGGCGATGGCGGCGCGCAGCGTCGCCGGCGATGCCGGCGCACGTCAGGACCCGGCGAGCCTCGGCAAGCTCGCGGCGAGTTTCCTGGCGCGCGACGACGGTCCGCGCATCGCGATGATCGAGACCGGCGGGTGGGACACGCACAGCGCGCAGAACGCGCGGCTCGCGAATCAGCTGAAGGCGCTCGACACGATGCTCGCGGCGTTGCGCGACGGCATGGGACCATCGTGGAGCAAGACCACGGTGCTGGTCGCGACGGAGTTCGGCCGGACCGCGGCCGCGAACGGCACGGGCGGCACCGATCACGGCACCGGCTCGGTCGCGATGGTGCTGGGCGGCTCGGTGCAGGGCGGTCGCGTGATAGCGGATTGGCCGGGGCTCGCGCCGTATCAGCTGTATCAGTCGCGTGACCTGAAGCCGACCACCTCGCTCGATGCGTTGATCGCAGGCGCCGCGAGTGAAAGTCTCGGGCTCGACCCGGAACGGACGGCAGCAGCGCTGTTTGGCCGGACCGTGGCGGGCGGACCGATGACGGGCGTCGTACGGGCGTGACGAGTCGATGGTCGGCGCGGCGAGCGAAAGTATTGCGCTCGATCCGGTCCGCGCCGCAGCCGCGCTATTCGGCCGGACGATCGCGGCGGTCCGCCGATCTCGACGAGCCGTGCGAACTCAACGCGCAGGCGGACGCTTCACATTGATTCGCCGCGACCTGATGCGTCGCGTGCACCGAGCGCTCGCCGACGCGATGGTAGCGGCGTCCGTAGTAGATCAGCGCATCGCCCGCGCCCCGCGTGCGCGCGGCCTTCACCGCGCAGAAGAACACCGTGTGCGTGCCGACTTCAGTCACCGACTCGATCTCGCAATCGAGCGACGCGAGCGCGTCCTGCAACACCGGCGCGCCGGTCTCGAGCTTGTCCCATTGCGCGGCCGCGAAGCGCTCTTCGATCGCGAGCGCGCTCGTGGCGAAGTGCGCGGCAAGCGCCTGCTGCTCGGCGCTCAGCACGTTCACGCAGAGCTTGCCGTTGCTGCGAAACGCGGCGTTATTGCGGCTGCCGCGATTGATGCAGACGAGCAGCGTCGGCGGCTCGTCGGTGACGCCGCAGACCGCCGACGCGGTGCAGCCCGCAAGGCCGGCTGCGCCGTCGCTGGTGATGATGTTGACGGCCGCGCCAAGACCGGCCATCGCGTCGCGGAACGTGCTCTTGTCAAGCATGAAGGCCTCTGCTGGAAGTCGGGGTTCGCTAAGACAACGGTGATCGCGTCAGCCGCGAGCCTCGTCGGCCGGTGCCGCCGCGCAAGCCGGCGATCGGAAGCGCGCCGCGGTGTGAGTCTCGGGCAGCCGCGCATGGCCGAACAGTTTTTCGCGCAGCGTGCCGTCGCGGTACGCGCGCTTGTACGCGCCACGTTCCTGCAGCAGCGGCACGACCAGTTCGATGAAATCGTCGAAGCACTCGGGCACGACGGTGCGCGACAGATTGAAGCCATCGACGCCGGCTTCCTCGGTCCATGCGATCAGCTCGCTGGCGATTTTCTCGGCCGAGCCGACGAGCGGCTGCTGGCGGCTGCCGAGCACCATCTGTTCGAGCAGCTTGCGCCTCGTCCATTGCGGACCGGCCGCGCGCGTCATCGCTTCGACGTTCGACACGATCGCCTGGCTCTTGCCGGTTTCGATCGGCTCGTCGATGTCGTAACGCGCGAAGTCGATCCCAAGCGATGCGGCCGCGTGCACCAGCGCCGCCTCCGAGCTTACATAGCGGCGGTACTCGTCGAATTTCTCCTGCGCTTCCTGATCGGTGCGGCCCGTGATGACGGTCTGGCCGAGCAGCACCTTGATGTCGTCGGCGCGGCGGCCGCCGGCGACCGCGTGCGCGCGAATGTCGTCGACGATCGACTTGACCGCCGGCTTCGCCTGGCCGTTGACGAACACGCACTCCGCGTGTGCCGCCGCGAACTGTTTGCCGCGCGCGGACGAGCCGGCCTGATACAGCACGGGGGTGCGCTGCGGCGACGGCTCGGCGAGATGCATCGCATCGACGCGGTATTGCTTGCCGTGGTGGTGGATCACGTGGACCTTCGACGGGTCCGCGTAGACGCCGTGCGCCTTGTCGCGCAGCATCGCGTCGTCCTCCCAGCTGCATTCCCACAGCTTGTACACGAGCTCCATGTACTCGTCGGCGAGATCATAGCGGTCGTCGTGCGCCATCTGACCGGTCAAGCCGATTGCGCGCGATGCGCTGTCCAGATAGCCGGTCACGATGTTCCAGCCGACCCGGCCGCGCGTCAGATGATCGAGCGTGGACATGCGGCGCGCGAACAGAAACGGCTGCTCGACCGACAGATTCGACGTGACGCCGAACGACAGATGCCGCGTGACCGCGGCCATCGCTGGAATCAGCAGCGTCGGATCGTTGACCGGCACCTGCACGGCACCGCGGATCGCGGCATCGGGGTTGCCGCCGTAGACATCGTAGACGCCGACCACGTCCGCGAAAAAGATGCCGTCGAACAGGCCCGCTTCGAGCTTTTGCGCATAGTCGGTCCAGTACTGCAGGTCCGTGTAGCGCGTGGACTGATCGCGCGGATGGGTCCACAGCCCTTGCTGGATGTGACCTACGCAGTTCATGTCGAACGCGTTGAGTACGATTTGCTTCGGCATGGTGTGTTCCGGCTGGTGAGCGGTTCGGACGATGGATTTCGTTTAATATAGTGGACGAAAAATCACTATGCAAGACATCGTTGGCTGCCTGCGGGGGCAGCCAGCCCTCCAAAGCAACCGGCATGGCGCAGGTGAAGGCGTTGCGAGTCTCGACTCAATCGCTTATCGTCTCGATGAGTTTCGACAAGAAAGGATGCCCATGCGACCGTCCGTTGTACTCGAGATGAAGCGCAGCGTAGTGCGCGAAGCGACGAGCCGCTTCCGCGCAGCGAACCCGCGCGTGTTCGGCTCGGTGCTGCATGGCACCGACCGGGACGGCAGCGACCTCGATCTGCTGGTCGATGCGCTGCCCGGGGCGACGCTGTTCGACCTTGGGGGGTTGCAGGATGAACTGGAAGCGCTACTCGGCGTCCACGTCGATCTGCTGACCCCGGCCGACCTGCCGCAGAAGTCCCGGGCCAAGGTGCTAGCGGAGGCGCAGCCGGTATGAACGAGAACCGCTTGCCGGACTACCTCGACCACATGCAGCAGGCCGCCACTGATGCTTGCAGCTTCGTGAAGGGGCAGGCCAAGGATCAGTTCCTTGTAGACAAGCGCACCCAGCGGGCCGTCGTCATGAGCCTCATCATCCTTGGCGAGGCCCCCACGAAAGTAATGGACCGCTATGCGGACTTCGCTCAGGCGCACCCCGAAGTGCCGTGGCGCAGCATGCGCGGGATGCGCAACCGCATCGCCCACGGATACTTCGATATCAACCTTGATGTGGTGTGGGACACCGTGCAAACGGCGCTACCGGAGCTACTCAAACAACTGCCTGCTGCGTGCCGGGATGCCAAAGATGAAGACCGCAAGGACGACGGATTGAAGCAATGACCGAGCGGATCGAGTTAACGGAACTGAAGGCAACTATCTCGGCCGCCGGCGGCAACGAACTCGTCAATGGGCGCTGTCACGCCACGATGATCGGCTATGCCCGTACCCCCATCTCCGCACCGACGCCCCTTCCATGTCCGAAACTTCCGCAATCGATCTGACCCAGGCGATCTCCGCGCGCGTAAAGACCGAGCGCGAGGCGCGCAACTGGTCGCTCGCCGAACTGGCCGAGCGCTCGGGTGTGTCGAAGGCGATGATCAGCAAGATCGAGCGTGGCGAGGCGAGTCCGACCGCGACGGTGCTCGGGCGTCTGTCGGGCGCGTTCGGGCTCACGCTGTCGACATTGCTCGCGCTCGCCGAGCAGACCGGCGAGCGGCTCGTGCGTCATGCGGACCAGTCGCTGTGGGAAGACCCCGAAACCGGCTATACGCGGCGGCGTATTTCACCGCCCACCGGCGGCGTGCTGGAGCTGCTCGAAATCGAATTGCCGATCGGGGTGAGGGTGCCTTATCCGTCGGATGCGTTCGCGTTTCAGCATCAGCAGATCTGGGTCACGCAAGGGGTGCTGACGTTTCGCGAGGGCTCGCTGACGTACCAGCTGGAAGCGGGGGACTGCCTGCAACTCGGTGCGCCGGTCGACTGCGAGTTCTTCAATGCTGGCACTCAGGTGTGCAGATATGTGGTGGGCTTGGTGCGGCGCTGAGCTGTGCCGGATCGTGCCCAGCAGTCCAGATAGCAGGACGACGACCGGGGATTAGCGGGAGACGCCGCATGCATCGCAGGTTCGCGGCGCTCCCGTTTGCGAGTCGAATGCCGACGCTCAGCTTCAACCACCTCCGCGGGACGGGAAATTCAGGGTGAGCTTGTTGGTCACCGAGGTCACGCCTGGCACGCCTTTCGCCACGTCGGCAGCCTGCTGGATCATGCCGCTCTCAGGCACCGAGCCGGTCAACGTCACTGCGCCGCCGCGCGCCCGCACGAACACATTCGACACGTTGAAGCCCTGCGCTCTCGAGAGCGCGCGCCGCACGTCGCGGCCGAGCTTGCGATCCGCCGCACGCGTCGATTGGGTGGTCGTGGCCGGCGCGGCTGCCGTGGCGGCAGGCGCCTGCGCGTCGCTTGCCTGCGCGTAGGCGCTGGATGCCGTTGCCACGCACAATGCAATACCGAGCACCTTCAAAAGATTGAGTGTTTTCACGGTTTCACCATCCTCGATAAGTTGATGTCGCTTCGTTGCATGTTAGAAACGTCGCGCTTTTGTCGAGCTGGTCTGAGCTCTGGGAAGTGCCTGTCTTGTAGAGGAGTGGTGGTTTCGGCGCTTCCGGCGCGGTTAAACGATACTCCTGGCGGGGCGGTCTTGCCAAAAGACCGCATCACGAATGAATGTCTGATCGCCCAATGCCGGAGATCACTGTGATGGATCGGGTAGCAGAGCGGTTCGTGACGAAGCGACGAACGCGCCCGCCGACCGTTACAGCGCGCATCCCGCCATTTGCCTGTAAGCTTCCCTGACGGGTTCGCGTCCAGGCTGCGCGACCCGCTGTGGTGCTTCACGATTCGCAGACGGACTCGTACGTTATTACCAATCAACCAAGGGATCTCAGTTATGAAGAGCCTCGCCATCAAACGAATCATGCTTGGGGTTTCGGCCGTCGCACTGATGGCCGGCACCATTCCGCTCGCGCTCGCTCAGGGCTCGACGGATGCCGCAGCCCAGGAAGGCGCGACGACAACCACCCCGAAGCCAACGAAGGCCGAGCGCAAGGCAGCGCGCAAACAGGCTCGCGCGAAAAAGAACGCCGAGCTGAAGAAACTCGAAGACGCGGGCTACCAGCCGGCGCAGAACGATCCGAACTATCCGGACAAGCTGCAGGCGGCGCAGAAAAAGGCCGGCGTCGGTGCGCCGGCCAGCCAGTAACGGACAAGCCCACGCCCGGCGCGGTATTCAGCGCCGACGAGACGCCGGGCGGCTTCGGTTAGGCTTTGCCGTCAGCAACGCGATCCGCGGGGAACGTGATCATGGCAACGAAGCATGAAGTGAAACGCTACAAGGCGAACCTCTCCGACGAACTGCACAGCGCCGCCCTGTATGAGACGCTCGCGCGCGTCGAGAAAGACGAGACCCGCAAGCAGATCTATCAGGATCTCGCGCAATCCGAACACAGTCACGCGCAAGTGTGGGCCGACAAGCTCCGGGCCAACGGCATCGAACCGAAAGGCCGCGGTCATGCGATCAAAACGCGTTTGATGAAGGGGCTCGTGCGCGTGTGCGGCGCGGACTTCGTGCTGCCTACTCTTGCCGCCGCCGAATACGCGGACCGCAACAAATATCGAGGTCAAGGCGACGCAGGCCACATGTCGGCCGATGAGCATCACCACGCGGCGGTCGTGCAGACGCTCGCCAGCACCAGCAATCCCGACCTGTCGCCCGGCGCGCGCATCGCCGCGGCCGAGTCGTGGCACAAGGGCGCCGCGTCGGGCAACGATCTGCGCGCGGCCGTGCTCGGCGCGAACGATGGCCTCGTGTCGAACTTCTGCCTGATCATGGGCGTCGCCGGCGCGGGCACCGGCAACCAGGCGATCCTGTTGACCGGCCTCGCCGGGCTGATCGCCGGTGCCTGTTCGATGGCGCTCGGCGAATGGCTGTCGGTCACCAATGCGCGCGAACTCGCGAGCACGCAGATCGCCAAGGAAGCCGAGGAGATCGAAGAGCAGCCCGAAGCGGAGGAGCACGAGCTCGCGCTGATCTACCGCGCGAAGGGGCTCGACGCGAACGAGGCGAAACGCGTGGCCGCGCAGATGATGCGCGACAAGGACAAGGCGCTCGACACCCTCACGCGCGAGGAACTCGGTCTCGATCCGGCGGAACTGGGCGGCAACCCGTGGTCGGCGGCGGGCGTGTCGTTCTGTCTGTTCTCGCTGGGCGCGATTTTTCCGGTGATGCCTTTTCTGTGGTCGCACGGCGTCAGCGCGATCGTGCAGTGTGTCGTGCTGAGCATGCTGGCGCTCGCGTCGATCGGCGTGTTCACGTCGCTGTTCAACGGCCGCAGCGCGGGATTTTCGGCGATGCGCCAGATCATCATCGGGCTGTTCGCGGCGGGATTTACGTTCGGCGTCGGACGTTTGCTGGGCGTGTCGATCTCCTGAGCGGTTCAACCCGCGGGCACCGTGTCGCGCTCGCTGCCGTCCGGGAGCACCGCTTGCTCTGTCGCGACATCCTCCGCGCGCCGGCCACCCGGCGCCAATCCCTTCTGCCACAAGGCTTTCGTCGCCGCGTCGAGCGCTCGCGGCGCGGCCGGGTGTCGCATTTCCTCATGTGCTTGTCGGAAATAGTCGGCTAGCCGCACTTTTTTCTAGCAACTATGTAGGCACAGCGCGGGCGACGTCCGCAAGCGAGGAGAGCATTCGATGAATTCCCCCAAGGTCGTGGTCGAAGGGCTGTGCAAGGTGTTCGGCACCAACCCGAAACAGGCGCTCGCAATGCTGGCCAGCGGCGCCACCAAAGAGGAGGTGTTTGCCCGCACCGGTCAGATCGTCGGCGTGCACAACGCGTCGTTCGAGGTTCGCGAGGGCGAAATCTTCGTGCTGATGGGCCTGTCAGGCTCCGGCAAGTCGACGCTGATTCGCCTGATCAATCGGCTCGTCGACCCCAGCGCCGGCAAGGTGCTGATCGACGGCCGCGATGTCGCGAGCGTGCCGCGCGCCGAGCTGACGGCGCTGCGCCGCAAGGACATGAGCATGGTGTTCCAGTCCTTCGCGCTGATGCCGCAGCGCACCGTGCTGGCCAACGCGGCGTTCGGCCTCGAGGTCGCGGGCGTCGGCCGCAAGCAGCGCGAGGCGCGGGCGCTGGCGGTGCTCGAACAGGTCGGCCTCGCGCCGTTCGCGCAGAAGCTGCCCGCCGAGCTGTCGGGCGGCATGCAGCAGCGCGTCGGGCTCGCGCGGGCGCTCACGGTCAACCCGTCGCTGATGATCATGGACGAGGCGTTCTCCGCGCTCGATCCGCTCAAGCGCAAGGAAATGCAGAACGTGCTGCTCGATCTGCAGCGCGAGCAGCAGCGCACGATCCTGTTCGTATCGCACGATCTGGAGGAGGCGATGCGCATCGGCACGCGCATCGCGATCATGGAAGGCGGGCGCGTCGTGCAGATCGGCACGCCGCAGGAAATCATCAAGAACCCGGCCGACGACTACGTGCGGGCATTCTTCGAAGGCATCGACACGAGCCGCTATCTGACGGCCGGCGATCTGATGCAAACCGACGACGTGCCGCTGATGCACGCGCCGCAGATCGACGCGTCGAGCGTCGCCGCGACGCTGAACGGCAGCGCCGACTACGCGTTCGTGCTCGACAGCGAGCGCAGGATACGCGGCTTCGTATGCCGCGACGCGACGGGCAGCGTGTCGCCGCAGCTCAACCAGATCGAATGCATCCATCGCAGCACGCCGCTCAACGACGTGGTCGAGCGCGTGGTGGCGAGCCGCGCGCCGCTGCCGGTCGTCGAAGCGGACGGCTCCTACTGCGGCTCGGTCAACAAGACGAACGTGCTGAGCGTTCTCACGCATCATCGAGGTTCCCATGTCTGAAATCATTCCGCTTGGCGCCTGGGTCGATCACGGCGTTCACTACCTGCTCGATCATGATGCGAAGACCTTCGACACGATCGGCAAGGTCATCGAGAGTTTCGCCGCGGCCGTCGAGCACGGTTTGCAGGCCGTGCCGATGTGGGCGCTGATGGCGTTCTTCGTCGGCATCGGCTTGTGGCGCGTCGGCTGGCGCTTCGCGTTGTTCACGCTGGCCGCGCTGCTGTTGATCTACGGCACCGGCTTCTGGGATCAGATGGTGATCACGCTCGGCCTCACGCTGTCGTCGACGGTGATCAGTCTCGTGCTCGGCGTACCGCTCGGCATCTGGATGGCGAAGAGCCGCACCGTCGAAATGATCGTGCGCCCCGTCCTCGATCTGATGCAGACGATGCCCGCGTTCGTCTACCTGATTCCGGCTGCGATGCTGTTCGGCCTCGGCCGCGTGCCCGGCATCCTGTCGACGGTGATCTTCGCGATGCCGCCCGCGGTGCGTCTGACCGCGCTCGGCATCAAGCACGTCAATCATGAAATCGTCGAAGCGGGGCAGGCGTTCGGCTGCACGCCGTGGCAGCTGCTCTACAAGGTGCAATTTCCGAACGCGTTGCCGTCGATCATGACCGGCGTGAACCAGACCATCATGATGGCGCTGTCGATGGTGATCATCGCGTCGATGGTCGGCGCGGGCGGTCTCGGCAACGACGTGCTCGCGAGCATCCAGCGGCTCGATATCGGGCTCGGCTTCGAAAGCGGCATGTCGGTCGTGATGCTGGCGATCATTCTGGACCGCATCACCGAAAGCTTCGGCCGGGCGCCGGGCAAGGCACGCGCACCGCTGTTCGCCGGATTGCGCCAGGCGCTGAAAGTGCGCCGCGAGCCGGCGGCGCAACACGGCTGATGGCCTGATCCGATACGTCCATGAAGCGCGACGCAATCGCCACCGCCGAACAAGCCGATGCGCGGCTGTCAGCCGTCGCGCACGTCGGCTTCCTGACGTTGCCGAACTTCTCGATGATCGCGTTCACCAGCGCGGTCGAGGTGCTGCGCATGGCGAACTACGTGGGCCGCGCGCAGCACTACCGGTGGTCGGTAGTCACACCGGATGGCGAGCCGGCGCGCGCGAGCAACGGCATCACGGTGAAGCCGACCACCACGCTCGCGCAGGCCGGCATGCCGGACCTGCTGTTCGTATGCGCGGGCTGGCACGTGCGCGAGTATGTGAACGACGCGGTGATCACGCAACTGCGCGAGGCGGCCGCGCACCGCGTGCCGCTCGGCGGCATCTGCACGGGCCCGTATGCGCTGCTCGCGGCCGGGCTGCTCGACGGCTATCGGGCGACCGTGCATTGGGAGGACATGTCGCCGTTGCACCAGCGCTATCCGCACGTGCACTTCGACGACGAGCTGTTCGTGATCGACCGCGACCGGCTCACCTGCACCGGCGGCACCGCGCCGCTCGATCTGATGCTGCATCTGGTGGGCATGCGGCTCGGGCCCGCGGTGGCCGCGCAAGTGTCCGAGCAGTTCATCGTCGAGCGGATTCGCGGTTCGACCGATTGCCAGCATATTCCGGTCGATGCGCGGGTCGGCCTGTCGCGCGCCGAACTGATCGAAGTGGTGCGGCTGATGGAAGCGAACATCGAGGAGCCGCTATCGCTCGATGAACTCGCGCGGCTCGTGAACCTGTCGCAGCGCCATTTGCAGCGGATGTTCAAGCTGTTCCTGAACGTATCGCCGACGCATTACTACCTGAGCCTGCGGCTGCGCCGCGCGCGCGATCTGCTGCGCAATACCGATGCATCGATCGCGCGCGTGACCGCGGTGTGTGGTTTTCATTCGCCGTGTCATTTCAGCAAGGCGTACCGCGCGCAGTTCGGGCATGCGCCGAGCGTAGAGCGGCGCATGCCGGAGTAGCGCACGCCGCGTCAATTCAGATCGCCTGCGCGCGGCCCGGAAAGGTTTCGTCGTAGCACGAGGCGTCGTCGACTTGCTCAGCCGTGCCGCGCTGCTCGCGATACATCATCGGCGGCACACCGAACTGTTTGCGAAATTCCCGTCCCAGGTGCGACGCGTCCGAGAAGCCGCAGCTCGACGCGATATCGGCGACGGTCTTGTCCGAACTCGTCAGCAGCCACGCGGCGGTGCGCAGACGCACCTGCTTCGCGTAGGCCTGCGGCGCCTTGCCGGTCTGCGCCTTGAACAGCCGTTCCAATTGACGCGGCGACAGATCGAGCTTGCCCGCCAGTTCGTCGAGCGACAGCGCGCGGCCCACGTGCTGCTCCATCAGCAGGATCGCGCGCTTGACCTTCGGATGCGAGGCCGGCGCAAGTCCGGGCGGATGCGGCTGCGGCGCGTTGCCTTTCTGCAGGTCGTCGACGAGCAGGATGCGCAGCGCCTTCTGGACCGTCGCGGTTTCGAAGTGCCGCAGCAGGATCGCGGCGGCGACGTCGATCGACGCGCGCCCGCCCGAACACGTGATGCGCCGCCGGTCGATTACGAACAGCCGGTCGGCGACCAGCATCTGTTCGTCGACCGACGGAAAGCGCTCGATGAAATCCCAGTAGTGAAACCAGCTCACGCAAATCCGGTGGCCGTCGAGCACGCCCGCTCGCATCAGCGAGAACACGCCGGTGCACATGCCGACCAGCGTCGCGTCGCGCGCGGCGGCGCGGCGGATGAACGCGAGCGTCGCCTCGCTCGCGGCGGGCCCCGAGTGCAGCAGTCCGCCGACCACCACCACATAGTCGAACTTTTCGGCGGTCTCGAAGGTTTCCCACGGCGTGATCTGGATGCCGCAACTCGCGCGCACCGGAGCAAGGGTTTCCCCGATCACGCTCCACGAGCAGCGCACCGGCTTGCTGAAGTCGCCTTCGTCGGCCGACAGGCGCAGCAGATCGACGAAACCCGAAAACGCGGTCAGCGTGAAGTTCGGCAGCAGGATGATGCCGAAGCGGATGCGCTGCTTCGCGGCGGTGTCGAGTGAGGAAGGGGCAAGCGTTTCAGCGGAATTCATGCGCGCGGCGGGTCGGTGATCAGAGCTGCGAAAGAGGAACGAACGTTGACCGAAAAGGCTGTAGGCAAGCATAGCACCACGGACCTTCAGCATTGCCTGCCGGCGTCGGGTCGCCTTTCGCGAATGCGTCGCAAGTCATCGCAAATCCGCCGGGAGGCCCGCGTGGCGGGTCATTTGACGACGCCATCCCATTGCGATGCCGTTTTTATTCTATCGATCGGGGCTGCCGTGCGGTGCAATAGACGCACTTTCCATCCGGGCGCATCAGTCGAGTCGAAGCGCTTCCGGCCATCGCAACTCGCAAGACACAACGCACAAGGCAAGCCATGAACGTCAGCGTCTTCGATCTGTTCAAGATCGGCATCGGTCCATCGAGCTCACACACGGTTGGGCCGATGATCGCCGCATGCCGCTTCGCATCGCATGTCGAGGACGCGAATCTGCTCGGCTTCGTGCGGCGCGTCAGAGCCGAACTGTTCGGCTCGCTCGGCGCGACCGGCAAGGGCCACGGCACCGATAAGGCGGTGCTGCTCGGCCTGGAAGGCAATCTGCCCGACCAGATCGACCCCGACCTGATCGAGCCGAGGCTGCGGACGATTCGCGAGACCAGGCAGCTCGTGCTGCTCGGCAAGCATCCAGTCGCGTTCGACGAGCGCGAGCATGTCGGCTTCTACCGCAAGCTGATGCCGGGCGCACCGGGCTCGGGTGTCGTGCATCCGAACGGCATGCGCTTTCATGCCTTCGACGAGAACGGCCAGTTGCTGGTCGAGAAAGAGTATTTCTCGATTGGCGGCGGCTTCGTCGTCAATCGCGACGGCGATCGCGTGAATGGACGCCGCGCGACCGCCGAGGTGCCGTATCCGTTTCGCACCGGCGACGATCTGATGCGCGTGTGCCGCGAAAGCGGCCTGTCGATCGCCGAAGTGACGTTGCGCAACGAATGCGCGACCCGGCCCGAACACGAAGTGCGCGAGGGCCTGCTGGCAATCTGGCGCACGATGGCCGCGTGTGTCGAACGCGGCTGCAAGGTGCGCGGCGAACTGCCCGGCCCGATGCACGTGAAGCGCCGCGCGGCCGAGCTGTGCGAGCGCTTGCGCGCACGCTCGGAGGAATCGCTGCGCGACCCGCTGTCGATGCTCGACTGGGTCAACCTGTACGCGATGGCCGTCAACGAGGAAAACGCCGCGGGCGGCCGGGTCGTCACCGCGCCGACCAACGGCGCGGCCGGCGTGATCCCGGCGGTGCTGCACTACTACGTGAAGTTCATGCATGCGGCGAACGACGCCGGCATCGTCGACTTCCTGCTGACCGCCGCTGCGATCGGCATCATCTACAAGGAAACCGCGTCGATCTCCGGCGCCGAAGTGGGCTGCCAGGGCGAAGTGGGGGTGGCCTGCTCGATGGCTGCCGCGGCGCTCGCGGCAGTGATGGGCGGCACGCCCGCGCAGGTCGAGAACGCCGCCGAAATCGGCATGGAACACAACCTCGGCATGACCTGCGACCCGGTCGGCGGGCTCGTGCAGATTCCGTGCATCGAGCGCAACGCGATGGGCGCGATCAAGGCGATCAACGCGGCGCGCCTCGCGATGAAGGGCGACGGCAAGCACGTGGTGTCGCTCGACAGCGTGATCCGCACGATGCGCGAAACCGGCGCCGACATGAAGACGAAATACAAGGAGACGTCGCGCGGCGGGCTGGCCGTGAACGTCATCGAGTGTTGAACCGCTACCGCTACACCGTAGCTGCAAAACCGCAAAGGACCCACGATGAGCCGCTATTCGATATTCAGCCTGCTGCGCAACGGGATGTCGTACCACGAGAACTGGGAGCGGCAATGGCGCAGCCCCGAGCCTAAACGTGAGTACGACGTCGTGATCGTCGGCGGTGGCGGGCATGGTCTCGCGACCGCGTACTACCTCGCGAAGGAACACGGCGTGCGCAACGTCGCGGTGCTCGAGAAGGGCTGGATCGGCGGCGGCAATACCGCGCGCAATACGACGATCGTGCGCTCGAACTATCTGTGGGACGAATCCGCCGGGCTCTACGAGAAGGCGATGAAGCTGTGGGAAGGGCTCTCGCAGGATCTGAACTACAACGTGATGTTCAGCCAGCGTGGCGTGATGAATCTCGCGCATACGCTGCAGGACGTGCGCGACACCGAACGCCGCGTCAACGCGAACCGGCTGAATGGTGTGGACGCCGAATTTCTCACGCCCGCGCAGATCAAGGAACTCGAACCGACCATCAATCTGAACAGCCGCTATCCGGTGCTCGGCGCATCGATCCAGCGGCGCGGCGGCGTGGCCCGGCACGATGCGGTGGCCTGGGGCTTCGCGCGCGGCGCGGATCAGGCCGGCGTCGATATCGTGCAGAACTGCCAGGTGGTCGGCATTCGCCGCAACGGCAGCCAGGTGACGGGCGTCGACACGACCAAGGGCTTCATCAAGGCGAAGAAGGTCGCGGTGGTCACGGCCGGCAACACGTCGACGCTCGCCGACATGGCCGGCGTGCGCTTGCCGCTCGAAAGCCATCCGTTGCAGGCGCTGGTGTCGGAGCCGATCAAGCCGGTGGTCAACACGGTCGTGATGTCGAACGCGGTCCACGCGTACATCAGCCAGTCCGACAAGGGCGATCTGGTGATCGGCGCGGGCGTCGATCAGTACACCGGGTTTGGGCAGCGCGGCAGCTTCCACATCATCGAGGGCACGCTCGAGGCGATCGTCGAAATGTTCCCGGTGTTTTCCCGCGTGCGGATGAACCGGCAGTGGGGCGGCATCGTCGATGTGTCGCCGGACGCGTGCCCGATCATCAGCAAGACCGATGTGAAGGGGCTGTACTTCAACTGCGGCTGGGGGACGGGCGGCTTCAAGGCGACGCCCGGTTCGGGATGGGTCTTTGCGCACACGATCGCGAAGGACGAACCGCATCCGTTGAACGCGCCGTTTTCGCTGGACCGGTTCTATACCGGTCATCTGATCGATGAGCACGGCGCTGCCGCCGTGGCCCACTAGTCGACGAGGAGACACAGATGTTGCTGATCGAATGCCCGTGGTGCGGTCCCCGCGCCGAAACCGAATTCTCCTGCGGCGGCGAGGCGGACATCGCCCGCCCGCTCGACACCGAATCGCTGACCGACAAGGAATGGGGCGATTACCTGTTCATGCGCAAGAACCCGCGCGGCGTGCATCGCGAGCAATGGTTCCACACGCAGGGCTGCCGCCGCTGGTTCAAGGCGCAGCGCGACACCGTCAGCTATGCGTTCCAGGGTTATCAGACGTTCGAGCGTCCGTTGCTGGCGCTGGACGGTGGCGATACGCAGGCAGCTAATGCACACGCAAAGGCACAGGCAAAGGCACAAGAGGGCAAAGCATCATGAGCCAGAAAGACCGACTCCCAACCGGCGGCCGCATCAACCGCGCGATCGCGCTGAGCTTCACGTTCAACGGCGTCGAATACCAGGGCTATCAGGGCGATACGCTCGCGTCCGCATTGCTCGCGAACGGCATGCACTTCGTCGCGCGCAGCTGGAAATATCATCGGCCGCGCGGCATCGTGACCGCGGGTGTCGAGGAGCCGAACGCGGTCGTGCAACTGGAGACCGGCGCCTACACGGTGCCCAACGCGCGGGCCACCGAGGTCGAGCTGTACCAGGGGCTCGTCGCGAGCAGCGTGAACGCGAAGCCGAGCATCGAGAAGGACCGCATGGCGATCAATCAGAAGATCGCGCGCTTCATTCCGGCGGGCTTCTACTACAAGACCTTCATGTGGCCGCGCAAGCTCTGGCCGAAGTACGAGGAAGCGATTCGCGACGCGGCCGGTCTCGGCACCGCGCCGAAACAGCGCGACGCGGACCGCTACGACAAGTGCTTCGCGCATTGCGACGTGCTGGTGGTCGGCGGCGGCCCGACCGGGCTCGCGGCCGCGCACGCGGCGGCGTTGTCCGGCGCGCGCGTGACGCTCGTCGACGATCAGCCGGAGCTCGGCGGCACGCTGTTGTCGTGTGGCGCGGAGATCGACGGCAAGCCCGCGCTGCAGTGGGTGCAGAAAATCGAAGACGAATTGCGGCAGTTGCCCGACGTGAAGATCCTGAGCCGCAGCACAGCGTTCGGCTATCAGGACCACAACCTCGTCACGGTCACGCAGCGCCTGACCGATCATCTGCCCGTGTCGCAACGCAAGGGCACGCGCGAACTGCTGTGGAAGATCCGCGCGAAACGCGTGATTCTCGCGACCGGCGCGCATGAACGGCCGATCGTGTTCGGCAATAACGATCTGCCTGGCGTGATGCTCGCGTCGGCGGTATCGACCTATCTGCATCGCTATGCGGTGCTGCCGGGTCGCAACGCGGTCGTGTTCACCAACAACGACGACGGCTATCAATGCGCGCTCGACCTGAAAGCGGCCGGCGCGCAGGTGAGCGTGATCGATCCGCGCGCCGGTGAATCGAAGGGCACGCTGCCCGCGCTCGCGCGCCGCCACGGCATCAAGGTGCTGAACGGCACGGTCGTCACGGCGGCGCATGGCAAGCTGCGCGTCGCGTCGGTGTCGCTCGCGTCGTATGCGAAAGGGCAGATCACGGCGCAACAGGGCCAACTGCCGTGCGATCTGCTCGCGATGTCGGGCGGCTGGAGCCCGGTGCTGCATCTGTTCGCGCAGTCGGGCGGCAAGGCCCACTGGCATGACGACAAGGCCTGCTTCGTACCGGGCAAGGCGGTCCAGCCGGAGACCAGCGTCGGCGCCTGCGCGGGCGACTTCACGCTCGGCCAGGGCATCCGTTTCGCGGTCGATGCCGGCGTCGAAGCGGCGCGCGCGGTCGGGCACATCGTCGCGCGGCCTAAGCCGGTGCAGGTCGCCGAGCTGAGCGAAACGAAGCTGGAGCCGCTGTGGCTCGTCGGCGGACGCGAGCTGGCCACGCGCGGGCCCAAGCAGTTCGTCGATTTCCAGAACGACGTCTCGGCCGCCGACATCTTCCTCGCCGCGCGCGAAGGCTTCGAATCGGTCGAACACGTGAAGCGCTACACCGCGATGGGCTTCGGCACGGACCAGGGCAAGCTCGGCAACATCAACGGCATGGCGATTCTCGCGCAGGCGCTCGGCAAGACCATTCCCGAGACCGGCACCACGACGTTCCGGCCGAACTACACGCCGGTCACGTTCGGCACGTTTGCCGGCCGCGAGCTGGGTGAATTGCTCGACCCGGTGCGCAAGACCGCGATTCATGAATGGCACGTCGAACACGGCGCGGCGTTCGAAGACGTCGGTAACTGGAAGCGGCCGTGGTTCTACCCGAAGAAAGGCGAGGACCTGCACGCGGCGGTTGCGCGGGAATCGCTCGCGGTGCGCACGAGCGTCGGCATTCTCGATGCGTCGACGCTCGGCAAGATCGACATTCAGGGCCCGGACTCCGCGAAGCTGCTGAACTGGGTGTACACGAACCCGTGGACCAAGCTCGAAGTCGGCAAATGCCGCTACGGCCTGATGCTCGACGAGAACGGCATGATCTTCGACGACGGCGTGACCGTGCGCCTCGCCGATCAGCACTACATGATGACGACCACCACCGGCGGCGCGGCGCGTGTGCTCACGTGGCTCGAACGCTGGCTGCAAACCGAATGGCCCGACCTGCGCGTGCGGCTCGCGTCGGTCACCGATCACTGGGCGACGTTCGCGGTGGTCGGACCGCAGAGCCGCAAGGTGCTGCAAAAGGTTTGCGACGACATCGACTTCGCGAACGCGGCGTTCCCGTTCATGACGTATCGTGAAGGCACGGTCGCGGGTGCGGCGGCGCGCGTGATGCGCATCAGCTTCTCGGGCGAACTCGCCTATGAAGTCAACGTGCCGGCCAACGTCGGACGCGCGGTATGGGAAGCGTTGATGGCCGCGGGCGAGGAGTTCAACATCACGCCGTACGGCACCGAGACGATGCACGTGCTGCGCGCGGAGAAGGGCTACATCATCGTCGGCCAGGACACGGACGGTTCGATGACGCCGCACGACCTCGGCATGGGCGGGCTCGTTGCGAAGTCGAAAGACTTTCTCGGCAAGCGCTCGCTCTCCCGCTCGGACACCGCGAAGGCAGGGCGCAAGCAACTGGTCGGGCTGCTATCGGAGGATGCATCGTTCGTGATACCCGAGGGCTCGCAGATCGTCGCCGGTCCGTTCCAGGGCGATACCGCGCCGATGCTGGGGCATGTCACGTCGAGCTATTACAGCCCGATTCTGCAGCGCTCGATCGCGATGGCGGTGGTCAAGGGCGGCCTCGACAAGATCGGCACGACGGTCACGATTCCGCTCGCGAGCGGCAAACAGATCGCGGCGAAAATCGCGAGTCCGGTGTTCTACGACAGCGAAGGAGCACGTCAACATGTGGAATGAAACAGGCGGAACGGTATCGATCGTGGACCGTACGGTCGGGCGGCAGAACGGCGCGTGGCAGGAGTCGCCGCTGGTCGGTGTGGATGGCCAGCTGAAACAGCATCAGGCCAACGCGACTGCCGCGTTCCGGCTCGGCGAGCGGCCGTTTCTCGAACTCGTCAACGTGCGCGGCGATATGCGCGACGCGGCGTTCATCCGTGCGGTGGAACAGGTGATTGGCTGCAAGCCGCCGGAGAAGGCAAACACCGTCGCGCGCGGCAACGGCTACGACATGCTGTGGCTCGGCCCGGACGAATGGCTCGTGCGTTCGGAGGCCGCGCATGATGCGACGCGCACGGCGCCGTTGCTGGCGTTGCTCGGCGCGGCTTTCGCGGGCGTGTTCGCCTCGGCGGTCGATGTCGGCAGCGGCTATACGGTGCTCGAAATCAAGGGCACCCTGACGCGCGACGTGCTCGCGCGCGGCTGCCCGCTCGATCTGCATCCGAAACTATTCGGCGTGGGGCAGTGCGCGCAGAGCCATTATTTCAAGGCGTCGATCACGTTGCTGCCCACGGGCGCCGACAGTTTCGACATCGTCGTGCGCCGCAGCTTCGCGGACTACTTCGTCAGGATCATGCTCGACGCCGCCGAGCCGTTGATGTCCTGAGTGGGACACGATGGGCTTTGCCAATCGATGGCGGCCGGTGTGTGCGCGCCCCGGCCGCCGTTTTTTCCGTCTCTTCTTCCCCGTCTTCCGCCATGACGTCGACCCGGGTCGCCACCGCGCGTCTCACCGCGCGCGCGTGCGATGAGCACGATGCCAGTGCCGCGCTCGCGCTGCTCGATCAAAGCATCGCGCTGCGCCACCGCCGCATCGCGCTGATCCGTTATCTGCTCGCACGGCAACTCGGTGCGCCGCTCGAAGCGCGGCATCACGCGTACGTCGAAAAAGTCGCGGCCCGTCTGAGCGCAGAGGCGCTTGCGCGGATCGCCACCGCCGCGCATGCGCGGCTGCGCACGTAGCGCCGAAACCTGGCGGCATGGCGGACGCGTCACGACGCCTCTGTTCCATCCCGACGACGCATTTCTTCTATGTGGCCGATTTATGTCGGCATCTACTGAGGACACAGTTTGCCCCATCCACGCGGAAGTCACCGCGTCAACCGCCGTATCCACGAGGGGATCACATGTCCACTGCTTTCCCGCTTCGCGCCAGCGCAGCCGCCCGGCTCGAACGCTTGCCGTTCTCCCGCTATCACCGAACCCTCTTCATCATCGTCGCGATCGCGTTCTTCTTCGATTCGGTCGACCTCGCCACGATGACCTTCGTGCTCGGTTCGATCAAGAACGAGTTCCATCTGTCGACCGCGACGACGGGGCTCGTCGCCAGTGCGAGTTTCTTCGGCATGGTGCTCGGCGCGGCCGTGGCGGGTCTGCTGGCGGATCGCTTCGGACGCCGGCCCGTGTTTCAATGGAGCATGGTGCTGTGGGGGCTGGCGTCGTATCTGTGTTCGACCGCGCAGAGCGTCGATGTGCTGATCCTGTATCGCGTGCTGCTCGGCGTCGGTATGGGGATGGAGTTTCCGATCGCGCAGACCTTGCTGTCGGAGTTCGTGCCCGCCCCATCGCGCGGCCGCCTGATTGCGCTGATGGATGGTTTCTGGCCGCTCGGCTTCATCACGTCGGGCGTGGTGTCGTATTTCGTGCTGCCGAACTTCGGCTGGCGCAGCGAGTTCGCGCTGCTCGCGATTCCGGCGGTGTTCGTGCTGATCGTCCGCCGTGTGGTGCCCGAGTCGCCGCGTTGGCTCGAACATCGTGGCCGTCATGAGGAAGCCGATCGTATTCTCGCCGGCATCGAGGCCAAGGTGATGCGCTCGGCGAACGTGAGCCAGTTGCCAGCACCGGTGATGCTGGCGGAACCCGCGGCGGCGAAGGGCACTGGCGCGTTACGCGAAATCTGGAGCCTGGCGTACCGGCGTCGCACGATCATGGTCTGGACGCTGTGGTTCTTCGCATTGCTCGGCTTTTATGGGCTGACGTCGTGGCTCGGCGCGTTGATGCAGCAGGCTGGCTTCGCGGTGACGAAGTCCGTGCTGTACACGGTGCTGATTTCCCTGGGCGGCGTGCCCGGCTTCATCTGCGCGGCGTGGCTCGTAGAGCGCTGGGGCCGCAAGCCGACCTGTATCGCGTCGCTCGCGGGCAGCGCGGTGATGGCGTACGTCTACGGGCAAACGGCGCTCCATGTGCAGACGCCGGGGCTGCTGATCTGTGCCGGACTCGCGATGCAGTTCTTCATGTTCTCGATGTGGGCGGTGCTGTACACGTACACCCCCGAGCTTTACGGCACCGGCGCGCGGGCGACCGGATCGGGCTTCGCGTCCGCGGTCGGCCGGGTCGGCTCGCTCATCGGTCCTTATGTCGTGGGCGTCGTGCTGCCGGTCTTCGGACAGGGCGGTGTGTTCTCGCTGGGCGCGATGTGCTTCGTGGTCGCCGCGGCGGCGGTGTGGATACTCGGGATCGAAACGCGTGGCATGGCGCTGGAAACACTCATGTCCGAAGCGGTCGAAGCCGATGCGCGCAGCGCGTTGACCGCTGTGCGGGAATGAAAGTCACGGGACGGAGCGCGCCGCACGCGACCGTACCCCGTCCCGTCGTACTCAATCCATCAATGCTCGCCGCCATCCAGCGCCGTGAGGATCTGATGCGCGGCGCTCACGCGCGCCTCGTTCGGGAAATTACGGTTGGCGAGCAGCACGATGCCGATGCGCTTTTGCGGCACGAAGGCGACATACGCGCCGAAGCCATTGGTCGAACCGGTCTTGTTGATCCAGACATTCTGCTGCGGCTGCAGCGGTGGTTTGATTTCGGTCGCCGGCTTGCCGTCGAGGACCATTTCCGCCGAATTGCCGGCCAGCAAGGTCGGCAGCGCGACTGGATACGGGTACTGCTCCCAGATCAGATCCTGGGTCAACACGCCCGCCTGGAAATAGCCGGTATGCGTGTCCGTGATCGCACGCTGGAGCTGGCTGTCGAGCGGAAGCAGGTTCATGTTCGCCTGCACGTAACGCAGCATATCGGCGGCGGTCGACTTCACCCCGTACGCTTCGGCGGCAATCACGCCGCCCGTCAGGCGGACGGGCGCACCATCTTTGGCATAGCCCTGCGCGTAGTCCGGCATCTTTGCCGCTGGGACGTCGATGTAGGTGCTCTTCATGCCGAGCGCCGGAAACACGCGTTGCTGCATTAGCACTGTGAAGTCCTGCCCCATGCTTTTCGCGGTGATCAGGCCCAGGGTGCCGATGCTGGGATTGGAGTAGGTGCGGAACGTGCCGGGCGGATGAGTGGGCTGCCAGTCGTGGAAGTACTGCAGCAATTGCGTGTCGTTATGGATTTCGTCGGGCACCTGGAGCGGCAGACCGCCGGGCGTGTGCGTGCCGAGGTTCAGCAGGCTCACTTTGCCGAACGGCCGGCCACGCAGCGTCGGCAGATAGCGCTCCGTGCCGTCCGCCAACGACAGCTTGCCGTCGAGCTGCGCATACGACGCGAGCGTCGCCGTGAAGGTCTTGCTGACCGAGCCGAGTTCGAACAGCGTGTCGCGTGTGACCGGCTTGCCGGTTTGCGTCGATGCGACGCCGTAGTTGTACACGTAGGGCTTGCCGTCGTCGATCACGCCAACCGCCATGCCGGCGATATGGTACTTCGCCATCAGCGGCCGGATCGCCGCATCGACGGTGGATTGGCGTTGCGCGGCGGCGGGCTCGGCCGCGCGACCGGCGGGTGAGATCGCGGACAGCGCGAACAGCGCGAACGTCGCGGTTGTTATCAGTTTGAGCGCTCGGGTCTTCATTGCAAACGGGTCCTCGGTCGGGGAGTGTGAGTCGGCGGATCGGCGATTCGGCTGACGCAGCACTATCGGGCTTTTGCGAAACGCTGGCAAACGAGGATATGTTGCGCGGGGGTAAAGAAAAAGTTGTGGGCCCGCAGCGCGAGCGATGCCGGCGTTGTCGGTTGTGGCCAAACGCGTGTCGGGTTCGGCACAGGTGCCGCTGCGAGCGGCCGCTACGCTGGTGGAACGGCGCGCCATGCAGCGTGCGGGCGCGCCGCTCACGAACATGGAGACGAGACAATGAGCAGCAATCGCGGCGTCGTGTATCTGGGGCAGGGCAAGGTCGAAGTGCAGTCGATCGACTATCCGAAGATGGTCGATCCACGCGGCCGTTCGATCGGCCATGGCGTAATCCTGAAGGTGGTGAGCACGAATATCTGCGGCTCCGATCAGCACATGGTGCGTGGCCGCACCACCGCCGAGGTCGGCCTCGTGCTCGGGCACGAGATTACCGGCGAAGTGATCGAGGTAGGGCGCGACGTCGAAACGCTGAGCGTCGGCGATCTGGTGTCGGTGCCGTTCAACGTGGCCTGCGGACGCTGCCCGACCTGCAAGGCACAGCATACCGGCGTGTGCCTGAACGTCAATCCGTCGCGCGCGGGCGGCGCGTATGGCTATGTCGACATGGGCGGATGGATTGGCGGCCAGGCCGAATACGTACTCGTGCCGTATGCGGACTTCAATCTGCTGAAATTCCCGGACCCGGCGCAGGCGATGGCGAAGATCCGCGACCTGACCTGCCTGTCCGACATTCTGCCGACCGGCTATCACGGCGCGGTGATGGCCGGCGTGAAGCCCGGCGCGACAGCCTATATCGCGGGCGCGGGACCGGTCGGCATGGCGGCGGCCGCGTCGGCGCGCCTGCTGGGGGCGGCCTGCACGATCGTCGGCGACATGAACGAGGCGCGCCTCGCGCACGCGCGCAAGATGGGCTTCCAGACCATCGATCTGTCGAAGGACGCGACGCTCGGCGAACAGATCGAGCAGATCCTCGGCAAGCCCGAAGTGGATTGCGCGGTGGACTGCGTCGGCTTCGAAGCGCACGGTCACGGCAGCAGCGGCTCACACGAGGAAGCCCCGGCCACGGTGCTCAATTCGCTGATGGAAATCACCCGCGCGGCCGGCGCGATCGGCATTCCCGGCCTCTACGTGACCGACGATCCGGGCTCGGCCGACGCCGCCGCACGCAAGGGCAGCCTCAGTTTGCGTTTCGGCCTGGGCTGGGCCAAGTCGCATTCGTTCCACACCGGGCAGACGCCGGTCATGAAGTACAACCGCAATCTGATGCAGGCGATCCTGTGGGATCGTTTGCCGATCGCCGATATCGTCAACGTGACGGTGGTATCGCTCGACGATGCGCCCGAGGGCTATCGGCAATTCGACGGCGGCGCGCCGAAGAAGTTTGTGATCGACCCGCATGGGCTTTTGAAGGCGGCTTGAGGTTCGCCAGCCGCCAGAGTGTCGCCGAAGCGCTGGGTGGGCTGCCGGTCCACGCAGCGCGTTGTCTTACGCACGCGCTAAACGGGTACGCCGTTCAGCGCGTATCTTCATTGATCAAGCCGCCAGCACTGGCGCATGGGACAGCGAAGGCGCCTGGCTGCGGCGCTCGCGGGTCGGCGCGGTGCCGAACGCATCGCGATAGCTCTTCGAAAAGTGGCAGGCCGACTGGAAGCCGCACGCCATCGTGATGTGCATGATCGACATGTCGGTCTGCAACAGCAGCTCGCGTGCGCGCCGCAGGCGCAGCGTCAGGTAGTAATGCGTCGGCGTCATGCCCAGGTGCTCGCGGAACAGCCGCTGCAACTGCCGTTGCGACATGCCGGCGAGCCGCGCCAGTTCCTCGCGCGACAGCGGCTCCTCGATGTTGTTCTCCATCAGCGAGATCACTTCGAACAGCGACTTGTTGGCCGAGCCGAGCCGCGCGACCAGCGGCATCTTCTGCTGCGCGCTGGTGTCGCGCACGTGTTCGACGATGAACTGCTCGGCGATCTGCGTGACGCGCGCGGTACCGACGCGTGGCGAAATCAGGTTCAGCATCATGTCGAGCGGCGCGACGCCGCCGGTGCAGGTCACCCGATCCCGATCGATCACGAACAGCTCTTTCAGAAAGCGCGTGTCGGGAAACTCCTCCTTCAGCGCCGACATGTTTTCCCAATGAATCGCGCACGCATAACCGGCCAGCAGACCGGCGCGCGCGAGCGCATAGGTGCCCGTGCACAGACTGCCCAGCATGCAGCCCATGCGCGCGAAACGGCGCAGCGCGGACAGATGCTCGGCGGTAGTCGAGCGCTGCACGTCGATGCCGCCGACCACGAACACGATATCGGGTTGCCCGACGCATTCGACCGAACCCGTATCGACAGAAAGCCCGTTGCTCGCCATGACCGGGCCGCCGGCGGGACTCACGATCGACCAGCGGTAAAGCGTCTGGCCCGTCAGGTAGTTCGCCATGCGTAGCACTTCGATCGCGTTGGTGAACGCGATCATCGTGAAGTTCGGAACCGGCATGAATGCGAAATGCGACAACGATGCCGTGCGATCGGTGGACATGGGAACGGAAATCCTGATTTGAATGTCGCGTCGCCGTGGGGAAGGCGACTATCTCAATTCTGAATATCAGGGCAACTACCGTGCCATCAGGCTAAACCCTTGGATGCTGCGCACAAAGCGTGGAATGGCTAGGCAACCCACTGATGAAATCGCTTCCACGCGGCACCAGAACGGCGCCGCGACGGCGGTACGGCGCACCCGAACGGCGCAGTAAGACTGCCTTGTAGTGCAGCCCCACGCAGGCGGACTGCGCCGACTTGTCGAAAAAGGACGCGCATGGCGGAAAAGGCAAAGAACGCGTCTGAATTCGTAAATCGACGCGCGGGCCGACCGTCAAGAATAGATCCAAGGCAAAGCGGCGGCGCGATCCGTCGGCAACCCGCAACAGCCTCCCGTCAACGTTCTTACGGACCTTCCATGTCGAACCCGAATCCCTTCTTCGAAGACTCGCTGCCGGCGCGCGATCCGGCGGTGCGCGGCGCCATTCTGAAAGAGCTCGAGCGTCAGCAGTCGCAAGTCGAGCTGATCGCGTCGGAAAACATCGTGTCGCGCGCCGTACTCGACGCGCAGGGCTCGGTGCTGACCAACAAATACGCGGAAGGGTATCCGGGCAAGCGCTACTACGGCGGTTGCGAATACGTCGACGAGATCGAGACGCTCGCGCTCGATCGTATCAAGCGACTGTTCGACGCGAAGTTCGCCAACGTGCAGCCGCATTCCGGCGCGCAGGCGAACGGCGCGGTGATGCTCGCACTGACGAAGCCGGGCGATACGGTGCTCGGCATGTCGCTCGACGCGGGCGGGCATCTGACGCACGGCGCGAAGCCCGCGTTGTCGGGCAAGTGGTTCAACGCGGTGCAGTACGGCGTGCGGCGCGACACGATGCTGATCGACTACGACCAGATCGAAGAACTGGCTGAGCAGCACAAGCCCACGCTGCTGATCGCCGGTTTCTCCGCCTATCCGCGCGCGCTCGACTTCACGCGGCTGCGCGCGATCGCCGATGGCGTCGGTGCGAAGCTCATGGTGGACATGGCGCATATCGCGGGCGTGATCGCGGCCGGCCGTCATGACAATCCGGTTCCGCATGCACACGTTGTCACGTCGACCACCCACAAGACCCTGCGCGGTCCGCGCGGCGGCTTCGTGCTGACCAACGACGAAGAGATCGCGAAGAAGATCAACTCCGCCGTGTTCCCAGGCTTGCAGGGCGGCCCGCTGATGCACGTGATCGCCGGCAAGGCGGTCGCGTTCGGCGAGGCGTTGCAGCCGGGCTTCAAAACCTATATCGACAGCGTGCTCGCGAACGCGCAGGCGCTCGGTGAAGTGCTGAAAGCGGGCGGCGTCGATCTGGTGACAGGCGGCACCGACAACCATCTGCTGCTGGTGGATCTGCGGCCGAAGGGGCTCAAGGGCAATCAGGTCGAGCAGGCGCTGGAGCGCGCGGGCATCACCTGCAACAAGAACGGCATTCCGTTCGATACGGAGAAGCCGACCGTCACCTCCGGCATTCGTCTCGGCACGCCGGCGGGCACGACGCGCGGCTTCGGCGTCAGTGAGTTTCGCGAGGTCGGGCGTCTGATCGTCGAGGTGCTCGATGCGCTGCGTGCGTCCCCCGAGGGCGACGCCGCAACCGAACAACGCGTGCGCCGCGAAATTTTCGCGCTGTGCGACCGTTTTCCCATCTACTGAATACGCGTGGAGCAAACGATGAGTCAACTGCACGAGAACAGCATCATCATCGACGGGCTGAACATTTCCAAGTTCGAGCGCTCGGTGTTCGAGGACATGCGCAAGGGCGGCGTCACCGCCGTGAACTGCACGGTGTCGGTCTGGGAAAGCTTTCAGAAGACCGTCGACAACATCGCCGAAATGAAGCAGCAGATCCGCGAATACAGCGAGATTCTCACGCTGGTGCGCACCACCGAAGACATTTACCGCGCGAAGAAAGAGAACAAGACCGGCATCATCTTCGGCTTCCAGAACGCGCATGCGTTCGAGGACAACCTCGGCTACATCGAGGCATTCAAGGATCTCGGCGTCAACGTGGTGCAGCTTTGCTACAACACGCAGAACCTCGTCGGCACCGGCTGCTACGAGCGCGACGGCGGTCTCTCGGGTTACGGGCGCGAAGTGATTCAGGAGATGAACCGCGTCGGCATCATGGTCGATCTGTCGCATGTGGGCGGCAAGACTTCGTCGGAGGCGATCGCGGCGTCGAACAAACCGGTCTGCTATTCGCATTGCTGCCCGTCGGGCCTCAAGGAGCATCCGCGCAACAAGACCGACGAGCAGCTGAAGGAGATCGCCGATGCGGGCGGCTTCGTCGGCGTGACGATGTTCGCGCCGTTCCTGAAGCGCGGCCCCGATGCGACCGTCGAAGATTACCTCGAGGCGATCGAGTACGTGGTGAACGTGATCGGCGAGGACCAGGTGGGAATCGGCACCGATTTCACACAGGGCTACAGCACCGAGTTCTTCGACTGGATCACGCACGACAAGGGCCGTTATCGCCAGTTGACGAACTTCGGCAAGGTCGTGAATCCCGAAGGCATTCGCACGATCGGCGAGTTTCCGAACCTCACCGCCGCGATGGAACGCGCCGGCTGGAGCGAGACGCGCATCCGCAAGATCATGGGCGAGAACTGGGTACGGGTGTTCGGCGAAGTCTGGAAGGTGTGAGCCTTCTTACAGCGGATAAAAACGGAGTTCCCACATGCAACCTCAACTGCCCATCGATGTGAATCCGGACACCGGCGTCTGGACCACCGACGCGCTGCCGATGCTCTACGTGCCGCGTCATTTCTTCACCAACAACCACGTCGCCGTCGAGGAAGCGCTCGGCCGCGACACGTACGCCGAGATTCTCTACAAGGCCGGCTACAAGTCCGCCTATTTCTGGTGCGAGAAGGAAGCGAAACAGCATGGCCTCACCGGCATGGCGGTATTCGAGCACTACCTGAACCGTCTGTCGCAGCGCGGCTGGGGCCTGTTCAGGATCATCGAGGCCGATCCGGCGAGCTCGCATGCGCGGATCGAACTACGGCACTCGTCGTTCGTGCTCGCGCAACCGGGCAAGACCGGCAAGCTTTGCTACATGTTCGCCGGCTGGTTCGCGGGCGCGATGGACTGGGTCAACGACACCGCGCCCGACGGCGCGCGCAAGGGCCCGCCGTCGCAATCGAAAGAAGCAAGCTGCGCGGCGGAGGGACACGAGTACTGCGTATTCGAAGTGTCGCCGCTGGCGTCAATCTAATCCGAGCATTCCGAGGTCGATCGCGATGCGTTACCCGAACCTTTTCAAGCCGCTCACGTTGAACAAGCTGACGCTGCGCAACCGCATCGTCAGTACCGCGCACGCGGAGGTCTACGCGGAGCCGGGCGGCCTGCCCGGCGACCGTTATATCCGCTACTACGAGGAAAAGGCCAAGGGCGGCGTCGGACTCGCCGTGTGCGGCGGGTCGAGCCCGGTGTCGATCGACAGCCCGCAAGGCTGGTGGAAGTCGGTGAATCTTGCCACCGACAGGATCGTCGATCCGCTCGCGCGGCTCGCCGAAGCGATGCACGCGCATGGCGCGAAGATCATGATTCAGGCCACTCACATGGGACGCCGCTCGGCGTTTCACGGCGAGCACTGGCCGCATCTGATGTCGCCGTCGGGAGTGCGCGAACCGGTGCATCGCGGCAACGCGAAGATCATCGAGGTCGAGGAGATTCGCCGCATCATCGGCGACTTCGCGGCGGCCGCCAAGCGCGTGAAGGATGCGGGCATGGACGGCATCGAAATCTCGGCCGCGCACCAGCATCTGATCGATCAGTTCTGGAGCCCGCGTACCAACTTCCGTACCGACGAATGGGGCGGCTCGCTCGAAAACCGCCTGCGTTTCGGCGTCGAAGTGTTGCAGGCGGTGCGCGCGGCGGTGGGCGCCGACTTCTGCGTCGGCCTGCGCATGTGCGGCGACGAATTTCATGAAGACGGGCTCGATCACGAACAACTGAAGGAAATCGCCCAGGCGATGAGCGAGAGCGGTCTGATCGATTATCTCGGCGTGATCGGTTCCGGCGCGGACACCCACAACACGCTCGCCAACTGCATGCCGCCGATGGCGCTGCCGCCCGAGCCGTTCGTGCATCTGGCGGCCGGTATCAAGCAGGTCGTCAAGGTGCCGGTGATGCACGCGCAAAGCATTCGCGACGCGGGCCAGGCCGAGCGGCTGCTCGCGAGCGGCATGGTCGATCTGGTCGGCATGACGCGCGCACAGATCGCCGATCCGCATATGGTCATCAAGATCCGCGATGGCCGCGAGGACGAAATCAAGCAGTGCGTTGGCGCGAACTACTGCATCGACCGTCAGTACAACGGGCTCGACGTGCTGTGCGTGCAGAACGCCGCGACCTCACGCGAAGCGACGATGCCGCACGTGATCGCGAAGTCGCGCGGACCGAAGCGCAAAGTCGTCGTGGTCGGCGCGGGGCCGGCGGGGCTCGAAGCGGCGCGCGTCGCGAAGTCGCGCGGTCACGACGTGGTGCTGTTCGAGAAGAACGATCACGTCGGCGGCCAGATCATGCTGGCGGCGAAAGCGCCACAGCGCGAGCAGATGGCGGGCATCGTGCGCTGGTTCGACATGGAGACGAAGCGCCTCGGCGTGGACCGCCGCCTCGGTGTCGCCGCCGACGAGCGGACCATCATAGCCGAGAAGCCCGACATCGTCGTGCTCGCCACCGGCGGTTCGGCGTTCACGTCGCAGGTCGCGGCGTGGGGTGTCGAAGCGGGGCTCGCGGTCAGTTCGTGGGACGTGCTGGCCGGCAAGGTCGAGCCGGGCAAAAACGTGCTCGTGTACGACGGCGTCAGCACGCATGCGGGCGCGGGCGTCGCGGATTTCATCGCGAGCCGTGGCGGCAACGTGGAGATCGTCACGCCCGATGTGAAGGTTGCCGACGACGTCGGCGGCACCACATTCCCGATCTTCTATCGCCGTCTGTACGCGCAAGGCGTGATCCATACGCCGAACTACTGGCTCGACAAGGTGTACGAAGAGGACGGCAAGAAGATCGCCGTGATCCGCAACGAGTACACCGAGGAGCAGGAAGAACGCGCGGTCGATCAGGTGGTGATCGAAAACGGTAGTACGCCGAACGATCAGCTTTACTGGAAGCTGAAGACTGAATCGGTCAATCGCGGGCAGGTGGACGTGCACAAGCTGTTCGCGTCCGAACCGCAGCCGTGTCTGGACGAGCAACTCGGCAATGGCCGCTTCCTGCTGTTCCGGGTCGGCGACTGCATCTCGATGCACAACATTCACGGCGCGATCTACGACGCGCTGCGCCTTTGCAAGGATTTCTGACGATGAGCCCCGTGTTTGTCATCACCGTCCTGCTGTGGGTGTCGGTGGCCGGTCTCGCGTTCGCGCTGGCACGCCGCGCCGCCTACTGGCGCGAAGGCCGCGCGACCGTCGCGGGCGCCTACGGCTGGGCCAATCTGCTCGCGATCCCGAAACGCTACTTCGTCGACCTGCATCATGTGGTTGCGCGCGATCCGTACATCGCACGCACGCACGTTGCGACGGCGGGCGGAGCGATCCTCGCGATGGCGCTCGTGTTCGTCAACTACGGCTTCGCGATCTACTCGCCGTGGCTCGACAAGCTGATCTTCGTCGCCGCGCTGGCGATGCTGATCGGCACGGTGTTCGTCTGGCGCCGCCGGCATGGCGCGAAGACGGTGCCGGCGCGGCTCTCGCGTGGACCTTGGGATCAGTTGCCGCTGCTGCTGGGTTCGTTCGCGCTCGGTCTGGCATTGTTCATCGCATTGCCTGCGACGGCGATGTCCGGTGCGCTCGCGGTGATCGTCGCGCTGCTGATCGCGACGGGCGCGTTCACGATGACGTTTGGCGCGGCGCGCGGTGGTCCGATGAAGCATGCGTTGGCCGGGTTGCTGCACCTCGCGTTTCATCCGCGTCAGGAGCGCTTCGCCGATTCCACCGCAGCGCGTCACGCTCGCGATGCCGTGCCGCCCACCGCGCTGAAAACACCGTTGCTCGACGCGAAGGAATACGGCGTCGGCAAGCCGATCGAATTCCGCTGGAACCAGTTGTTGAGCTTCGATGCCTGCGTGCAATGCGGCAAATGCGAAGCGGCGTGCCCCGCGTTCGCGGCGGGACAGCCGTTGAACCCGAAGAAGCTGATTCAGGATCTGGTGACGGGCATGGTCGGCGGCACCGACGCGCAATACGCGGGCAGCCCGACGCCGGGCATTCCGATCGGCAAGCATGGGGGCGCGCCGGGCAAGCCGCTCATTTCGACGCTGATCGAAGCGGACACGCTGTGGTCGTGCACGACCTGCCGCGCCTGCGTGCAGGAGTGCCCGATGCTGATCGAGCATGTCGACGCGATCGTGGACATGCGCCGCAACCAGACGCTCGTCGAGGGCAGCGTGCCGGGCAAGGGGCCGGCGACACTCGCGAATCTGCGCGAGACCGGCAGCAGCAACGGCTACGACATCGGCGCGCGTTACGACTGGGCCGTCGATCTGCAGGTGCAGGTGGCGCAACCCGGTCGTCACGTAGACGTGCTGCTGATCGCTGGCGAAGGCGCGTTCGATATGCGCTATCAGCGCACGCTGCGCGCGCTGGTCAAGGTGTTGAACCGCGCGAGTGTCGATTACGCGGTGCTGGGCGGCGTCGAAACCGATACCGGCGACACCGCGCGGCGTCTCGGCGACGAAGCGACGTTCCAGCAACTGGCTCGTACGCTGATCGGCACACTCGCCAAGTACTCGTTCGCACGCATCGTCACCGCCGATCCGCATGTGCTGCATAGCCTGCGCAACGAGTATCGCGCGCTCGGCGGCTTCTATCAGGTGCAGCACCACACGGCGCTGATCGACGAACTGATCGCGAGCGGCAAGCTGTCGCCGCGTGTGGCCGCCGCCGTGGCGGATCGCAACATCACGTATCACGACCCGTGCTATCTGGGCCGTTACAACGGTGAGACGGAAGCGCCGCGCCGTGTGCTGAAGAGCATCGGCATCAAGGTGGTCGAGATGGAGCGACACGGGATGCGCGGGCGCTGCTGCGGCGGTGGCGGCGGCGCACCGTTGACCGATATCCCCGGCAAACGGCGGATTCCCGACATCCGTATCGATGACGCGCGCGCGAGCGGCGCGGAGATCGTCGCGGTCGGCTGCCCGAATTGCACGGCGATGCTCGAAGGAGTAGTGGGGCCGCGCCCGGAAGTACTCGACGTGGCCGAACTGGTCGCCGCGGCGCTGGAGTAACGCGATGATGAATACGCTCAAACGAATCGATCCGCGCCGGCCGTTCACGGTGACCGCGCAGGGACTCCGGCGCATCACGCTCGGCGCCGTTGGCGTGGCGGATGCCGGCGGCAGTGCGTCGCTGGCTGAAGCGCGTCACGCCGCGCATCACGAACAGCCGAAGCCGCGCCGCACGACGGCCACGCCGCGCCATGTGCTGCTGGTTGCGGCGCACGCGGATCGGGGCGCGCTCGATGAACATGCGCGCCAAACGCTTGCCGCCGCCGCGCTGATCGCGGACTTGCAAGCCGAAGTCGTGCTGCTCGTGTTCGGCGAATTCACCGGCGATGCCGCCGCGCTCGGCGCCGATAAGCTGATCGAATTGCCGATGTTCGATCGCCGCACCTACGCACCGGACGATGAGCTGAATGCGCTGGCGGCCTGCGTCGCAGCCTACGCGCCCGCCCACGTCTTTCTGCCCGACAACGCCACCGGCGACGGCGACCTGGGCCGCCGTTATGCGTCGGTGGCCGATGCAAGCGTCGCGACGCACGTCGTCGAGATCGATGCAGCGCACGTGTCCACCTATATTCGCGCGAATACGGCGCTCGCCAGCCGCGCGCTGCCTGAAGTGGTGCTGCTCGCACCGAATGCGGTCGATCCGAAGCTGCCGTTCGTCGGCGCGGGCGAACGGGTCGCGTGGCGCTTCGAGCGGGAGGCGGATAGCCCGGTCGCGCAGCGCGCAATACGCGATCTCGGCATCGACGAAATCGATGCGGCGCAAGTCGCGTTGGAAGAGGCGGACTTCATCGTATCGGCGGGCAACGGCGTGAGCGACGTACCCGCGTTCGAGCGTCTCGCGACGAACCTCGGCGCGGCGATCGGCGCGAGCCGGGTCGCCGTCGACGACGGCAAGTTCACGCGCGACAAGCAGATCGGCGCGACCGGCAAGACCGTCGAGGCGAGCGTGTATATCGCGTTCGGCATCTCCGGCGCTGTTCAGCATCTGCAGGGCATCAAGGATTGCCGCCATGTGATCGCGGTGAATCTCGACGCGAGCGCGCCGATCGCGAAGCGCGCGAATCTGACCGTGATCGCGGACGCGCAGGAAACCATCGCGGCGCTCAACGAAGCCGCGGCCGCGGCGCGCGGCGCGCGCGCGGCCTCGGCCGCACTGCTGCAGCCGGGCAAGCTTGCCGAAGGAGTGCTCGCATGAAGATCGCCGTGCTGGTTTCAATCGGACGTCATCCGGTCAGCGGCGTCGCGCGCTACAGCCGCAATGATGCGGCGGCGTTGACGCTGGCGCTGTCGCTCGCGAGAACGCATGGCGCGACGCTCGACGTGCTGCATGCGGGCGATCCGTCGAACGCCGCATTGAACGAGTATCTGGCGCTCGGCGCGCATTCGGTCGAAGTGCTCGACATGCCACCGGACGCCGATCCGGCGCCGCAACTCGCCGCGCGTTTGCGTGGCTACCATCTGGTGCTGAGCGGTACGCGCGCCGAAGGCGGCTTCGATAGCGGCATGTTGCCGTATCGCGTCGCGCATGCGCTGGCGGTACCGCTCGTCGGCGCCGCCGTCGATCTGGCGGTGCGCGACGGTTGCGCGCAGGTCCGGCAGTTCATGCCGAAGGGCCTGCGACGGCGCGTCGAAGTGCGGCTGCCCGCGTTGATCGCCGTGCATCCGCTCGCGAACGCCGCGACGTCGTACGCATATGCGCGGCTGCGCGAAGGCAAGATCGAGCGCACCGCCGCGCCGGGCGCCGCCGCGCCGCACGGCACTACTCCCGAACAGTCCGCATGGACCATCGGCCCCGCTACCGCGAAACCAGTGCGGCTCGCCGCCGCCGAAAAGCGCTCGGGCCACGCACGCATGCTGTCGGCGACGACGACCGAGAGCCGCGGCGGCAGCGTCGTAATTGAAGGGAGTTGCGTCGAAAAAGCACAAGTGATCCTCGCGTATTTGCGCGAGCATCAACTGGTGGATTACTGAATTCCGGCTCGGGCCAGCATGCGACCAGGAGGGCCTGGCGCGGCGCCAGACGTGACACGCAACGGAGCACACAATGAAAGTTTCCGCAGACGTTCGCGCAATGATCGAACGCCGCAAGCAGAATTACACGCTGGAAGCGCCGTTCTATACGAGCGAGGAAATATTCGCGCTCGATATCGACGCGATTTTCCGCCAGCACTGGATTCAGGTCGCGGTCGAGCCCGATGTGCCCGAACCGGGCGACTACGTGACGGTCGAGGTCGGCGACGACTCGATCCTGATCGTGCGCGACGACGATATGCAGGTGCGCGCGTTTCATAACGTCTGCCGCCATCGCGGCGCGCGTCTGTGCAATACCGGCAAGGGCTCGCTCGGCAATATCGTCTGTCCTTATCACAGCTGGACGTATAGCCTCAATGGCGACCTGATGTTCGCCGAGCACATGGGCGAGCAGTTCGACCGCTGCAAACATAGCCTGAAAGCGGTGCATGTCGAAAGTCTTGCCGGACTGATTTTCATCTGTCTCGCCGAACAGCCGCCCGCCGATTTTTCAGTGATGCGCGCCGCGATGGAACCGTATCTGTTGCCGCACGATCTGGCCGGCTGCAAGATCGCCGCGTCGATCGACATCATCGAGGAGGGCAACTGGAAGCTGACGATGGAGAACAATCGCGAGTGCTATCACTGCGTCGCGAACCATCCGGAGCTGACCATCTCGCTGTACGAATACGGCTTCGGTTATCAGCGCACGCCGGCGAACGAGGAGGGCATGGCCGCGTTCGAGGCGACGGTCGCGCGCCGCACCGCGCAGTGGGAGGCGATGCAGTTGCCATCGGCGGAAATCGAGCGGCTCGCCGATCTGGTCACCGGGTTTCGCACGCAACGTCTGCCGCTCGATCGCGACGGCGAATCGCAGACGCTCGACGCGAAGGTCGCCTCGAAGAAACTGCTCGGCGGTTTCAAGGAGGCCGATCTCGGCGGCTTGTCGTTCTGGACGCAGCCGAATTCGTGGCATCACTTCATGAGCGACCATATCGTCAGTTTCTCGGTGATTCCGCTGTCGGCCGGCAAGACGCTGGTGCGCACCAAATGGCTCGTGCACAAGGACGCGCGCGAAGGCATCGATTACGACGTCGACAATCTGACCGCCGTGTGGCGCGCGACCAACGACCAGGATCGCGCGCTCGTCGAATATTCGCAGCGCGGCGCGACGAGCAGCGCGTATGAGCCGGGTCCGTATTCGCCATTCACCGAAGGACTCGTCGAAAAGTTCTGCGAATGGTATATCGGCCGTCTCGCGGATTACGACGCGAACCCGCGAGCAGCGCACGACGAGAAAGTCGTGTCGTTCGCGCGCTGAGTGCAACACCGCAATGACGAGCGGGGGGACAACCATGATGCGCGATCAGGCCATGTTTCAACCGGACATCGAGCAGACTTCTGAGAATCCAGCTGGCGCGCCGAGCCGCGTCACCCAGCCGCGCTTCTGGGATGCGCTGCCGGCGCGCTGGAGCAGTGATTCCGACGACACGCTGGAGTGCTGCCAGGTTCGCAGCGAAACGCACGACGTGAAGAGTTTCTTCTTCCGCGCGCCATCCGGCCGGGCGTTCGTGTTCGAGCCGGGGCAGTTCATTACGCTGGAGCTGGAGATCGACGGCGAGCGGGTCAATCGCTGCTATACGATCTCGTCGCCGCCCACGCGGCCCCATACGATTTCGATCACCGTGAAGCGCGTGCCGGGCGGCCCGGTGTCCAACTGGCTGCACGACAATCTGCATGCGGGCATGCAGGTGCGCGTGCTGGGGCCTGCCGGTGAGTTCACCTGCGCGCGGCATCCGGCGCGCAAGTTCCTGTTTTTGTCGGCGGGCTCGGGCATCACGCCACTGATGTCGATGAGCCGCACGCATCATGAACTCGGCGAGGACAGCGATATCGTCTTCGTGCATAGCGCGCGCACGCCGGACGACATCATCTTCGCGCGCGAGCTCGATCTGATCGCCGCGAATCAGGCGCATTTCCGCACAGCGTTCGTTTGTGAGCGCGTGGGCGCGCGCACCAATTGGCCCGGCATCACCGGCTTTCTGACGCTGCCGCTGCTGAAGCTGATTGCACCGGACTTTCTGGAGCGGGAAATTTTCACCTGCGGCCCCGCGCCGTATATGCAAGCGGTGCGCAAACTGCTCGACGAGGGCGGCTTCGACCGCCAGCACTATCACGAGGAAAGCTTCTCGTTCGAGACCGTCAGCGAGGTGGCCGCGCAATTGACCGAAGCGCATGTCGCGGACGCGCTGCGCGATGCGCCGGCGGCGCCGGTCGAAACCGGAACACGCTACAAGGTGAGCTTTACGCGCAGTCATCGCGAGATCGAATGCGGCGCCGGCCAGCATGTGCTCGAAGCGGCGAAGCAGGCGGGCGTGCGGCTGCCGGCGTCGTGCACCCAAGGCATGTGCGGCACCTGCAAGGTGAAGCTCGTGTCGGGCGAAGTGGCGATGAAGCACGCGGGCGGTATCCGTCAGCGCGAGATCGATCAGGGCATGGTGCTGCTGTGCTGTAGCAAGCCGCTGAGCGATCTCGTCGTCGACAAGTAATACGATTGACAACACCACAAGAACACGGCAAATACTGCGCGGATTTGCGTGGAAGTCGCATGCAGACAACTGCATGTCGCAAAACAACGCTACCCGGCAATTCTGGTTGGCGATTCTAAATGCGCGATCTGCGGTTCGATGGCAAACGCGTCAATGGGCAAATGTATCAACGGGAGAACGTCGATGAGACTGATCGGAAAGGTAGTGGTGGCAAGCGCGTTGGGGATGATGCTGGCGGCGGTCAGTGCGGGCGTGTCGGCCGATTCGAAGCCGACCATCAAGATCGGTTACGTGGAGGGCTGGGACGATAGCGTTGCGACGTCGAACGTGGCCGCCGAGGTGATCGAAAAACGCCTCGGTTATCAGGTGCAGCTGGTGCCGGTCGCGGCCGGCGTGATGTGGCAGGGTGTGGCGCGCGGCGATCTCGACGCGACGCTGTCCGCGTGGCTGCCGGTCACGCACGGCGCGTACTGGAACAACTTCAAGGACAAGGTGGTCGACCTCGGGCCGAACTTCAACGACGCGAAGATCGGGCTGATCGTGCCGGACAACGTGGACGTGAAGAGCGTTGGCGATCTGCAGGCGAAGAAGACGGAATTCGGCGCGCGCATCGTCGGCATCGACGCTGGTGCGGGTGTGATGCAGAAAACCAGCGAGGCGATCAAAGCCTACGGGCTCGACTATCAGCTGATGCCGAGTTCCGGCAGCGCGATGACCGCCGAACTGGCGCGCTCGGAGGCGGCCAGCAAGCCGATCATCGTGACGGGCTGGAAGCCGCACTGGATGTTCGCGAAGTACAAGCTGAAATTCCTCGACGATCCGAAGAAGGTGTTCGGTGAAGCGGAGCACGTCGATAGCGTGGTGAATCCGGAACTCGAGAAAAAAGCGCCGACGGTGGTCGCGTTCCTGAAGAAGTTCCAATGGAAGCCGGGCGAAATCGACGCGGTGATGCTGGCCACGCAGAACGGCGAAAAGCCGGCCGCGGCCGCCGACGCCTGGATCAGCGCGCACTCGGATCGGGTGGATAGCTGGGTGAAGTAAGCCGGCAAGCGTTGGCGCAGCCTGATGAAACGCCGCTTTTCAGCGGCGTTTTCTGTTTACCTCAGCACGACGGTGCGCTCGCCGTTGATGAACACGCGCCGCTCGACGAACGCCTTCACCGCGCGCGCGAGCGTAATGCATTCGACGTCGCGTCCGGTCGTCAGCAGCCGTTCGGGGCTGTACGAGTGATCGACGGGTTCGACTCCCTGCTCGATGATCGGACCTTCGTCGAGATCGTCGGTAACGAAATGGGCGGTGGCGCCGATCACCTTGACGCCGCGCGCATGGGCCTGGTGATACGGTTTCGCCCCCTTGAACCCGGGCAGGAACGAATGATGGATATTGATCGCGCGCCCGGCGAGCGCGCGGCTCGTTTCGGCGGACAGGATCTGCATGTAGCGCGCGAGAATCAGCAGCTCGGCGCCGCACGATTCGAACAGTTCGAGAAGTTGCGCTTCCTGTTGCGGCTTCGTGTCGGCGGTAATCGGCAGATGATGGAACGGCAGGCCGTGCTGACGCGCGAGCGGTTCGAGATCGCGATGATTCGAGCCGATGCCGACGATGTCCATCTTCAGCTCGCCCATGCGCCAGCGAAACAGCAGATCGGCGAGGCAGTGTTCGAGTTTGGACACCATGATCAGGACCTTCGGCCGGACCGACAGATCGTGGATCGCCCACGTCATCCGGAAGCGTTCGGCGATCGGTGCGAATTCCTGCTTGAGCGTGGCGATCTCCAGCGCGTCGTCGCGATCGACGTGGTGAAACACGCAGCGCACGAAAAAGCGCTCGCTGAGTTCGTCGTCGAATACGGTCAGTTCGTCGACATAGCAACGATGCCGTTCGAGAAAGCCGGCGACGGCGGCAACCTGGCCCGCCGCGCTCGGACACGCGACGGTGAGGACCCCTTGAGCAGGACGGGAAATGGCGGACATGAGCTCTCCACATTGACGATCAGGCGAGGCCGCGGGGCGCGGCGCGCACCGTCGCAGTAGAGCAAATCGGGTGATCGCGGGGATAGAAGCTAACCGCCGTTGCGCTGGAATGGGAACGCCAGGAGGATCTGCCGCACTAGTGCGCACGGTCCGCTCCGAGCCTTCGCTTCAGCGTATCGATGAGCGCGCGGACTTTCGCCGGCGGATGACTCGTCGGCGGAAACACGGCCTGGATGCTCGCCGGCGCGGTTGCCCATTCGGGCAGCAGCCGGATCAACCGTCCCGCCGCGACGTCGTCCGCGATCGAAAAATCCGTCAGCAGACCGATGCCGCCGCCCGCGAGCGTCGCCGCCCGGCAGGCATCGGCCGTGTTGACACGCAGCGCGGACGCGCAGCGCACGCTCGCGGTTTTACCGTCGACGTGCCGCAGATCGAGCGTCAACGGATGCGGCAGCACCGACAACGCGCAATAGGGCAGCGTCTCCAGCGCGGCCGGCGTGTTCGGCACGCCCCACGTGCGCAGGAACTCGGGACTCGCGACGAGCCACTTGACGAAGCTGCCGAGCTTCACCGCGCGATAGTTCGAGTCCGCGAGACGACCAAGCCGGATCGCGACGTCGATGCCGTCGGCAATCAGATCGACGTAGCGGTCACTGCTCAGAAGCTCGACGTCGAGCTGCGCGTGCGTGCGGCGCAATTCGACCAGAGCGGGCGTGACGACGAGCGCGCCGTAGTCGTTCGGCGCGCTGACGCGCAGCGTGCCGCGCACCGGCGAGGTTTCTCCGCCGAGTGCGTTCAGCGCATCCTCGGTGGCGCGCAGAATTTTCACGCTCGCCTCGTAGAACGTGCGGCCCGCCTCGGTGACGCCGAGCCGCCGCGTGGTGCGCACCAGCAGGCTCGCGCCGACCTCCGCCTCGAGCCGCTGCACGTGCGTGCTGACCATCGTCTTCGCGAGTCCGAGCCGAGTCGCGGCGGCGCTCAGCGAGCCCGCGTCGATGACCGCGACGAAGATCGCGAGGCGGTTCAGGTTGACGTTGCGCACATCGGCCATGATCGATTGTCCATTCTCGCTTGACTGTGTTTCCCGGATTATCGGGCTTCCGCGCGACAGTGCCTACGCCCTATGCTGGGCGTGTCATTCAACCTGTCCGGAGACCTCCATGTCCGCCACCCGACCCGCCCAGCCTATCAAGCTCTATACGACACGGCTGTCAGGCCACGGTCATCGCGTGAAGCTGTTTCTGTCGCTGCTCGATCTGCCGTTCGAGGTGGTCGAGCTGGACATGAAGGCGGGCGAGAACCGCAAGCCCGAGTACCTCGCGCTAAACCCGTTCGGTCAGGTGCCGACGATTCAGGACGGCGAGCTGACGCTGTTCGATTCGAACGCGATTCTCGTCTATCTGGCGAAGCGCTATGGTGATTCGTCGTGGCTGCCGGACGATCCGCTCGGCGCCGCGGCGGTGCAGCGCTGGCTGTCGCTCGCGGCGGGCCAGATCGCATACGGGCCGTGCGCGGCGCGGCTCGTTACCGTATTCGGCGCGCCGCTCGACCACGAGCGTGCGAAGCAGATCGCCGTCAAGCTGTTCGACGTGATCGACGCGGAGCTTGCCGGCAAGCCGTTCGTGGCTGGCACACACGTGACGATCGCCGATATCGCTGCGCACACGTATATCGCTCACGCACCCGAGGGCGGTGTGTCGTTGCAGCCGTATCCGAACATTCGTGCGTGGCTGGATCGAGTGGAAGCATTGCCGCGTTTCATCGCGATGCCGTCGACGAAGGCGGGTTTGCTGGCGGCGTGATACGCGTTTGGAGCCGCTTCAGATCTTGCAAGGGAGTCAGATCATGTCCGAGTTCGTTCCGCTCAATAACTGGGGAGCCGACGTGTCGCCGTTTCATGCCGGCGAGCAGGATGCGCAGCAGCGCGCGGGTGTGCGTGACGTGGCGGAGTCGATGGGGCGTCGGGGCATTCGCCGTTTCATGCCGGAGCAGCATCGCGAGTTCTTTGCCGCGCAGCCGTTCCTCGTGATCGGCGGCGTCGATGCGAGCGGTCAGCCGTGGGCGACGCTACGCGCGAGTTCGCCGGGCTTCGTCACGTCACCGGATGCGCGCACGCTGCGCATCGAAGGCGGCGCATTGCCGGGCGACCCGCTCGCCGCGGCGTGGCGCGAAGGCGCGCAGCTCGGTGCGCTGGGCATCGAGCCGCGCACGCGGCGCCGCAATCGGGTGAATGGTGTCGTACGGTCCGTGCAAGGCGACACGTTGCAGTTCGAAGTCATGCAGAGTTTCGGCAATTGCCCGAAGTACATCCAGAGCCGTACGCCGTCTTTCATCGAGCGGGACTTGGCCGCGACGCGCGCGCAGCCCGAGATCGCCGAGCGGCTGGGCAGTGCCGACCGCGAATTGCTCGCGAGCGCGGACACGTTCTTTATCGCCAGTGCGAATCTGAGCGAGGAAGCGGGGGTGGGGAAGGGGGTCGACGTTTCGCATCGCGGCGGCGCACCGGGCTTCGTGCGCGTGGACGACGCTACTACGCTGACCACGCCCGACTACAGCGGCAACCGCTTCTTCAACACGATCGGCAACCTCGTGCACGATCCGCGCGCGGGCCTGCTGGTCATCGACTTCGCAACCGGCGATCTGCTTTATCTGGCGGTGCGAGCGGAGATCATCTGGGACGGCGACGAACTCGCGGCATTTGCCGGCGCGCAGCGGCTCGTGCGGTTCCATGTGGACGAGGTGCGCCGCAGCCGCGGCGCGTTGCCGTTCCAATGGTCGCAGGTCGAACTCGCGCCGCAGTTTCTGCCAAAGATCCGGGAAAGCGCCTGAGCCGATGCGCACGCGCGTGCGTTAGCTGGGTGCGGCCGCCGTTTCAGTGTGCATTTCGGCCGAGCCGGTAAGACACGCCAAGTCTAGTGGCCAGTTGCCATACATAGACCCGCGAGTAAGAAATGCCGAACTGGCGGCTTATCAACTCGCGCATGCGCGCATTGCTCCAGCCATCGGAGTCGAAGCCATAGTCCCGCGGCGAGGCCCTCAGCGCCTCGGCCAACCAGTCCAGATCCGCCACCGCGAGCGCGGAATGGCGGCCGCCGACGCTCATGTTTCTGAGCGCGTCGAGCCCACCTTGCTCCAACAGCTTGCGATATCGTTCGACGGTGGTCTTTGCCATTCCCATCTGTTTCGCGACCTCGGCCGCAGCGATGCCGTCGAGCAGTTTCTTGCCCGCCGTGAGACGCCGTGCGACGGTCGGTAAATCGTCATTCGGTCGATGCATTGGAGAACTCCGCCGTTGGGTCGCTGACCGGACTGCAATCGGTTGCTGGTGTAGACAGAGAAGAGGGCACGCCACTTACAGATAATCGAAAAATCGCCCGCTGTGTCTAAAAGAATAAAAAATCAATCGCGTCTTTCCTCTGATAGAAAACGACGTAATCCTCGGCTAAGACGTTCGCACTGTGTTTTTCTTTCTTCACGTAAAGATCTTCCTTGCGATTGAATTTCACGTTTGCTAACCTGATTGAACTGATTTAAACAAAAGATCAATCCGGCCTGCCTCGCGCGGCTAGCGCCACTACCTCCAAGCCGCATAGAGCTTGACGTTTAGGGCTTGTCAGTGCGCGCGGCATGCCGGAAGACTGAATCGTTTGAATGCGTGGATTTCTGTTTTGCGAATGCAATTCGAATGCATTTTTCGATGCAGGCTGGTGTTCGCTGGAAATCTGCGAAAAATGGGTTCTGAAGATTGAAAACCGTTTTGCGGCGCTTTTCCAGGCGGATTATAGGGAAACGGGACATTCGCGCAGAGTGTGTCGCTGTGAATCCCGACTCCAGTAACCGTCTGCTTAATTTGACTGCGTCGCTCAATACCCGGAAATACTTTTTCGCCGGGCACTTTTTGACTCAATACGCATAAATCGATCAAAGGGGACAGCGTTTTCGTCGGTGCCATCGGGCATCAGCCAGCAGGCGGTAAGGAGAATGACATGAACACGGATAGGACCCGCGATATCGCCGCGATGCTATTGCGTGCCGCCAGGCGCAAGAGACTCGTGTCTTATCAGGAACTGCACGCGCTTTTCGGTCGCGACGAACCGTTGCAAAGCCGTTATCGCGCGTTGGCAGACGCGGCGCGCTCGCTGAGCGATTGCGCGTCGCTCGACTACGGCTGCCTGATGAGCCTCGATAACGGCCTGCCGGGTGATGACTTCTTTAATCGTTTCAGGCACGACAGGCCGCATGAATACGAAAAGGTGATGGGCTTCGGATCGGCGGGACGCTCGACGACCAAGAAACGACTGATTGCGGATGCCGAGCGTCTGCGGGTGTTCGAACATGCATCGCAGACCGAGGCAAATGGGAACGCGGCGAACGCGTTGTGTCCGTACGCCGCGTCGAAATGCACGTAGCGCATGCGCAGTCTCCGAGCGCGACGAGACGCTCGCGGGTCGAGAGAATATGCGAAACGTCTCTGAGCCACGATGCAATAGACAACGATTAAAAATCCGCTTGAGCGGCGACAGCGATATTCGCGTTAGCTTGAAAGCTTAGTCTCGTGGTGCACCAAGAAGGATTTAACGATTGTCTAATTTCGGCTGGTGCGCATGAAATCTCCCGGTCCGCGTGGAGGATGGTAAGTCGTGAAGGATCTGATTGAGCGCGCGGTAAGGTTGACATCAAATTGTCGAGGCAGTTTTGTTGACGATTACTGAACCGTCCAGCATCCGGGTGTCGATTGCGGTATGAAGGAAACGCGCGCTTTGGATGCCTCGCCATCGGGACGGGGCATCGTCGGTGTCCCAGTGGTGGCCGTCTCCGACGGATATGGCATTTGACATAAGATAAATTATCAACATCAAATCTGTGGGTCCCAAATAGAAATGTCGGGTTTCCGCTAAATACAGATGTCGGGTTTCTGAACACCGGCGCGCATCGTCGCAGTCGCAGCCATTTCCAAATTCTCGTAACGTGATTTAGAAAAGCGGTCAGAGAAATCCGACTTTAGATTTAATGATCGGAATCAATCACCTGAGGGCTTTATGTACGCTTCCGCACATTGTGCGCGGCTACTAGGGAATATTTTTCATTACGGTTGTAGAGCAAAAAAACGAATGGAAATCTGGGCTATGGACACCCTGACAGACGTGCGTGGGCACACTGAGATTAACGGGATTCGAATCGACCAAAGCGTCGCCTTGAAATCTTTTGATGACGTGATTCCCCAGGAGACGATCGCCGAAATCAACCAGTTCATCGACCATCTGTTTGACACCACCGCACCGCGCTCGCAATCCGGCGCGAAAATCGCCGAGATGCTGCGTCGCGCTCAGGCCTTTCGCGAACTCGAGCAGTCGATCTGCGCGAATGCGCGCGCGATGGCCGCCAAAATCGGGCAAACAAACTTACCGACCGAGCCGTTCCACGTACTGCGCTGCGCGAGCAAGACTTCGCTGGCGGAAAGCCACTGCCGCCATTACGACTCGCACCTGCTGACGCTGCTGGTTCCGCTTCAGCTCGCACCCGACGGCGTTCACAACGGCGATCTCGTGATGTATTGCAAGCCGCGCCTGTCGGTCACGACGCTGACCAACCTGATCTGCAAGATGCGTCATGGCTTCCTGCATAGCCTGCCGCTCAGTTGGCGCAGCTGGCATACCCTGCATGATCTGCGTGTCGGCAACTGCAAGCGCATTCCGGTCAAACCCGGCAGCGTCTACGAATTCAATGGCTTCGCGCTTCAGCATGCGAACCTCGACGTACAGAACGGGCAGCGGCGCACGCTCCTGATTCACTACTACGACCCTGGTCACTCGCTCGGCCTGAGCGGCGTGCTGCGGCGCGGGCGGATCGGCTGAGATTGCACATCGGCCCGCAGCACGCCCGCTGCTGCGCGCGCCAGCCATGCCACTGCCCCGTCGCCCCGACGAAGCAAGCCGATTTCACTTTGCTTTTAATCCGGCATAGACTGAATTCAGACTTTTTCCGTTAGACGCTTTCTTTGCACTTGCCGTGACCGTTGCCGTGCGCGGCGACGGATGTTTTTGTCGTGCTCCGCGAGCCGATGACAGTCTGACCGGTTCGTGCCTAATCAACACTGAAAAAGGGACGACTCATCATGGCCGATACCGGTTACATGGCACGCAAAACCATCGCTGAGATCGTCGCCAGCGCCGACGTCGAAGAAGGCCGCCATCTGTCGAAAACGCTGGGCGCGACGAGTATCACCGCGATGGGCATCGGCGCGATCATCGGCGCCGGCATCTTCGTGCTGACGGGGACCGCCGCCGCGCAGTTCGCGGGCCCGGCCATCACGCTGTCGTTCATCCTGGGCGGCATCGCGTGCGCGTTCGTCGGCCTGTGCTATTCGGAGCTCGCGGCGATGCTGCCCGTGTGCGGCAGCAGCTACACGTACACGTATGCGACGCTCGGCGAAATCTTCGCGTGGATCATCGGCTGGGACCTGATCCTCGAATACGCGATGGGCGCCGCGACCGTCGCGGTCGGCTGGTCCGGCTATATCGTGAGCCTGTTGCGCAATGTCGGTATCGATATTCCACCTACCCTCGCCGCCGCCCCTGGCACCGTCGTCAAACTGGCCGATGGCTCGACGGTCACCGGCGTGATCAACCTGCCGGCGGTGGTGATCATCGCGATCCTGACCACGTTGCTCGTGTTGGGGACCAAGGAATCGGCGCGCCTGAACAACGTGATGGTCGCGGTCAAGCTGACCGTGGTGGTCGCATTTATCGCGATCGGCCTGTTTTTCATCAAGCCGGAACACTGGCATCCGTTCATTCCTGCCAATACCGGGCAGTTCGGCAGTTTCGGCATGAGCGGCATTCTGCGCGGCTCGGCCGTGGTGTTCTTCGCGTTCATCGGCTTCGATGCGGTGTCCACCGCCGCGCAGGAGGCGCGACAGCCGCAGCGCGATATGCCGATCGGCATTCTCGGCTCGCTGATCATCTGCACGGTGCTGTACATCCTCGTCGCCGCCGTGCTGACCGGCCTCGTTCCCTACACCGAGCTGAACGTTCCCGATCCGATCGCCAAGGGCGTCGACACGATCGGGCTCACGTGGTTCGCGATACTGATCAAAATCGGCGCGTTGACGGGGCTGACCACCGTGATACTCGTGCTGCTCTATGGACAAAGCCGCATCTTCTTCACGATGTCGCAAGACGGTCTGTTGCCGCACTTTTTCGCGAAGGTGCATCTGCGTCTGCACACACCTTATCTGAGCCAGATCCTGATCGGTACGGTCGTCGCGATCGTCTCTGCGCTGACGCCGATCGGCGTGCTCGGCGAGATGGTCAGCATCGGCACGCTGTTCGCATTCGTGCTCGTGTGCGGCGCGGTGATCTATCTGCGGCGCAGCGACTCCGAGGCGGCGCGTCCATTCCGGGCGCCCGGCGTACCGGTCGTGCCGGTGCTCGGCATCCTGTTCTGCGTGCTGCTGATGGTCGGCCTGCCGCTCGTCACGTGGCTGCGGCTCGTCGTGTGGCTCGTGATCGGCATGACGATTTATCTGTCGTACGGCCGCAATCATTCGGTGTTGCGCCATCCTGAGCGCAAGCATACGTGACTGTTATTGGGTGACAATTGCATGCCATTAATTAGCGGCGATTGCCGGATGGCAATTGACATGTAATTGACGATTGCCATTCACCCTGCCGGTCTCTTTGGACATGCGCGCTGCGTGTCTGTTCGGCAACCCACGCGGTGTCTCGCTTGCGAGCGGCAAGTCCTCCCCACTCGCGACCACCAAGAATAAATTGACAAGCCACCCAGACACGGTAGGATCAACGGAAATATTTTCCCGCGCATTAACGCGCCCACACTCGTTCCGAATAGTTAATTCGACCGCAAACCGGAAAAACCGTCACCGATCTCACGCGCAAAAAAGACTGCCTTGATCAAAGGAGTTTCTCTTGCCTTGCTCCGCATTCCGCCTGCGTAGTCGTGCCGTGTCGCTGCTGATCACCGGTTTGCCGTTCCTGCTTGCCGCCTGCAACGACCGGTCGCAGACTCCCACCGCCGCGTCGATGCCGCCGCCGGTTCCCGTTCTGGTCGAAACGGTTTCCACCACCCCTGTCGCCGATGTCGTCGAGTTGCCGGGCCGCATCGAGGCCGTGCGCACCGCCGAGATTCGCGCGCGCGTCGATGGCATCGTCGAGCGCACGCTGTATCAGGAAGGCACGGACCTGCCGGCCAACGCCCCGCTCTTCCAGATCGACGCGAGCGACTATCGCGCGCAGTTGCAGCAGGCGCAGGCCGCGCTCACGCGCGCGACCGCCGTGCGAGACAACGCGGCGTCGGTCGTGGAGCGGTTCAAGCCGCTCGTCGGCCGTCATGCGGTCAGCGCGCAAGAATACGACGCCGCGCTCGCGACGATGCAGCAGGCCCAGGCCAATGTCTCCGATGCGCAAGCCGCGGTTGCGCTTGCGCAACTGCGGCTGGATCGCTGCATCATACGCACGCCCATCGCCGGGCGCGCGGGCCGCGCGCTCGTCACCGAAGGCGCGCTCGTCAGCGCGGGCGCGGCCACGCTGCTTACGCAGGTCAATCAGCTGACGCCGATCAACGCGGTGTTCACGCAGTCGAATACCGTGATGCTCGATGTCGAGCAGCAGATCCAGGCGGGCGCGCGCAAGCCGACCAGCATGAAGCACGTCGAGGTGCAACTGATCCTCGCCAACGGCCAGGTCTACAACGAGCGCGGCTTTCTCGACTTCGCCGACCTCGTCATCGATCCATCGACCGGCACGCAGACGGTGCGCGCGCGCTTCGCGAATCCGGACCGCACGCTGTTGCCGGGGCAATTCGTGCGCGGGCGCATCATCGCGGCGGGCACTCTGCAGGGCATCCGTATTCCAGAGCGGGCGGTGCAGCTCGACAACGGCGTTGCGAGCGTCGCGCTGGTCGCCGACGACGGCACCGTGGTCCGCCGCAACATCGATCTCGGCGAACAGGGCGAAGGACGCTGGACCGTGCGCGGTGGTTTGAAGCCCGGCGAGCGCCTGATCGTCGACGGCTGGCAGAAGGTGCAACCGGGTCAGCATGTCGACGCGCGGCCCGCGCCCGATGCTTCGCCAGCGGCGCAGCCGGCCGCGCAGTTGGCCAAGCCCGCCGCCCCCGCTTCCGCCGCGCACTGACGGGCGGCCCGATGAATCGATTCTTCGTCGCCCGGCCGGTTTTCGCGTGGGTCATCGCGCTGTTCATCGTGCTGTTCGGCGCGATCGCGCTCGCGCTGTTGCCGGTCGAGCAGTACCCCGACGTCGCCCCGCCGTCGCTCAGCATCACCGCGGTGTACAGCGGCGCCGACGCGAACACGCTCGAGCGTACCGTCACGTCGATCGTCGAAGACGAGATGAACGGCATCGACAATTTCCTGTACATGTCGTCGGTGAGCCGCTCGAACGGCACGATGCAGATCACCGTGGTGCTGAAGCCCGGCACCGATCTCGACGTCGCGCGCAGCCAGGTGCAGGACCGTCTGAGCCGCGTCGAGCCGCGCCTGCCGCTCGAAGTCCGACAGGTCGGCGTGCGCGTGACGAAGGCGTCATCCGGCTTTCTGATGCTGCTTGCGCTGCAGGCGACCGACAGTTCCACCAGCGCCGTCGCGATGGGCAACTTCGCGTCGAACAACATCGTCAATGAGCTGCGCCGGATCGACGGCGTCGGCGACGTGCAGCTATTCGGCTCGTCGTATGCGATGCGGATCTGGATCGATCCGCGCAAGCTCGCGGGCTTTGGTCTGTCGGCGAGCGAGGTGCTGCAGGCGATCCAGGAGCAGAACAGCCAGACCGCCGGCGGCGGCCTTGGCGATCAGCCGATCGCGCCGGGCTCCGAATTCACCGCGCAGATCGTCACGCAAAGCCGCTTCACGACGCCCGAGCAGTTCCGCGAAATCATCGTGCGCGCGAATCCGGATGGCTCGACCGTGCGGGTGGGCGACGTCGCGCGCGTCGAGCTCGGCAACGACAGCTATGGCAACCGGCTCACCGTCAACGGCAAGGCGTCGGCCGGCATCGCGATCCAGCTCGCCAGCGGCGCGAACGCGCTCGCGGTCGCCAACGCGGTGCGCCAGCGCATGCGCGAATTGCAGACGATCTTCCCGCGCGGCGTCACGTGGACCGTGCCGTTCGACACCACGCCATTCATCACGACCTCGGTGCAGGGCGTGATCCGCACGATGGTCGAGGCGCTGCTGCTCGTGACGGTCGTGGTGTTCCTGTTCCTGCAGGACTGGCGCGCGACCGTGATCCCGACGATCGTCGTGCCGATCGCGCTGATCGGCACGTGCGCGGGGCTCTATCTGTTCGGGTTGTCGATCAACATTCTGTCGCTGTTCGGCATGGTGGTCGCGATCGGTATCCTCAACGACGATGCGATCGTCGTCGTCGAAAACGTCGCGCGCATCATGCGCGAGGAAGGGCTCGGCGCGCCGCGCGCAACGGTGAAAGCGATCGGGCAGATTTCGGGCGCGGCGATCGCGAGTACGCTGGTGCTCGTCGCAGTGTTCATTCCGATGGCGTTCTTTCCGGGCTCGACGGGCGGGATCTACCGGCAGTTTTCTGTCACGCTCGCGGTGTCGATCCTGCTGTCGACGGTGCTGGCGCTGACACTCGGCGCGGCGTTGTGCGCGGCGATGTTGCGCAGCGAGGCGGCCGCCAACGAACGGCCGAAGAACCCGGCCTCACGTCTGCTGCACGGCGTGTTCGGCGGCTTCAATCGCGGGCTCGAAGCGGGCACCACGCGCTATATCGGCGGCGTCGATGCGATGTTGCGCTCGCCGCTGCGCTGGCTGCTGGTGTTCGTCGCGGCTTGCGCGATCACCGCGTTTTTCTTCACGCGGCTGCCGACCGGCTTTCTGCCGACCGAGGACCAGGGATACATTTTCGTCACCTATACCGGGCCGCCGGGTTCCACCGACCAGCGCACGCAGCGCGCAATCGATCAGGTCGAGGCGTTTCTGCGAACGCAGCCGCAGGTGCGCAACGTCGCATCCGTGACGGGCTTCAGCTTCTTCGGCCAGGGGCAATCGGCGGCGCTGTCGTTCGTCGATCTGAAGCCGTGGGACGAGCGCTCGGGCGAGGAGAATTCGGCGAGCGCGCTGGTGCGTCGCGCGAACGCCGCGTTCCGGCAGATTCCCGAGGCGATCATTTTTGCGCTCGATCCGCCGCCGATTCCGTCGCTCGGCACCGCGACCGGCTTCACGATGAAGATCCAGGATCGCAGCGGCATCGGCGGCGAAGCACTGCAACAGGCCGCGCGGCGCATGATGATCGAGGCGTCGCAAAGCCCTCTTCTCGCCGGCGTGCGCGCCGAGGGCATGCCGGAGGCGCCGCAGCTGTATGTCGAGATCGATCGCGTGAAGGCGCGCGCGCTCGGTCTGCAGATCGGCCAGGTGAACCAGGCGCTTGCGCTGACGTTCGGTTCGAACTACGTGAACGACTTCGTATTCGAGGGCAACGTGCTGCGCGTGCTGTTGCAGGCGGACGCCGAACAACGCATGCGCGCCGAGGATGTGAGCGCGCTGCGCCTGCGCAACAACCGCGGCGAGATGGTGCCGTTCTCGGCGTTCTCGCACGTGCGCTGGATTTCCGGGCCGCAGCAGCTCGAACGCTATAACGGCTTTCCGTCCGCGACGCTGTCGGGGCAGGCCGCGCCCGGCCGTTCGAGCGGCGCGGCGATCGCCGAGATGGAACGCATCGCGTCGCGCGTGTTGACCGGCAGCCTGAGCTACGAATGGACCGGCACCGCGTTCGAGGAAAAACAGGCGAGCGGGCAGATCGGCATGCTGCTGGGGTTGTCGCTCGTGGTCGTGTTCCTGCTGCTCGCGGCGCTGTACGAGAGCTGGGCGATTCCGGTCGCGGTGTTGCTGATCATCCCGTTCGGCGTGATCGGCGCGGTAGTGCTGACGATGCTGCGTGGACTGTCCGCGGACGTGTACTTCAACATCGGCCTCGTGACGATCATCGGCCTTGCCGCGAAGAACGCGATTCTGATCGTCGAGTTCGCGATCAAGGAGGAAGCCGCAGGAAAGGACGCGCTGGCCGCCGCGAAGAACGGCGCGCAGCAGCGTCTGCGCCCTATTCTGATGACTAGCGTCACGTTCGTGCTGGGCATGCTGCCGCTCGTGCTCGCGACCGGCGCGGGCGCTGCGAGCCGGCGCGCGGTCGGCACCGGCGTGATGGGCAGCATGCTGACCGCGACGATGTTCGGCATCTTCTTTACGCCGTTGTTCTATGTCGCCGCGCGTCGCTGGCTGAGCCGCAAGAAGCGCAGCATCGATCTGGACGATGACGATCGGCCAACGGCCACGCCGGGCGAATTGGGTGGAGGGCAGCGCGATGCCTAAGAGCCTTCATCAGAGCCTTCATCGGTGCCTTCATAAGCGCCTGCTGCTGCCCCTCTTCTGCTGCGCGCTCGCCGCCTGCAACTTTGCGCCGAAGTATCAGCAGCCCTCACTGCCGATCGCCGATCATTTCGACACGACGGAGACCGCCAATCCGGCCACCGCGCATCTGGCAAGCGAAGTCGACTGGCAGACCTTCTTCGCCGATCCGCAACTGAAGCTGCTGATCGAGGCCGCGCTCGAGCACAACCGCGATCTCGCCGCGTCGATCGCGCGCATCGAGCAGGCGCGCGCGTTCTATCGCATCCAGAACGCCGCGCGTTTGCCGCAGGTCAATGCGAACGCGGCTGCGACCCGCACGAAGGCGCCGCTCGGTTCGATCGATCCCGAGTTCGACAACACTGACATCTCGGTCCAGTTCAACCAGTACAACGTGCAGGCCGCGGTGACGTCGTTCGAACTCGATTTCTGGGGGCGCGTGCGCAACACCAGCGAAGCGGCGCGGCGCCGGTATCTGGCCACCGTCGACGCGCAGCACGCGTTTCGTTTGTCGCTGATCGGCAATGTCGCGTCGAACTACTACGCGATCCGTTCGGGGGAAGAAGGCATCGCGCTCGCGCAACAGACGCTCGACAGCCGGCGCTACGCGCTGGAAGTCGCGAAGATGCGGCTCGACGCGGGCGTCACGTCGATGGTCGATTACGACCAGGCCGCCATTCTCGTCACGCAGGCGCAAACGCAGCTCGCGGAGCTGCAACGGACCACCGCGCAGCAGCGCAATCTGCTCGAGGTGCTGATCGGCGGGCCACTGAACGAGGCGCTACCGCAAGCACCGCCTATCGCCGACGCCGCGCAGTTCCGCGAACTCGATGCGGGCCTGCCCTCCGCGTTGCTGATCGACCGGCCGGACATCCAGCAGGCCGAGCAGCAGCTGCGCGCGGCCAATGCCGACATCGGCGCCGCTCGCGCGGACTTTTTCCCGCGCATCGCGCTGACGGGCAGCTTCGGTTATGTGTCGCCCGAACTCGGCGATCTGTTCGTGCCGGCCAAACAGGCGTGGTCGTTCGGCGCGCTGGTCGGCATGCCGATCTTCGATGCGGGACAGCGCCAGGCGCAACTCGCGCAGGCGCGCGCGCGGCGCGACGAACTGGTCGCCGACTATCAGCGCACGGTGCAGAACGCGTTTCGCGAGGTCTCCGATGCATTGGTCGCACGGCAACGCTACAAGGAGCAGATCGCGGCGCAGGAGCAGGCGGTGCAGGCGCAGCGGCAGCTCGCCGAAACTGCGGAGCTGCGCTACGAAAACGGGATCTCGATCTACCTCGAGGTTGTGGATGCGCGACGCAATCAGTTTGCCGCCGAGCAGCAACTGATCCAGCTTCGGGCGACGGCCTTGCAGAATGGCGTGTCGCTCTACGTCGCGTTGGGGGGCGGACCCGACGAGCCGCCGAACGTATCGCACAGCACGTCTCACGCGGATGGGGTCCAGCCGTCCAACTGAGGCACGCGCGCTGCATCAGCGCGTCGTGCCCGCCGCCGGCATTGCACCGGCGGGTTCTACTCATCAGCCAAGCGTCACGTCGACCGACGCTTGTTCACCATCGCGCACCACGGTGATGGACACGCTTTCGTCCGCCTGCGCGATCATGCGGCGCAGCTGCTCGACGCCGCGAATCACCTTGCCGTCGACGGCAACGATGATGTCGCCCGCCTGAATGCCTGCCTCGGCGGCCGGACCGGTGGCCTGCTGCACTACCACGCCGCCCGGCAGCTGCGCTTGCTGCAGTTCGTCGCGGGACAGCGGGCGCACGGCGACGCCCAGACGCGGACGGTTTTGCTGCTGCGGTTGGGGCTGCTGCTCTTCGCCCGGCTCGGCTGACGCCAAGTCCGACGCTTGCTGCGTGCCCACCGTCACCGACAGCTTGTTTTCGCTGCCGTTGCGCCACACGCTGATCGTCGCTTTGCTGCCCGGCGACAGTTGCGCAACCTGACCGACCAATTCCCTCGTGTTATCGATATGCTTGCCGTTCACGCCGACGATCACGTCGCCCTGGCGCAGACCGGCTGCGTGCGCGGGACCATTCGGATCGACGGAGCCGACCAGTGCGCCGCCCGCGGAGTCGAGGCCGAGCGCCTTCGCCTTGTCGGCGCTGAGCGGTTGCACGGCCACGCCGATGCGGCCGCGAGTCACGTGACCAGTGCTCACGAGCTGGTCTTTCACGTGCATCGCCGCATCGATCGGAATTGCGAACGACAGACCCTGGAAGCCACCGGTGCGCGAGTAGATCATCGAGTTGATGCCGATCACTTCGCCATTCAGATTGAACAGCGGACCACCCGAGTTGCCCGGATTGACCGGCACGTCGGTCTGGATGAACGGGATCGGGCTATCGTCGGACATCGAGCGCGATTTCGCGCTGATGATGCCCGAGGTCACCGTGCTGTCGAAGCCGTACGGCGAGCCGATTGCTACGACCCATTCGCCGACCTTGCTGCTGTCCGGGTTGCCGATCTTCACGGTCGGCAGATTGTTCGCGTCGATCTTGACGACGGCGACGTCGGTGGTCTTGTCCTTGCCGATCACACGGGCGCGGAATTCGCGGCCGTCGGTGAGCTTCACGCTCACGCTGGTCGCGCCGTCGACGACGTGATTGTTGGTCAGAATGAACCCGTCCTGGCTGATGATGAAGCCCGAGCCGAGCGCTTCGCCGCCGCTCTTGCGTTGACCGTTCTCGTCGATCGACGCGGCTTCCTTGACGCCGATATGCACGACCGCCGGACCATAGCGCGTGACGATGCTGGAGAAGTCGGGCGCCGACGAGCGCGAGCCGACGATATCGGACACCGCGTGCAGCGACGACGTCGAGCCCTGCGTGTCGCTCACGGACGCATCGGCATTGCGATGGCTCAGTGCATACGCGCCGCCAAAGGCGAGTACTACGCAAATCGCAGCGCTACCGCTCCAGTATTTTTTCGTGGTCATAGTCAAGGGAATATTGCCGAAAATTTCGAGATGGATGCGTAATGTAGTGGCCTCCTCTTAAACAAGGCTTAAAGATGGTGCTCGATCAGAACAGGCGAAGAAGCCTTGATTTGTGGGTCATTTGCGCGTCGTGCGCGCTCGTGGCCATAGTTGCCCGTGCATCTGTCCCGCGGTGTGAGGATTAATTCACGAGTGGCTTATCGTCCCCGACCAGTGATTTCCCCAGGATTGACCCCGCCGAAACCGGTTCCGATAATGACCATATCGTAGACTTGGCATCCACAATGTGGACATCAAGTTCTTTTGGCACACTTCGCGAGGAATTTCCCCATGCCAGAGGCCAATCAATCCGATTTGACGCCGTACCAGCTGCCGTTCCCGAAGGAAGCGCAAAAGGAAATTGTCGTGCCCTTCGCGATTCCGACCGACGAACGCGTGTGGGTCCCGCAGGCCGAAAACGTGTCGTTCCGTCCGCTGTGCCTGAACGCGTCGCAGGGATACTGGATGAATCTGCTGCGCGTGCGCCGCTCGGGTGTGCTGAGCCGGCATCGTCATCCGCAGGCCGTGCACGGCATGGTGCTCAAGGGCCACTGGCGCTATCTCGAACATGATTGGGTCGCAACCGAAGGCAGCTATGTGTACGAGCCGCCGGGCGAAACGCATACCTTGTATGTGCCCGAGGACGTCGAGGAAATGATCACGTACTTCCAGGTCAACGGCGTGATGTTCTATTGCGATCCGTACGGCAACCACACCGGCTATGAAGACGTGTTCACGAAGATCGACATGTGCCGCAAGCACTACGCGTCGATCGGGCTCGGCGAAGACTACGTCGATCAGTTCATCCGGTAAACAACGCGCCCAACGACTCTGCAATACCAGGCGTCACAGCAACACCATCCCACCCAGCAGGACACATTGCGCAGGAGACAAGCATGCTTCAGAAGTCGCAGCGTCTGAAACGTATCCAGGTGGTGGCCGTCGTCTTCCTGACGGTTGCGGGCATCGTCAATTATCTCGACCGCAGCACGCTGTCGATCGCGAATCATCTGGTCAGCGAGGAGTTGCATCTGTCCGCTTCGCAGATGGGCTTGCTGCTGTCCGCGTTCTCGTTGTCGTACGCGTTCGCTCAGTTGCCGGTCGGCGCACTGCTCGACCGTTTCGGCTCGCGCGTGATGCTCGGCCTCGGCATGCTCGTATGGTCGATCGCCCAGGTCGCGGGCGGCTTCATCCAGACGCTCAATCACTTCCTGAGCGCGCGGGTCGTGCTCGGCATCGCCGAGGCGCCGCTCTTTCCGGCCGGCGCGAAAGTCGTCAGCGAATGGTTCGCGGTACGCGAGCGCGGCACGCCGATCGGCACCTTCATCTCGTCATCCACCATCGCGCCGATGATCGCGCCGCCGCTGCTCACGGTGCTGATGCTGGCCTTCGGATGGCGAACGATGTTCGTCATCATGGGCGTGGTCGGCATAATCGTCGCGCTCGCGTGGTACGTCGTCTATCGTAATCGCAGCGAAATCGCGCTGACCGAAGCCGAGACCGCGCATCTGAACGAAGGCGCAACCGCCCAGGAAAACCCGCAGGGCCTCAGCTGGTCCGAATGGGGCGCGTTGTTCAAGCTGCGCAATACGTGGGGCATGATCTTCGGCTTCATGGGCGTGATCTACATGGTGTGGCTCTATCTGACCTGGCTGCCCGGCTATCTGGAGCGCGAGCGTCATTTGAGCATCGCGCACACCGGCTGGCTCGTCGCGATTCCCTATGTGTTCGGCACGATCGGCATGGCGAGCAGCGGCGTCATCGCCGACTATCTGTTGAAGCGCGGCATGGCGCCGATCCGCAGCCGCAAGTGGCCGCTGTGCATCGGCCTCGTCGGCGCGGCCGCGTTCACGGTGCCGGCCGCCTACACGCCGAGCACGACGCTCGCGATCGTCTACGTGTCGCTCGCGATGCTGTTCGTGAACCTGTCGAGCGGCAGCGCATGGGCGCTCGTCAGCGTCGCCGCGCCGCGCCATCTGGTGGCGTCGCTCGGCAGCATGCAGAACTTCGGCGGCTATCTGGGCGGCTCGTTCGCGCCGGTGATCACCGGCATCGTCGTCGATCAGACGCATTCATTCGTCAACGCGCTCCTGATCAGCGCGGCGGTTGCGTTCGCGGCGGCGCTCGTCTATCTGTTCGTCGTCAAGGAAGTCGCGCCCGCGCCGCTCGCGAGCTCGATCGAGACCCAACCCACCTGACGCGGCTTCTCACATGACATTCCAGAATCAACTACTCGAAGGCAAGACCGCGTTCGTGACCGGCGGCTTGTCCGGCATCGGCGCGGCAATCGCCAACGCGCTCGCGCACCTCGGGGCGCACACGGTTGCGGCCGGTTTGCCGCTGCCCGAACGCGCACCCGATATGCTCGATCGCGAGATTCCGCGCGTCACGCTGGACGTGCGCTCGGCCGAGGCGGTAAGCGCAGCGGTTAACGCGTTCGAGCGTCTCGACATCGTGGTCAACTGCGCGGGCGTGATCAGCCGCGTCGAAGAACATCGGCTCGACGTATTCGAACGCGTGATGGATATCAATCTGAACGGCACGATGCGGGTGTGCGCGGCCGCGCGCGACTTGCTGAAGGCATCGGCGGGCTGCATCGTGAACACGGCGTCGATGCTGAGTTTTTTCGGCGGCGGTCTCGTGCCCGCCTATAGCGCGAGCAAGGGCGCGGTGGCGCAGCTAACGAAGTCGCTCGCGATCGCGTATGCGGCCGACGGCATTCGCGTCAATGCGGTGGCGCCGGGCTGGATCGCAACGCCGCTCACGCAGGCGTTGCAGGACGACGCTGCCCGCTCGCAGGCAATTCTCGAGCGCACACCGCTGCGTCGCTGGGGCACGCCTGAAGAAGTCGCGCAGGTCGCGGTGTTCCTCTGCACGCCGGCGGCATCGTTCATGACGGGCGCGATCGTTCCGGTCGACGGCGGATATCTGGTCGCGTGAGCGAGTCGTTGCGTGAAGCGGCGTCACCGTCGATTGAGGCCATCGATAAAGGCATAATTGCGTACCCCTGCCCTGCCTCTGTGTAATGTCCAGTTCCGCTTCCAAACCTTCCTCGCACGCTGGCGCGGCCCGCCATGATGCCGTCCGGCACGCTGAAAACAAGACCGACTCCAAGGCCGTCGCCGGCGCCGCCGCGTTCTCGAAGTTCATCGCGGTGCTGCAACTGATCGCCGATGCGCCAACTCCGCCCAACGTCGCGAAACTGAGCGCGGCGAGCGGCTATCCTCGCCCGACCGTGCATCGCATCGTCGCCGCATTGCAGGCCGAAGGGCTGATCATCGCGAGCGGCAGCGGCAACGCCTTCGGCCTCGGACCGCGCCTGATCAATCTCGCGAGCCATAGCTGGGAGCGCTCGGACCTGCGGCTCGCGGCCGTCGATGCGTTGACGGCGTTGCGCGACCTCACGTCGGAGACGATCCACCTCGCGGTGCCGAGTCAGGGTGAGATGGTCTACATCGAAAAGCTCGAAAGCCCGCACGCGGTGCGCATGGCCTCGCGCATCGGCACGCGCGTGTCGCTGACGTCGAGCTCGGTCGGCAAGGCGTATCTGGCGACACTCACGTTGCCCGAGCGCGAGGCGCTGCTGAAGAACGCGCCACTCGCGCGTTTCACCGAGCACACGCTGACCGACCTCGACGCCGTGCGCCGCGAGATCGATGCGACCGCGCAACGCGGCTACGCGGAGGATCACGAGGAGAACGAAGCATCGATCTGCTGCTACGGCGCCGCGATTCTCGGCCCGGACGGCCGCGCGGCCGGCTGCGTGAGCATCAGCATGCCGACCTTCCGCCGTCGCGACGATGTGCAAGCTACTTACATCGAGCCGCTGCTTGCGGCATGCCGCACGATCGCGGCGCGGCTGGGCCCGGCAAGCGGCAGATAGCGGACGATAGTGCGGCCGCGGCCGTCGATAAACTGCTATTCTTGCTGTCGCGCGGCCGCTCTGGCCGCCCGCCGCGTGCAAGCGGCAGACCCCGACAAGCTCCCGGCGGCGCTCGCGCGCCCGCCTTCGCAAAGACAGGAATACGCATGTTCGGTTTTCTGCGCGGCTACTTTTCCAACGACCTCGCGATCGACCTCGGCACGTCGAACACGCTTATCTACATGCGCGGCAAGGGCATCGTTCTCGACGAGCCGTCGGTCGTGTCGATCCGCCAGGAAGGCGGGCCGAACGGCAAGAAGATCATCCTCGCCGTGGGCCGTGAAGCGAAGCAGATGCTCGGCAAGGTGCCGGGCAACATCGAGGCGATCCGGCCGATGAAAGACGGCGTGATCGCCGATTTCAACATCACCCAGCAGATGATCAAGCGCTTCATCCAGATGGCGCACGAGGCGCGGCTCTTTGCACCCTCGCCGCGCATCATCATCTGCGTTCCATGCGGTTCGACCCAGGTCGAGCGTCGCGCGATTAAGGAGGCCGCGCATAGCGCGGGCGCCTCGCAGGTCTATCTGATCGAGGAACCGATGGCCGCCGCGACGGGCGCCGGCCTGCCGGTGTCGGATGCGACCGGCTCGATGGTCGTCGATATCGGCGGCGGCACCACCGAGGTCGGCGTGATCTCGCTAGGCGGCATCGTGTACAAGGGCTCGGTGCGCGTCGGCGGCGACAAGTTCGACGACGCGATCGTCAACTACATCCGCCGCAACTACGGCATGCTGATCGGGGAGCAGACCGCCGAGGCGATCAAGAAGGAAATTGGCTCTGCGTTTCCGGGCTCCGAGGTCATGGAGATGGAGGTCAAAGGCCGCAACATGTCCGAGGGCATTCCGCGCAGCTTCACGGTGTCGAGCAACGAAATTCTCGAAGCGCTGACCGATCCGCTGAACCAGATCGTGTCGTCGGTGAAGATCGCACTGGAACAGACGCCGCCGGAACTCGGCGCGGACATCGCCGAGCGCGGCATCACGCTCGCGGGCGGCGGCGCGCTGCTGCGCGATCTCGACCGACTGCTCGCCGAGGAAACCGGCCTGCCGGTGTTCGTCGCCGAGGCGCCGCTGACCTGCGTCGTCCGCGGCTCGGGCATGGCGCTGGAGCGGATCGAGAAGTTCGGCAGCTCGTTTTCCTACGATTGATCTGCGTGCCGACCACTGAACGATGACGACCCTGCCCGCCTACGAGCCGCCCGTCGACGAAACCGAGTTGCTGTTGAAATGGATTCGCCGCGCGCGCGAATCGCAGATGAGCCATTACGACATGGCGGATCTGCTGTCGGCGCGCGAGCGCCGCATGGGCTGGCTCGTGACCGCGCTGACCGCGTTCGTCGGCACGGCGGTGTTCGCGTCGTTGAGCGTGCCGCCGGTGTCGTTCGAGATGCGGATATTCGTTGGGCTCGTCAGCGTGACGGCGGCGATTTCCGCGGCGTTGCAAACGTTCCTGCGCTATGCGGAGCGTGCCGAGAAGCATCGCGCGGCCGGTGCGCGCTATGGCGCGGTGCGCCGGCGGCTCGAAGCGGTGTTTGCCGGCGACGCCGATGCGCGCGAAGCGCACTACCTCACCGGGATCCGTACCGAACTCGACCGTCTCGCAGAAGACTCGCCGAACGTGCCGCCGCGGATCTTCTATCGCACGCAGCGCACGTTGCTGGCGGACAGGCCGCGTCGGCGCGATGCGTGAAACGGGCGGCTTTACGTTTCCGTTTCCGTGTGCAATTCAGATCACAAATCGTCCGCGCTGATACCCAGCTCGGCCGCCATGCGCCGCACGACGGATTGCAGACGGCCGACTTCATCGGCGAGACGCTTCTGCTCGGCCTTCAGCGCCTCGAATGCGGACAGCGGCACGCTGTCGTCCTCGGCAACCGCCGACTGCGCGGCTTCGCTGATGCTGACCTCGCCGCACAACAGATGCATCCAGCGATTCTCGCGCTCGCCCACCATGCGCGGCAGCCGGACGACGCGAGGCGGATCGTTCGCGGCCAGCTCGTCGAGAAACGCTTCGACCGACGAGATATCGGCGAAACCATGCAGACGCGCGCTGTTCAGGCGCAATTCGGCGGCCGTTTGCGGGCCGCGCAGCAGCAGTGTGGTCAACAGCGCGATCGACTGTCCCGGCAGTCCGAGCACGCGGTTCATGTTGTGCTCGAAGCGCGGCACGCGGCTGCTGCTGCCCTCGAACACGAGGCTCAGGCGTTTCAAGCCGTCGATGGCGGTCAGCACCTCGGCCTCGGTCGCGTTCATCACCGGCGCGCGGCCGGTCTTCTGATTGCAGCCGAGCGTCAGCGCGTTCAGCGATAGCGGATAACTGTCGGGTACTGTGTTCTGTTTTTCGACGAGCACACCGAGAACACGACCTTCGAGCGCGGTCAGCGCGCGCAGCGAGGGTCGGGAAGGAGCGTCGGGAGTCGAATTCATGGGGATGCGAGGTCTCGTGGAAGATGCGCGCGCCGTTCGCGGCTGGACGGCGCGTTCTGTCAGGTGGCCACTATGATAAACGCGGCGCGGTTCGCGCGGTGCGGGAATCTGCGCTGCCGGCGCCGCCGCGCGTCAGGCGGTCTTCGAATACTTGAAGGTGCCCTGCGCGCTCGCGATCAGCAGCTTGCCGTCCACCCACGCTTCGGCGCGCGAAAAGAAAATGGAGCGGCCCGACCGTTCGAGAAAGCCCTTCGCGGTGACCGTCGCGCCGAGCCCCTTGTCCAGATAGTTGGTGGTCAGCGACAGCGTGAAGCCATGCCGGGCCGGCTGTCCCGGCTGCGCATACAGGCCCGCGTAGCCTGCGGCGGCATCGAGCAGCGTCGCGATCGCGCCGCCTTGCAGCACGCCCTGACGATTGAGCTTGCTCGCGTCGATCGGCGTCAGCAGCTCAGCGTAGCCGTCGCGCCATTGCGTCAGACGCACGCCGAGCGATTCGAGAAACGGGTTGTCGATGGGAAAGTCGGACATGATTCGGGCGTGGGCTCGGTCGGAACGAACCGTGAGCATACCCTCGAAACGCGCGCGGCAGCGGCCAGGCGCGCACGCGGGCAAATCCCGGCGCATCTGCTAGTGTGAAGGGATGGACATTCTGTTTCGTGGAGACTCGATGCGCTCCGCTAGCTGGAAATCTGGCGAGCCTGCCCGCCTGACCGACGCTCAGATCGCCGCTGAAGCGGCGCGCCGTCTCGCGTGGGACTCGGCCGTGCCGCCGCGCGCGGTGCGCGTGAAGGTCACGCACGGACGCATCACGCTGTCGGGTGAGCTTCAGCGCGAAGCACAGCGCACCGCGATGCTCGAAGACGTGACGCGGTTGTTCGGCGTCACCGGCATCGCGGACCGGACCGTCGTCAAATCGGCATAACGCGGCCCAGGCGGGTCAGGCCGTTCAGCTCAGGCCTGCTTGCAGCAGTTGCCGGCAATGCCGCGCGATCTGCTTCTCCTCCTCGGTGTGCAGCACCCTCACCTTGCCCGCCGGATCGCCCTCGACGAGCCCGAGAAACGCAAGACCGTCGCATACGCGCCGCCGAACCTCGGCGCTGTGCTCGCCGATCCCGCCGGTGAACACCAGCAGATCGATGCCGCCAAGCAGTGCCGCGTATCCGCCGATCGTCTTGCGCACTCCGGTCGCAAACGCATCGAGCGCGAGTGACGCGTGCGCATCGCCGGCCGCCGCGCTTTTTTGGAGCGCTTGCATGTCGCTTTCGCCGTCCGCGTAACCGGCCAGACCGCTCTGGCGATTGAGCAGCGTGTCCAGCGCATCGGCGTCGAGCCGTTCCGCGCGCATCAGATACAGCAGCACGCCCGGATCGAGATCGCCGCTGCGCGTGCCCATCGGGATGCCGCCGGTCGGCGTCAGGCCCATCGTCGTATCGACCGAGCGGCCGTCGAGCAGCGCGCACAGGCTCGCACCATTGCCGAGATGCGCGAACACCGCGCGCGACGGCAAAGCCGCGCCGAGTTGCTTGACCAGCGATTCGTACGACAGCCCGTGAAAGCCATAGCGGATCACGCCGGCGTCCGCATAACGGCGCGGCAGCGGGAGCCGCGCGGCGCGCGGTGGCAGCGTCGCATGAAACGCGGTGTCGAAGCACGCGTAATGCGTAGCGTCGCGGAAAATCTCCGTGGCTTCGTTGATCAACTCGAGTGCCGGCGGGATATGCAGTGGCGCGAAGTGCAGCGCGTCGAGCAACTGACGGCGCACGTCGTCGGTGATGCGCTGGTGCGTGCGCAGATGCGGGCCGCCATGCACGACGCGATGCCCCACCGCCGAGGGCCGCGCATGATGCTGTTGCACGAGCAGTTGCGAAAGCTGTTGCAGCGCCTCGGTCTGCGAGTCGAGCTTCTGGTCCTGCTGCAACAGCACGCGGCCATCGGCCGCCTTGATCCGCAGGCGGCCATCGGTGCGGCCGATACCCTCGGCCGCGCCTTCGAGCAGCAGCGTTTCGTCGTCGGCCGAGGGTGCGAAAAGCCCGAACTTCAGCGACGAGGACCCGCTATTCAACACGAGGATCGTGCGTTCCTGATCGTGGTCGTGCATGGTGTCCCCCTCAGCCTTTCCACGTCCAGTTGCGGATTTCCTCCTTGTCGATCCCCTCCTCGTGCGCATACGCGAGATGCTCGATGATCTGCCCGCGCAGCCACTCCTTCGTATGATCGCCGACACCGCGCAGCGTCGGCACGCGATCGATCGCATCGATCGCCAGCGTGAAGCGGTCGACGCCGTTGATGATCGCGAGTTCGAGCGGGGTATTGATGTTGCCCCTCTCGTTGTAGCCATGCACGTGCATGTTGCCGTGGTTCTTGCGGTTGTACGTGAGCTTGTGCACGAGCGCCGCATACGCGTGGAAGTTGAAGATCACCGGCTTGTCGGTCGTAAACAGCGAATCGAAATCGCGGTCGGACAGTCCATGCGGATGCGCACGCTCGGGCATCAGGCGGAACAGATCGACCACGTTGACGAAGCGGATCTTCAGCGTCGGGCAGTGCTCCTTCAGGATCTGCACGGCGGCGAGCGCTTCCATCGTCGCGATGTCTCCCGCGCACGCCATCACCACGTCCGGCTCGGCGCCCTGGTCGGTCGACGCCCAGTCCCAGATGCCGATACCTTTGGTGCAATGAATGACGGCCGCGTCCATGTCGAGATAATCCAGATGCGGCTGCTTGTCGGACACGATCACGTTGACGTAGTCGCGCGAGCGCAGGCAGTGGTCGCCAACGCTCAGCAGACAGTTCGCATCGGGCGGCAGATAGATGCGCACCACTTCCGGGCTCTTGTTCGTGACCACGTCGAGAAAACCGGGGTCCTGGTGCGTGAAACCGTTGTGATCCTGGCGCCACACGATCGACGTGATCAGCAGATTGAGCGATGGCACCGGCTGCCGCCAGCCGAGCTCGCGCTTGGATTTTTCGAGCCATTTCGCGTGCTGGTTGAACATCGAGTCGATCACGTGCACGAACGCTTCGTAGGTCGCGAAGAGCCCATGACGGCCGGTCAGGTTATAGCCTTCCAGCCAGCCTTCGAGCGTGTGCTCGCTGAGCATCTCCATCACGCGGCCGTCGGGCGACAGGTAGCCTCCGTCGGCGTCGCTCGGTTCGAGGGGATCGAGCCAGGTCTTGCCCGACACTTCATAAACCGCATGCAGTTTATTGCTCGACGTTTCATCGGGGCCGAACAGCCGGAAGTTCGACATGTTCTTGCGCATCACGTCGCGCAGGAAGGTGCCAAGCACCGCGGTCGGCGACGTATACGCCGCCGCCGGTTTCTTCACGGCCACCGCGTAGTCGCGGAACGACGGCATGTCGAGCATCTTGCACAGCAGGCCGCCGTTCGCGTGCGGGTTGGCGCTGATGCGGCGCGCGCCTTCGGGCGCGAGCGCGCGCAGTTCTTCGACGAGCCGGCCGTTCGCATCGAACAGCGTTTCGGGACCGTAGCTGCGCAGCCAATCCTCGACGATCTTCAGACTCTTGCGATTGGTCACCGCATCGGCCACCGGCACCTGATGCGAGCGCCACGAGCCTTCCACCTTGTGACCGTCCACTTCTTTCGGCCCGGTCCAGCCCTTCGGCGAGCGCAGCACGATCATCGGCCAGCGCGGCCGCTTGGTGTCGTTGTTCTGCCGCGCGTTCTGCTGGATCGCGCGAATGTCGCTGATGCATTGTTCGAGCGTCGCCGCCATCTGCTGATGCATCGTGTCGGGATCGTCGCCTTCGACGAAATAGGGCTTGTGCCCGTAACCGACCATCAATGCCTCGAGCTCTTCACGCGGAATGCGCGCGAGCAGCGTCGGATTGGCGATCTTGTAGCCGTTCAGATGCAGCACCGGCAGCACCGCGCCGTCGCGGATCGGATTCAGGAATTTGTTCGAATGCCACGAGGTGGCGAGCGGCCCGGTCTCCGCTTCGCCGTCGCCGATCATCACGGTGACGATCAGCTCAGGATTGTCGAACGCGGCGCCGTAGCCGTGCGACAGGCAGTAGCCGAGTTCGCCGCCTTCGTGAATCGAGCCCGGCGTTTCGGGCGTGCAATGCGAACCGACGCCGCCCGGGAACGAGAATTGCCGGAAAAAGCGCCGCATGCCGTCTTCGTCCTCGCTGCGGTCCGGATAGACCTCAGAGTAGGTGCCTTCCAGATAGCAGTGCGCGAGACTCGCCGGCGCGCCGTGACCGGGGCCGGAAAGAAAGATCATGTCGAGATCGTGCTTGCGGATCAGCCGGTTCAGGTGCACGAGCACGAAGCTCTGGCCGGCGTCGGAACCCCAGTGGCCGAGCAGCCGGTTCTTGATGTGCTCGGGCTTCAGCGGTTCGCGCAGCAGCGGGTTGTCGCGCAGATAGATCATGCCGACCGACAGGTAATTGCATGCGCGCCAGTAGCGATCGAGGTTGCGCAGCGTATCGGGGTCCAGAACTTGCGGTGGGGTGGGATGCGAGGTTGCTTCGGCCATGGCGTCACTCCTCGAAAAGAACTGTCAGGCTGGTTGGCGGATGATGCGGTGCAATCGAAACGAAGCCGTGGGGCACGGGTCGAATGTACTAAGCTGCTCAAACCGGGGGCGAATGATTTTTCTACCCCTCGCAGTATCTCGCGCTGAATGTGGCATTCGTACTGCAATTGCCTTGCGCTGTCTGCTTTCTTTTCGTGATCCTCTGTCTCAGGTCAATGGCCGCCATGTCGAGATCTCCCAGTGCGCTCAAAGTGCTTAAGGTTCTGGTCCTGACGCTCGTGTTGACGTTCGTGGCGGTCGGAATACCGATAGGCGTATTCGGGCTGCTGGTCAAGCTGTTCAGCCACGCCTAGCACAGCGGCGCCGCTGTCGGCACGCGGACGCGAGCGCCGCGGAATGTGTATGCTCTTTGCAAGACCTGGCGTGACATTTGCCTCGCGCCGCTCATTCAACGCAAGGAGAGAGCTTTGGCCCACCACAGCGACCACACCAACAACCCGCCCGCTTCGCAGCCCGATCCTGAATTGCAGGCGCTCGCCCGCGAAGTCTTCGACCTCGCGCGACGCGGCGATGCGACGATGCTCGCCGCTGTCATCGAAAAAGGCGTACCGCCGAATCTGCGCAACGAACGCGGCGACAGCCTGCTGATGCTCGCGAGCTACCACGGTCACGTCGACGCGGTGCGCACGCTGCTCGAACAGGGCGCCGATGCGAACCTGCGCAACGATGCGGGACAGACGCCGATCGCGGGCGCCGCGTTCAAGGGCTTCGACAACGTGATCGAAACCTTGCTCGCGCATGGCGCCGACGTCGAAGGCGCATCGCCCGATGGCCGCACCGCGCTGATGATCGCCGCGATGTTCAACCGCACCGCAATCGTCGATTTGCTGCTCGCGCACGGCGCGGACCCGCATGCGCGCGACGCGAACGGCGTCAGCGCGGCCGATGCCGCCGCACGGATGGGCGCCGCCGATACCCAGGCGCGCCTGAAAGCGCTGGGCGCTTGATCTCGCGGCTTCACCCGCGGCTTCACCCCTGAAGCGGTGCCCGCACATCGCGCGCGGCGCCGCCTAGTTGCCCTTCCCGCTACGCAACAGCGTCTCCACGTCGATCTCCGCCAACTCGCCGATTCGCCCGACGCTCACGTCCGCGGGCGGATTGTTCGCGATCTCCTTCGCATCGAACGCATAGTGTCCCTGGCGCGGAAACACGGTCGTCAGCTCCGCGCCCCATGCCTTCTTCATCGCGCCCAGAATCCGCAGCTTGTCGTCGACCATCACGTAATGGCGCGCCGGATAGCAATCCATCACCTGATCGAGCATCAACTCCTTGTGGATGTAGATCAGCACGCGTCCTTCGACTTCGTCCCACAGGCCCGAGCGCGAAATCTTGCGCGGCTGGAACACGACGTCGCCGTCCGACAGGATCACCGTCGGCCCGTACTTGCCGACATGCCGCAGCGCGTCGAGCGCACCCGGATAGAGCCGGTTCGCAAACGGATACTCGATCAGGAACGACGACATCAGCAGCAGGCGCGTGTCGCGTGGATGCTCGGTCCGGTAGCGCTGCAGCGCGCCGAGGTAGTCGGCGTAGCCGAGTTCAGTGCGCAGGTTCTCGAAGATTTCCCAGTAGCGCGCACTGTTCTCTTCGCCGAACTGCCCCATCATGTGCGCGCGCAGATCCTGCAGCACGTGATCGTTGTCGAGCAGCGTGTTATCGCAATCGAATAGAAATACGACATCGTGCGGCGTCGCGGAAGTGACTGGCATCGCGGTTCCTCGTGGCAGGTTCGTGGATCGCCTCGGCTACTTCAGCCAGCCGTCCGGCGCGACGGGTTTTTCCGCATGGCCGCCGAAATCGTGCCGCATCGCCGACAGCACGCGGTTCGCGAAATCGGCTTCTCCGCGCGAACTGAAGCGCGCGAACAGCGCCGCGCTGAGCACCGGCGTCGGCACGCCTTCGTCGATGGCCGCCGCGACGGTCCAGCGCCCCTCGCCCGAATCCGATACGCGGCCCGCGTAGCCTTTCAGCTCTGTGTCGCTGGCGAGCGAGCCGGCGATCAGGTCGAGCAGCCACGAGCCGATCACGCTGCCGCGCCGCCACACCTCCGCGATGTCCGCGAGATTCAGATCGTACTGATACTGCTGGGGGTGGCGCAGCGGCGACGTCTCCGCATCGGCTTCGCGCGCGTGGCGGCCGGCGTCGGCGTGGCGCAGCACGTTCAGGCCCTCGGCATAAGCGGCCATCAGCCCGTACTCGATGCCGTTATGAACCATCTTGACGAAATGCCCCGCGCCTTGCGGGCCGCAATGCAAAAAGCCCTGCTCGGCGGTGCTCGCGCCCGCCGCGCGGCCCGGTGTCGCGCTCTCCGAGCCGACGCCGGGCGCCAGCGCCGAGAAGATCGGTTCGAGCCGTTTCACGACCTCGGCCTCGCCGCCGATCATCAGGCAGTAGCCGCGCTCGCGCCCCGCCACGCCGCCGCTCGTGCCGACGTCCACGTAGTGAAGCTGGCGCGCGCCGAGCTGCTGGCCGCGGCGGATGTCGTCGTGATAGTAGGAGTTGCCGCCGTCGATCACGATGTCGCCCGGTTCGAGCAGCGGCACGAGTTTGTCGAGCGTCGCGTCGACCACCGCGGCGGGCACCATCAGCCACACGGCGCGCGGCCTGGCGAGCTTCGCGACGAGGTCTTCGAGCGAGCTGGCGCCGGCCACGCCTTCCTGCTTCAGCCTGTCGACGGCCGCCGGCTGCACGTCGTACACGATGCATTGCTGAGCACCGCTGGTCAGGCGCCGCACCATGTCGGCGCCCATCCGTCCCAATCCAATCATGCCTAGCTGCATAGCTCGCTCCGGAAGATGCTGCGTTGCGCTGTCCGATTTTCTGGTCGTCGTGTTGCGGCGGCGTGGTTGCCCTTAAGCATAGGCGCTGTGTCGCGAGGTGCGCCGAATGGGTCGAAAGAAGCCGCACTTTTTTGCAGAGGTGCGGCGCGGGTCAAAGTTCCGCGCGGCTGGAGGCGCGCCGCATCCGCACGAAGGCGGATGCGGCGGTGTCGCGCGTCATTCGCTGCGCTCGGGCAGGCGCGTGCCGCGGCGCGCGGCCAGCTTCGCGTATTGCTCGGCCGCGAAGCGCTTCACCGCGCGCCACATCAGCGGATAGCGATAGCCGGGCACCGCGAACAGCACGAGCGCGCACAGCCCCAGCAGTCCGCAAAACAGGAACGTGCCGCGATAGCTGAACGCCTGCACGAGCAGCCCGGACAGCACCCCCGACAGGATCGAGCCGACTCGCGCCGCATTGAAGAACAGCGCGGTCGCGCGCCCGGGCGAATGCGGCATCAGATCCTGCACGTAGGTCATGCCGAGGCACGAGGTCACGGCGACCACGAACGCGTTCAGCATCTGCATCGGGATCAGCACGCTGACGTTGCCGGCGAGCGACATCGCGACGAAGTACACCGCATGCACGGCCGCGCACGCGGCAAGCCAGTTCGGCTTGTGCAGCGACGACGACTTCGCGCCGAGCGCGAGCATCATCGGGATCTCGGTCAGCGCGCCGAGACCGAGCATCACCGACACGTCGAGATGCGTGCCGTTCAGCCCGTGCACGATGTAGAGCGGCAGCACGATCATCGTCGCGTTCGCGGCGAGGCCGAGCAAGGTCAGCGCGGTCACCGAGCGCAGGATGTCGTTCGCCGACGCGGCTGGCAGCGTTTCGTGCGCATCCTCGCCGGGTTGCCGCAGCGGCGGCACCGTGATCGACGCGGACGGCTCGGACGCGGTGTCCTCGACCGTGTGATCGCCGAGATGGCTCTGCGGCTCCTGCATGCGCCAGACGATGAAGCCACAGGTCGCGAAGCTCGCGGCCGCGAACAGGAACAGCCCGGTGAAGCTCGTCGCGGCGAGCACCAGCGCGCCGACCGACGGCCCGAACACCCATGCGGCCGACAGGATCGTGCGCAGCGTCGCGCTCGCGAACACACGTTCGGCCGGGTCCGGCACCGGCAGCGCCGCGCGGCTGAACGAGAACACCATCGAAATCGCCGAGCCGCCCGCGCCGATGAAAACGATGCCGACCACGAGCAGCAGCCGGTAATCTCGCACCACGCACAGACACAGGTAGCCGAGCGCGGCCAGGATCAGCGCCGCCAGCAACAACGGCCGGTGCCGCCCGCTCCGGTCGCTCCAGCGCCCGGCGGCCGTGCTCGCGAGCACGCCGCTCGCGGCGATCAGCGTCATGAATACGCCGAGCCGGAACGGCGTCATGCCGGCGCGTTCGATACCGAACAGAGACAGATACGGTGCGGTGAAGGACATCGCCACACCGAGCATCAGGGTGGCGGCAGCGAGCGGCTTGAAGCCAGGAATGCGAAGCAGGTCGAAAAAACGCGCAGTTTTCAACACGGGGACGGAGGGTCAGGTGGAGCGGCCTCGCTGCGCTTCGATGCGCTCGACGGCACGATAGGCGTCGCGGGCTCGGGGCCAAAACGACCGGGGCATTATCGACCCGGAGCGCGGCCCGCGTAAACCCGCGCAACAGCCGTCCCAAATGTGGAATGCGCGCGCCCGTGCGCAGCGCTGCTCGCGCCGTGCCGCGCCGATGCGTGCGGTTAGCGGCAAGCTGCAGGCACGCTCGCCGCTACTTGCCCTCAGTTGCGCGCATTTGCTGCGCCTGCGCCTTGTAGTCGTAGGTCGGATAGAACTCGGTGTGATAGCCGCCCCACGCGGTCGATTCGATCGCACGGTTCACTTCGCGCAGCCGGCTCGCGGGCACGCGCAGCGTCACGACCTGTCCGATGCCCATCATCACGTACCACGACACGACTTCGATGCCGGGCGGCGGAAAGGTCTTGAAGAAGCCCTGCTCGCGCAGTTGATCGTTGATCTTCGGCAGCGGCTTCGATTCGTCGTGGCGCAGGAAGATCGTCAGCAGGAAGGTGTCGTCGGCGGGAGCGGACGCTGGTGTGGCGGGGGTGGCGGCGAGCGTGGCAGGGGGCGCCGCGTCGGCGGCGTGGGCGAGCGGCGCGATGGCCAACATCCCCAACGAAACGGCGAGACCAGCGACTGTCGATCCAATGAGCATGAAACGCCTCCATCACGGATTGAACTCAGCTTCGATCACACGTCTGCGCGCAGCAATCCCCGCTCCAGCGCGAACGCATCACACGGTCACGTAGCCGCGCTGTTCGAGCGTCCAGCGATGCCAACGGTTGCCATACGCGCCGCACGCGAACGCGAATACGATCGACAGCCCGAAGCCGATCAGGTCCGCCGTCTCGCCCCACAGACCGATGCCGAGCAGAATCACGTTGATGCCCAGCATCACGAACGCGGCGAACCACATTCTTTTCGACAGCGCCCAGATGAAGCCGAGCAGGCACGCGCCCCAGCTGAAGCCGGTCGCGACCGCGATTGCGTCCTTGTGCTGCGGATGTTGCAGATAGATTCGGGCGTTCATGTTTTGCGAGGTTCCGTGCGATGACGCGGCGCGTCGATCGGTCGAGCACGCGCGCACGCTTTTTAACATGCCGCGGCGACATCACGCGCATCGGCTGCATACGGCCGCTGCGCTGACGATCCGCAGCATAGCTGCTACCCTTGGCAGATCAAGATCAAGAGCGGAGCACGCATGACCTCCTCGACAGCTTATTCCCCGAAAGCCCCTTCCCGCGCCGAGCTCGACTCGCTGCCCGGCGCCACCGTCGTCGAATTCGGCACCGACTGGTGCGGCTATTGCCAGGGCGCGCAGGCCTCGATCCGGCAGGCGCTCGCGCCGCACGCGGGCCTGCGGCATCTGAAGATCGAGGACGGTCCCGGCCGCCCGCTCGGCCGCTCGTTCAAGGTCAAGCTGTGGCCGACGCTCGTGCTGATGCGCGACGGCGCCGAGGTCGCGCGCGTGGTGCGGCCTCGCAGCGCCGAGGACATCGAGGACGCATTCGCGTCGCTCTGACATTCGAGCTCCATCATGCGCCAGGTCATCCATCATCTGCGTGTCCAGGCCCGTGGCCGCGGCCTGGTCGAATTTACCGACGACGCGCGCCGCTTCGTCGACGATACGGACATCCGTACAGGTCTCCTGACGGTGTTTTGCCGGCACACGTCGGCGTCGCTGCTGATCCAGGAGAACGCCGATCCATCGGTGCGGCGCGATCTGCAGCGCTACTTCGAGAGCCTCGCGCCAGAGGACGACACGCGCTACGAGCACGACACCGAAGGCCCCGACGATATGCCCGCGCATCTGCGCACGGCACTCACGCAGGTGCAGCTATCGGTGCCCGTCGAGCATGGAAGAATGGTGCTCGGCACATGGCAGGGGCTCTATCTGTTCGAACATCGGCGTCAGCCACAGCCGCGCGATATCGTGTTGCATCTGCTCGGCGAATAAAGTCCGCTTTCGCACCCACCCGTCACGCAAAGGAAACCGTCACCGGCACTTCTCCGCACACCGCATCGTACGGAGCCTACCCAAGGGAGCACACCTCATGGACACCCGTAGCGAGCTGCAAGCCACCGTCAAGGCGATGATTCAACCGGGCAAGGGGCTTCTGGCCGCCGACGAAAGCGGCCCGACCATCGCCAAACGCTTCAAGACGATCGGCCTCGAATCGACCGAAGAAAACCGTCGCGCGTATCGCAACCTGCTGCTGACGACACCCGGCCTCGGCGAGTTCGTGAGCGGCGTGATCCTCTACCAGGAAACGCTCGGCCAGAAAGCCGACGACGGCACGCCGTTCCCGCAGGTGGCCGCGGCGAACGGCATCGTGCCTGGCATCAAGGTGGACCTCGGCAAAGTGCCGCTCGCGCTCGCTCCGGGCGACGAGATCACCGAAGGCCTCGACGGTCTCGCCAAACGCTTCGTCGATTACAAGCGGCAAGGCGCTCGCTTCGCGAAGTGGCGCGCGGTCTACAACATCAGCGCGAGCCTGCCGAGCCGGCTCGCGATCGAGGCGAACGCCGATTCGCTCGCGCGCTACGCGGCGATCAGCCAGGAAGCCGGCATCGTGCCGATCGTCGAACCCGAGGTGCTGATGGACGGCGATCACACGATCGAGCGTTGCGCCGAAGTGACCGAGGCCGTGTTGCACGAGGTGTTTCATGCGCTGCATCGGCATCGCGTCGTGCTCGAACATATCGTGCTGAAGCCGAGCATGGTGTTGGCCGGCTCCGAGCATGAGCAGCAGTCGAGCACCGCGCATATCGCGGCGGCGACCGTGCGCGTGCTGATGCGCACAGTGCCCTCTTCGGTGCCGGGTCTCGTGTTCCTGTCGGGCGGACAGTCGCCCGAGGAGGCTACCGCCAATCTCAGCGCGATGAACCGGCTCGGCGCGCTGCCGTGGAATCTGAGCTTTTCGTATGGGCGCGCGTTGCAGGAGCCGCCGTTGAATGCGTGGCGCGGCCAGCCGGGCAATGTAAAGGAAGCGCAGCAGGCGCTGCTCAAGCGCGCGCGTCTGAATGGCGCGGCCGCGCTCGGCAAGTACGACCCGTCGATGGAAAAGGATTGAGCGCTGGCGGGCGCAGCGCGAATCGCCCGTCATCACGCTTCTGTACGAAACCGCAGGAGCCGACACGCCGGGGGACCGGCGCGCGGCTCCTGCCGTTCTTCTGCCTCAATACGCGGCGCTTACTGCCCCTTCGTATCGCTGCTCGCGTCGGCGCCCGGCGTATTCGTCGAGTCGGTCATGGGCTTCTTCGACTTCGAGTGCTTCTTCATGTGATGGTGGGTCGCAGGCGTAGCCGTCGTCGCCGGGCCCGCATCGCCGCCCTCGCGCGACGAGGTCGCGGCGTTGGTGTTCGGGTCGGTGCCAGCCGGCCCCCCGCCGCCACCGGCGCCACCGCCGGCACCTTGGGCCATCGCGAGCGACGAAGCCGCGAGCAAGGTGGAAACTAGCACTGCGTGTCTGATCTTCATGGCGATTCTCCTGGGTGTCGAGAGGGTCGAAACGAAGTGGGCGCGCGGCAGCCGCACGCGCAAACCTCGCAGTCTTTTCAGCAAGGGCTGTGCCGCAGCACAGCACGACAGGAAAAGCACATGCACGCAATGCGCGAACGGCGTGCCGCGGCTTCAGGGGCCGCACGCCACCAGCGCATGCAATTCGTCGATATTGAAGGGCTTCGAGAGGATTGCGATGCCGAGCCGACGCGCGCGGTCGAGCTCGTCGGCGTAACCGGTCATCAACGCGATCTTCTGCGACGGCCACGCGCTGCGGATCTTCTCCGCGAGGTCGATACCGTTCAGCTTGCCCGGCATCTGGATGTCCGACAGCACGAGCTCGAAGCGCTCGCCGGCGCTCAGCACGTCGAAGGCCTGGTCGGCGGTCGGCTCGTGATGGACCTCGCAACCGAAGGTTTCGAGCACCGCGGTCACGCCGGCCGCGACGTCCTCGTTGTCCTCGACGAGCAGTATGACCCCGGCCGCGGCCGGCAGCGGCTGGCGCGCATCGGCGCCGGCCGTTGCGGCGCGCTCACGATAGCGCGGCAAAAACATCCGTATCGTCGTGCCGCTGCCCAGCACGCTGTCGATCTTCGCGGTGCCGCCGGCCTGCTCGGACATCGACAGCACCTGGGCGAGCCCGAGGCCGGTGCCCGAGCCGCGCAGCTTGGTCGTGAAGAGCGGCTCGAACGCGCGTCGCGCGACCGATTCGGGCATGCCTTCGCCGTCGTCGGAGCAGGCGATCAGCACGTACTCGCCGTCCGGCAGGAGCGTGTCGCTGCCGACCAGCCGATTGTTCTGGCAGCGGATCACGAAGCGCCCGCCGCGCGGCATCGCATCGCGCGCGTTCATCGCGATGTTCACGATCGCGAACTCGAGATCGGTCGGATCGACGAGCACCTGCCACAGGCCCTCCGGTATGCGCAGCGCCAGCTCGATCGTGTCGCCGAGCGCCGCGTTGATCAGCGGCACGGCGGCCGGCAGCCAGCGCGCAAGCTCGACGGGCTCCTGCTTCAGCGGCTGCTTGCGCGCGACGCTGAGCAGACGCCGTGTCAGCGCTTCGGCCGTGGCGGTGGCACGCTCGACCGCTTGCACTTCCTTCTCGAGATCGTTGTAGTGCTTGAGCCGCGCTAGCTCGGTATTGGCCGACACCACCATCAGCAGATTGTTGAAATCGTGCGCGACATTGGCGACCAGATTGCCGAGCGCGCCCATGCGCTGCAGTTGCCGGCTCGACGCTTCGGCCGACAGACGCATTGCGACCTCGCCCTGCCAGCGCTCCCACGCGCGGCGCTCCGCTTCGAGCTGGCGCAGCGAATACAGCACGAGCGCCCAGATCGCGATACAGGGCATCGCCGTCAGCGCCGCGATCAACAGAAAGTGCATGCGCCATGCCGCCACGATCGACGACGTCGCGTACGCGCTCATCACATACAACGGGTAGTCGCCGACGCGGCGAAACGCGAGCAGCCGCTCGACGCCGTCGACGCTCGAATCCAGACGCACGTGGCCGAACAGCTGTTTTTCGCGCAACGCGGACATGAACGCGCTGTGCATCGACGGCCGCGCGCCGGCCGGCCATGGCGGATAGCGCACCAGCAGATTGCCGTCCTGCCGGTATAGTGCGAGCGCGAGCGACTGATCGCCGTTGGTCAGTTCGTGATAGAAACGCGAAAAATATTCGTTGCGCAGCGCGACCGTGACCGCGCCGAGAAACCGACCGTTCGCGTCCGAGCGGCCGATCGCGGTCGTGAAGACGTCCACCTTCGAGAGCGGGCCGAACATCGGCAGCGAGAAATACGGCTCCGGACGCATCGCCTTCGCGGCGAGAAAATCGTCGCGCTGGCCGATCTGCACCGCCGGCGCCGGATACGCGAGGCTCGACACGAGCAGCTCGCCGTTCACGCCGAGCAGCGCGATCGATGCCACCTGCGGAAAGTCGCCGCCAATGCTCTGCAGGCGCTCATGCAATTCGCGCTCGCGCGTACGGATCTGCGCATCGTCGGAATCGCCGAGCAGCTCGATCACGCGCGAGGCCATCTGCCGGTTCAGATCCAGCACCTTGACGGCCTGCTCTTGCGCCACGCGCGCGAGGCGGTCGATCATATCGTTCGCATCGGAGATCCGGCGCTGGTAGTCGAAGTAGCCGTAGCCCGCGAGGCAGGCCAACGGAAACACGATCGACACGGCCAGCACGATCAGCAACATGCGCCGTGTCGCCGCGAAGTTGCGTGACGGCATCGGCACATCGACTGCGACACGTTCTGCACGCTGCACGGTCACCTGCTCCATCAAAGTTGGCTACGGTCAGGGAAGGCATTGCCTGTGAATTCGCACGCCGCTGTTCGCGCGCTAATTCCCCTGCCTCGAAATTTACCGCAACTCGGCCTATCTTCCCAAGCGGGTTCGCTGCATCACTTCGCTAAGCCGCGCGGGCACACCGATTGCTGCCCTATCGCTGCTTGATGGCAAGCCCACGTCCGTTCCTGCTCGCGACGCGCCTCGCTGCGCTGCGCGAGCCTTTCCATGCGCGAGGCCTCACCATGTCGACGACTGCCCGCCGCGTTGCGCGGCTATCGGAATTGCCGGCGGAGCGCGCGGTGCGCGTCACCGTGGACGACACGCCGATCCTGCTCGTGCGCGACGGCGACACCGTGCGCGCGTACTCCCCGGATTGCCCGCATGCGGGGGGCCCGCTCGAAGAGGGCGCGCTGTGCCACGGCCGCATCATCTGTCCGTGGCACAAGGGCACCTTCGATGTCACGACCGGCAACGTGCTGGAGCCGCCCCCGCTGCTGCCGCTCGATCGCTACCCGGTCACGCTCGATGGCGACGACGTGCTCGTATCGGCGGAAAAAATCGCCGCGCCGGATGCGGCGGCGCGCACGCCCGCGCTCGATGCCGCCGCGCAACGCAAGCACTACGTGGTGATCGGCGCGGGCGCGGCCGGCGCCGCCGCCTGTGCCGCGTTACGCGAGTTCGGCTTCGAGGGCCGCATCACGCTGATCGGCGACGAAGCGCACGCGCCGTACGACCGCACCTCGCTGAGCAAATTCGTTCCATCGTTCGAAATGCCACCCGCCGACGTGCCGCCGCTGTTGCCGCCCGATTGGCTGCACACGCACGGCATCGAACGGATCGTCGCGAAGGTCGCGCGGCTCGACGTGCCCGCGCGCACGATCCATTTCGAAGCCGGCGCGGGTAATGGCGGGCAGAGCATCGAGCCGCTCAAATACGACACCGCGCTGCTCGCCACCGGCAGCGTGCCGAAAGTGCCCGACATTCCAGGCTGCGAACTCGGCGGCGTGCACGTGCTGCGGCACCTCGACGATGCCGCCGCGTTGATCGACGCGCTCGGCGACGATGCATCGCAAACCCGCGTCGCGATTCTGGGCAGCAGTTTCATCGGCCTCGAAGTCGCATCCGCGTTGCGCAAGCACGGCGTGCCCGTCACCGTGATTTCGCGCGACAAGGTGCCGTTCGTGAAGCAGTTCGGCGAGCGCGCGGGCCAGATGTTTCGCGCGCTGCACGAAAGCAATGGCGTGAAGTTTTATCTCGACGCGAAGGTCGCCTCGCTTGAGGGCGAGGAAGGCAACGTGCATACGGTGATGCTCGCGGACGGCGAAGCCATCGCCGCCGATGTCGTGCTGCTGGGCACGGGGGTTGCGCCGGCTACAGGATTCGTCGAAGGACTGCCGTTGCAGAAGGACGGCGGCGTGGTCGTCAATGCCGGCATGAGCGCCGCGTGCGGTCTGTATGCGGCCGGCGATATCGCCGTGTTCTCGCTGCACGAGAACCAGGAGCCGCTGCGTATCGAACATTGGCGCGTCGCGCAGCAGCATGCGCGCATCGCCGCGCAGAACATGTGCGGTTTGCGTACCCGCTATGCGGACGTGCCGTTCTTCTGGACCTATCACTACGGCAAGAACTTCGAATACCTGGGTCACGCGAGCGAGTGGGATGAGATCGTCGTCGATGGCGACTTCGATCATCACCAGTTCATCGCGCTGTACGTGCGCGACGGCAATGTCGACGCGGTGTTCGCCTGCGAGCGCGAAGCGCTGACCGCGCGGCTTTCGGACGCGATGCGCGGCGGGCTGTCGCGCGCCGAAGCGCTCACGATCATCGGCGCGACGGCCGGCAGCGCGCCGCAAGCGGCGGCGTCGTGAGCCATCGTCTTGCCGTTCAACGTTGAGAAAGGAGCCACCATGACGACACACAAGGAACAGCATCCGCACTCGGAAAAGAGCGAACAGCAGATCGACGAACAGGTCGAGGACAGCTTCCCGGCTAGCGACCCGCCTTCGACCGGCGGCACCACGAAGATCGAGCCGGAGCAGGACAAGGCAAAGGCCGGGCACGACAAGCCCGCCGGTCAATAGGCGCGTGGCGGCGCGCTGCGCGCTGCCCGTGTTTCCCGAGTGCCCGCGGCCTCGTGCATTGCTGTGATCACGGCGGCCGCGGGTGGCATCTACTGCACTCCCCCATTCTCAACCCCCTGGAACGACGGAAACGACTCACCATGTCAGACGAGACCGGCTCGGCCAGCACCGGGAAGGAAGCATCCGGGCGTGATGCGCCGCACGGGGATGCGCGCCGCGACGGCAACGACGCACGCGATGACGGAGGCAAACGCGGCAACGACAAGAACAAGGACAACGGCGACGAGGACAGCCAGCAGAAAAAGCCCGGCAAAAAGCCGCTGATCATCCTCGGCGCGGTCGTCATCCTGATCGGCATCGTCGGCTTCGTCTGGTGGTTCGCGACCCGCAACGAAGTAACGACCGACGACGCCTACACCGATGGCAACGCAATCACGATGGCGCCGAAAGTCTCCGGCTACGTGGTGACGCTGGCGGTCGACGACAACCTGTTCGTGCACAAGGGCGACCTGCTGCTCGTGATCGACAAGCGAGACTACCAGGCACAGGTCGATCAGGCGAAGGCGCAACTCGGCCTTGCGAAGGCGCAATTGAACGCCGCGCAGGTGCAGCTCGATATCGCGGGCGTGCAGTATCCCGCGCAGTACCGCCAGGCGAAGGCGCAGACCTCGTCGGCGGAAGCGAATCTGCGCGAGGCGCAAGCCGCCTGGCAGCGTCAGCACTCGGTCGATCCGCGCGCGACCACGCAGCAGAACGTCGATACCGCCGACGCGCAGCGCCAGTCGGCCGGCGCGAGCGTCGAGCAGGCGCGTGCGCAGCAGCGCACCGCGAGCCTCGTGCCGCAGCAGTTGCGCGAGGCCGAGGCCAGCGTCGACGAACGCCGCCAGCAGGTGCATCAGGCCGAGGCGCAGCTCGAACAGGCGCGGCTGAATCTGTCGTACTGCGAGGTGCGCGCGCCGTCGGATGGCTGGATCACGCGGCGCAACGTGCAGCTCGGCAGCTTCCTCACCGCGGGCGTGTCGCTGTTCTCGATCGTCACGCCGCAGGTGTGGATCACCGCGAACTTCAAGGAATCGCAGCTCGAACGCATGCGCCCCGGCGACAAGGTCAAGATCGACGTCGACGCGTATCCGAAGCTCGAGCTGCGCGGCCATGTCGATAGCGTGCAACTCGGCAGCGGTTCGCGCTTCTCGGCGTTCCCGACCGAAAACGCGACCGGCAACTTCGTGAAGATCGTGCAGCGCGTACCGGTCAAGATCATCATCGACGAAGGTCTGCCGCGCGATCATCCGCTCGGGCTCGGCTTGTCGGTTAAGCCGAAGGTGTACCTGAAATGACGGCGTCCGATGCCGCGCCAGGCGACGAATCGTCGAACTGGAAGCCATCCGCGAATCCGTGGCTGATCGCAATCGTCGTCACGCTCGCGGCGTTCATGGAAGTGCTCGACACGACCATCGTCAACGTCGCGTTGCCGCATATCGCGGGCACGATGTCCGCGAGCTACGACGAAGCGACGTGGACGCTGACCTCGTATCTGGTCGCCAACGGCATCGTGCTGCCGCTCTCGGGCTTCTTCGGCCGGCTGCTCGGCCGCAAGCGCTATTTCCTCGTCTGCATCATTGCGTTCACCGTGTGCTCGTTTCTGTGCGGCATCGCGACCGATCTGTGGCAGCTCATCATCTTCCGCTGTTTGCAGGGCTTTTTCGGCGGCGGGCTGCAACCGAACCAGCAGTCGATCATTCTCGACACGTTTCCGCCGCAGCAGCGCGGCCGCGCGTTCTCGATCTCGGCGGTTGCGATCGTCGTCGCGCCGGTGCTCGGACCGACACTCGGCGGCTGGATCACCGACAACTTTTCGTGGCGCTGGGTGTTCCTCGTGAACGTGCCGTTCGGCGTGCTGACCTCGCTCGCGGTGATGCAGCTGGTCGAGGACCCGCCATGGAAACGCAAGGGCGACCTGCGCGTGTCAGTGGATTACGTGGGCATCGTTCTGATCGCGGTCGGCCTCGGCTGCCTGCAGGTGATGCTCGATCGCGGCGAGGACGACGACTGGTTTTCATCGAACTTCATTCGCATGTTTACGGTGCTCGCGGTGTCGGGCATCGTCGGCGCGACCTACTGGCTGCTGTACACGAAAAAGCCGGTCGTCGATCTGCGCTGTCTGAAGGACCGCAACTTCGCGCTCGGCTGCGTGACGATCGCCGCGTTCGCAACGATTCTCTATGGCAGCGCGGTGCTCGTGCCGCAGCTCGCGCAGCAGCAGCTCGGCTATACGGCGATGCTCGCGGGCCTCGTGCTGTCGCCGGGCGCGGTGCTGATCACGATGGAAATTCCGCTGATCAGCAAAATGATGCCGCACGTGCAGACGCGCTTTCTGGTGGCGACCGGCTTCGGGCTGCTCGCGTGCGCGCTCGCGTATTCGCATACGCTCACGCCAGACATCGATTACTTCACGCTAGTGAAGATGCGCAGTGCGCAGTCGCTCGCGATCGGCTTCCTGTTCGTGCCGATCACCACGCTTGCGTATCTGACGGTGCCGCCGCGACTCAACGACGACGCGTCCGCGCTGTTTACCATGTTCCGTAACGTCGCGGGTTCGATCGGCATCTCGCTGTCGACCGCGATGGTTCGCGAGCGCACGCAGGCGCGCATGGCGCACCTGTCGGAGTTCATGTCGCCGCTTTCGCAGAACTACAACGATACCTTGCAACGCAACGCCCAGAGGATCGCCGACATGAATGGCATGCCGCATTCGCAGGCGCTGCAAACCGCAAACGGCCATCTGTACACCACGTACATCTCGCAGGCGACGTTCCTCGCCTATGTCGACGTGTTCGCGTTCCTCGCGATTTTCTGCACGCTTTGCATTCCGATCACGATTTTCTTTTCACCGGTCAAAGCGTCCGGCGGCGGAGGACCTTGAAGTGAAGCTTCGTTTAAGGCGCAACGTTCCCGATTCCGCTACGGGTTTGATTGCGTGTGTCGTCGTCGGCATGCCCGCGCTGCTGCTCGCTTCCTGCACGGTCGGCCCCGACTTTCATGCGCCGCACGCCGACGTGCCGGCGCAGTGGCACGATACCCAGCGCACCGCTGCGAGCGATGCGGCCGCAAGCGGCGCATCATCCGCAACGGCGGCCAACGTCGCTTCGGTGCCGACGCTCGACACCGATCCCGACCCGCGCTGGTGGCGCAGCTTCAACGATCCGACGCTCGACGCGCTGATCGCTCGCGCGGCGCTCGGCAACCTAGACTTGCAGCAGGCGGTGCTGCGCATCGTCGAAGCGCGCACCCAGGTGCAAGCGGCGGCCGCCCAGGGTCTGCCGAACCTGCGCGCGACCGGCAGCTATCAGCGCGAGCAGCTCGGCCTCAAAGGTTTTCTGCAGGAGAACGGCGCCTTCGATAAGGTCGATCAGCTCGGCGCGCCGAATTCGCCGGTCAATGCGATCGCACCGGGCGCGGGCGCCGCGCTGCAAAACGGCGCGAACAACCTGCTCGATCAGCTCACGGCGCCGATCAATCTGTGGCAGGTCGGCTTCGACGCGACCTGGGAGCTCGACCTGTTCGGCCGTGTGCGTCGCTCGGTCGAGGCCGCGAACGCGCAAACCGAGGCCGCGTACGAAAGCCGCAACGACGCGTTGCTATCGCTCGAAGCCGAGGTCGCACAGACCTATATGCAGTTGCGCGGCGCGCAGACCTTGCACGACATTGCGGTGAGCCTCGTCGAGCAGCAAGGCGAGACCGTCGCGTTGACGGAGAACCAGGCGAAGGTCGGACTCGCGAGCCAGCTCGATGTGCAAAGCGCCCGCGCCCAGCTCGCGCAAACGAAAACGCAGTTGCCGCAATACGACCAGCAGATCGCCCAGGCGCTGAACGCGCTCGCGTATCTGATCGGTGAGCCGCCCGGCGCGCTCGAAGCGCAGCTGAGCGCGCCGCAGACCGTGCCGCCGGTGCCGCCCGTCGTGCCGGTAGGCCTGCCGTCGACGCTCGCGCGGCGCCGGCCCGACATCCGCCGCGCCGAGGCGAACCTGCATGCGGCAACGGCGAGTGTCGGCGTCGCGGTCGCGCAGTTCTATCCGGACGTGTCGCTGACCGGCAAGGCCGGCACGCGCGCGACGAATGCGCGTGATCTCGCGCGCTGGTCGCACCTGTTCTATTCGTTCGGACCCACCGTGTCGCTGCCGATTTTCGAGGGCGGCGCGCTGGTCGCCAATCTGCGCATGTCGAAGGCCGAGCAGGCCGAGGCCGCGCTCGATTACCGCAAAACCGTGCTGAGCGCGCTGCGGGACGTGGATAACGCGCTCGTCGTCTATCGCACCGATCAGGCGCGGCGCGATGCGCTCGCCGACAGCGTCAGCGCGCAGCAGACCTCGTTCGATCTGTCGCGCGACAGCTATCGCAAGGGGCTCACGAGTTTCATTAACGTGCTCGACGCGCAACGGCAGCTCGCGCAGGCACGCGAGCAATACGCTCAAGGCACGACCCAGGTCAGCACCGATCTGGTGGCGCTCTACAAGGCGCTAGGCGGGGGCTGGCAGAGCGATGCGGATGCGGCGGGAGCGGCTGGCGCGGCGGCGCCGCCAGGCAGTGGCGGATAACCGGCCGCGATGCGGCGAGGCCGCAAGACGGCAAGGCCGCAAGGCGTCAGCCATGCTCGAACTGCGGCTCCTCAATCACCGTTCGCGTCGCATCGAGATGACGGCACGCGGCTAGCATCTGCTGCAACGACGTCACCGCGCAATCCGCTTCCAGCGACTCTTGCTGCTCCGCGCTCCACTGCTGCGTATCCTCGGGCGCCCAAAGGCCGACCACGATCGACACGTTCGGCAAGCGCGCGCGGATGCGCCGGATCAGATTGCGCAGATGCGACGGAATGCCGTCGATCTGCAGATACAGAAGGCAGACGATGCCGACGTCGTCGGCCTCGAGGCTATCGATCGACGCGCGCGACACCGCCTCGTGCGGCAGCGAGCGCGCCGCGAAGCCGTGCTTGCCGAGCAACTGCAGCAGGATGATCGTCGCGAGCGCATCGAGCGGGCCACGGCCCGGCAGGCACAACACGCAGCTCGTCGGCGCATGCCATGCGAATACGGGCTCTATGACGGAAGGATCGCTGCCCGGCTCCGGCTGCGGGCCGTGGGTCTCCTCCGGCGTGACCGTCGCGGTGCTCATGCCACTGTTCGCCGCGTCGAGCGATCGTGGCATCGCCCGCGCGGCCCGCGTTTCGTCGGAGGGCGCGAGCGGGCCCGCCGCGCCCCAGTGCGACTGCCTCGCGAGCGGTGCGGGCTCGCGATCCTCGTAGCCGTCGAGGCCGTCGACCAGCTCGTTGGTCGTCGATTCGATGCGCGCGAGCTGTGCGCTCGTCACGCTGCCGCGCGTTACGTCGCTGGCCGCGAGCCGCAAGGCCCCGATCGCGACTTCGTCGTAATAGGCCGACAACGAGCGATCACGCAGCAGCACTTCGGCCTGCTCGATCGGTTGATCCGGATCGCCGGCGAGCGCGCGTTGATAGAAGTTTTCGACCGGCGTCAGCGGGGGCTGATCGCCGAGCAGCACGTCGAGAAACTCCAGACGCCGCACGTGCCGGCCGAGCACCAGCAGACACAGCGTCAACGGTGTCGACAGGATCAGTCCGATGGGCCCCCAGATCCAGCTCCAGAAGATCGCCGCGACCACCACCGAAAACGGCGACAGGCCCGTGCTGCGCCCATACAACAGCGGCTCGACCACCTGCCCCACTGCGAGCTCGGCGACCACGAACAGCACCAGCGACCAGATCGCCATCTCCCAGCCGGGACTGACCGCGGCCGCGAGCGCGGTGGGCAGTATCGCCGCGATCCAGATGCCGACGTAGGGCACGAGCCGCAACAGCGCCGCCAGAATGCCCCACAGAACCGGGCTCGGCACGCCGATCAGAAACAGCCCCGCGCCGATCACGACGCCGACGCCGGTGTTCACGCCGAGCTGCGACACGAAGTAGCGGCTCAGGCGCCGCGCGGTCTCGTCCATCACCGTGGTCGTGCGATGCAGGTCGCGCGAGCCGAACAGCCGGATCGCCCGATCGCGCAGGTCGTCACGTTGCAGCAGGATCACGATCGTGACGACGAACACGATGAACGCGGTTTCCAATGGACTGATGGCCGGCGACAATACGCGTCGCGCGAGCTCGAACGGCGTCGGCACCGGCTCGCGCACTTCCACCGGCACCGCCGTCGATGCCTGCGGGCTCGCCGCGGCCGCCGCACCGTTCGGCGCTGGTAATTGCGGCGGCTCGATCGTCGCGGGCTGCAACGCCTGCCCTGCCTCGCTCGCGAAACGGTTCAGCTTGCCGATCGTCAGGCTGTGCACGGTATCGAGCTTGTGATGGATGGTCGCCTGATAGCGCGGCATGCCGGCGGCGAGATCAGTCAACTGTGTGGCGATCACCGCGCACAACAGCGCGATGACCGACACCGAGATCAGCACCGCCGCGCACACCGACGCGACATGGCCGAGTTTGAGCCGGGCCAGTGCATCGGCGAGCGGCGCGACGAGAAAGCTCAACAGGATCGCGAGCGTGATCGGAATCATCACCGCGCTCGCGAAGTACAGGCATGCGACCGCGATCACCGCGACGACGAATGTGACGAGGCCCTCGATACCGAAGGCGGCGGTCGCTGCCTGAATACGCGCGGCGGGGCTCGTGGCGCGCGGCTCGGGTGTGTCGTTCATCTTGTGAAGGAAGATCGGGCATGAGAAAGCGGTCCCCGAGCCGCGCGCGATGCGCCGGCTCAGAGTCTCGTTACTCCGGAAGGCTAAGTAACGCCTATTTCATCGTGTCGCCCGACACCGGCCCGCTCTCGACCGGTGGTGCTTCCTTCTCGATCTCACTGCGCGCCTGCTCCCAGTATTGCTCGGGCGTGCCCTTCGGCTCGGCCGCTTGCTCCCACAGATAGTAGGCGCGCGTGCGGATCTGCTCGTCGACGCTCGGTTCCTGTTCCATTTGTTCACCCCAGCCTGGCTGTTTGCGTTCGCGCGTCTATCGTCGCGAAGAACGGAGACGCGTGCGTGTCGTCGACAACAGAGGGAGCAAACCTTGTACCCGGGCTGCGGCCCGCTTGTACAACGGAGTGCAACGGAACTGGCGTCGCTCACTCACCAGGACCTAGCCTGGCGCGGAGTCGCCTTCGTCGGAAGTCAACTGCTCTTCGAGGCGGTCGAATACGCGCTGGGTCGCGCGGCTCGGCGCTTCGAGCGCGAACAGCAGCAGCGAGCGGCCCGTCACCTGGTACGAATCGCCCGCGCTGAATTGCGGCAGCTCGGCGCGCACCGGCATGTTGGTATCGACGAGGCAGGTCCAGCTCTCGCCCTCGGGAAGGTCGGGCAGCGTGAAATTGACGACGTCGTGATGCGCGTTCAGCACCAGCAGCAAGGTCGCGTCGGACGCGAGGCGGCGAATTCCGCTCGCTTGCGCGCGGCCGTCGATCACGAGGCCGAAGCAGCGCATCGCCGGATCGGCCCATTGCTCGTCCGTGATGTCGGTGCCGTCCGGCGATAGCCAGCGCGTGTCGGTCACGTCGAGCGTCTCGTTGTATTCGCCAGTCAGAAACCGGCCGCGCCGCAGCACCGGCAAGCGGTGGCGCAGCGTGGTCAGCTTGCGCACGAACTCCGTCAGCCCGCGGCCGTCGTCGTCGATCGCATCCCAATCGACCCAGCTGATCTCGTTGTCCTGGCAATACGCATTGTTGTTGCCCTGCTGCGTGCGGCCGAATTCGTCGCCGGCGAGGATCATCGGCGTGCCCTGCGACAGCAGCAGCGTCGCGAGCAGATTGCGCTTCTGGCGCTCGCGTTGCTGGCGGATGTCGGCGTCGTCGGTCGGTCCTTCGACGCCCATGTTCCACGACCGGTTGTCCGCATGGCCATCGCGGTTGTCCTCGCCGTTTGCGTCGTTGTGCTTGTCGTTGTACGAGACCAGATCGTTCAGCGTGAAGCCGTCGTGCGCGGCGATGAAGTTCACGCTCGCCCACGGCCGCCGGCCGCGGTGATTGAACTTGTCGCCCGACGCGGTGATGCGTGTGGCGAGATCCGCGGCGGTGCTCTCGTCGCCCTTCCAGTAGGCGCGCGCGGTGTCGCGGAAGCGATCGTTCCATTCGGCCCAGCCCGGCGGAAAACCGCCCACCTGATAGCCGCCCGGGCCGCAATCCCACGGCTCGGCGATCAGCCGGATGCTGGAGAGCACCGGGTCCTGGCGGCAGCTGTCGAGAAAGCCGCCGCCTTCGTCGAAGCCGTGATCTTCGCGGCCGAGGATCGTCGCGAGATCGAAGCGGAAACCGTCCACTTTCATTTCGGTGACCCAGTAGCGCAGACTGTCGGTCACCATCTGCAGCACACGCGGATGCGACAGGTTCAGCGTGTTGCCGGTGCCGGTGTCGTTGATGTAGTAGCGCGGCTCGTCGGGCATCAGCCGGTAGTACGACGCGTTGTCGATGCCCTTGAACGAGATCGTCGGGCCGCGTTCATTGCCTTCGGCCGTGTGGTTGTACACGACGTCGAGTATCACTTCGAGGTCGGCCTGGTGAAAGCGGTCGACCATCTCCTTGAACTCGCCGACCGACTCGGTCGACGACGCGAAGAAACGCGGATCGGCCGCGAAAAAGCCGATCGTGTTGTAGCCCCAGTAGTTCGTCAGCCCCTTGTCGAGCAGATGTTTGTCGTTGACGAAGGTCTGGATCGGCATCAGCTCGACCGTGGTCACGCCGAGGCTGCGGATGTGGTCGAGCACCGGCTGCTGCGCCAAACCCGCGAACGTGCCGCGCAAACGCTCGGGCACTTGCGGATGACGTTTCGTATAGCCGCGCACGTGCGTCTCGTACAGAATCACGCGCTCCCACGGCAGCGCGTTGCGCTCCGGATGACTCCACGAAAAATTCGCGTCGACCACCTTGCATTTCGGCACGAAGGGCGCGCTGTCGCGCTCATCGAATGACAGGTCCAGCTCTTCCGAATCGAGCGTATAGCCGAAAATTTCCGGCGCCCATTTCAGCTCGCCGATGTGCGCCTTCGCATACGGATCGAGTAGCAGCTTGTTCGGATTGAAGCGATGCCCGTTCTGGGGCTCGTAGGGGCCATGCACGCGATATCCATAGACGGCACCGGGTTTCAGATTCGGTACGAACACATGCCATACCTCGTCGGTGTACTCGGGCAGTTCGATGCGTTCGAGTTCGTGCTGGCCGGATTCGTCGAACAGACACAGTTCGACCTTCGTCGCGTGCGCGGAGAACAGCGCGAAGTTGACGCCGCTGCCGTTCCATGTCGCGCCGAGCGGAAATGGCGTGCCTTCGGAAATGCGCGTCGAGTAGCTGGCTGGGGATGACATAAGTGTTCTCAGTGGATGCAAGGAGGCTGGTATCTCGGGGGCATGTATGTGCTTTTTTTCAACTGCCCTTCCACGTGTTCCGGGCTGCTCGCTATTTAAGTGTAGGCATTCGGGGCGAACGCGCCGGACATTGCACAGCGCGCACCCAGCAGGCGAGTTCGAACAGCAACTTTTGGGCCTGACGGGCTTGCTTTCGCTCAGATCAAAAGTCGCGGCACGAGATTTGCAGCGTAGCGGCAAGGCGCACGCGTTCCGCGCCATCGAAAAGCCACGACAGCAATCAGGGAGAACACAGATGATGCGCAACACGCAGATCAAACCGCTGGCCGCTTCCGCATCGCTTCTCGCCGCCATTACGCTGATTTCCGCGTTGGGTCCGTGCGGCAGCGCGTTCGCGCAAGGCGCTCCGCAAGCGATCACCGAAAAACGCACCGACGTCGTGCAGCTCGCGAGCGGATATCGCGCGTCGAAGCTGTCGGGCGCGGACGTGTACAACCGCAACAAGGACAATATCGGCACGCTCGACGATCTGATCGTATCGCCGGGCACCGAGCGCACCACCTACGCGATCCTGTCGGTCGGCGGCTTTCTCGGCCTGGGCAAGCATCTGGTCGCCGTGCCGTTCAATGATCTGCAGATCGACAACCGGCGTATCGTGCTGCCCGACGGGACGAAGAAATCGCTCGAGGCGTTGCCGGAGTTCAAGTACGCGGATTGAGCGCGGCGCTGCCGCGTCGAATCGATCGACGCGGCTACGGGCCGTCAGCCGAGCAGCTTGTCGGGTGTAATCGGCAAATCGCGGATGCGTTTGCCGGTCGCATGCCAGATCGCGTTGCAGACCGCCGCGGCCACGCCCACCACGCCGATTTCGCCGACGCCTTTGACGCCGAGCGAATTGACGATGTCGTCACGCTCGTCGACGAATAGCACGTCGATCTCGTGAATGTCGGCATTCACGGGCATGTGGTATTCGGCGAGATTGTGATTCATCTGCCGTCCGAGCACGTGATCGAACTGGCCGTGCTCGTGCAGCGCCATGCTGATGCCCCACACGACGCCGCCCGCGATCTGATTGCCCGCCGTCTTCGGATTGACGATGCGCCCCGCCGCGACCGCGCTGACCACGCGCGTCACGCGCACGGTGCCGAGCGCTTCGTCGACGCGCACTTCGGCGAACACCGCCGAATGCGTGCCCATCGAATATGCCTGCTGCTTGACGTGCGGCTCCACGCTCGCCTGCTCCTCGAGTTCATCGAGTCCGGCGCGTTCGAGCAGCGTCGCGATCGCGATCGAGTCGTCCGCGTGCGGGCCGCACACGAGCCGGTTGCGCTCGCGCCGCACTGCTTCGCGATCCACCGACGCGAAGCGCGCACCGCCATGTTCGCGCGCGAGTTCGACGAGACGATTGTGCAGGCGCGTGCAGGCCGCATCGACAGCGCTGCCCACTGACGACACCGTCCACGATCCGCCCTCGATCGGCGCCTTCGGCAGCCGCGTATCGCCGAGTTCGAAGCTGACGTCCGCGAGCGGCACGCCGAGCGCATCGGCGGCGATCTGCGTCATCGCGGTGTAGGTGCCGGTGCCGATATCGGCGGTCGAGCTCGACACCCTGACGCAGCCATCGGGCGTCAGCACCGCACGGGCGGCCGCTTTGTTCTGCATCGCGTCCCATGCACCGGTCGCCATGCCCCAGCCGATCAACTCGTTGCCTTCGCGGCGTGCACGCGGTTCGAGCGGCCGCCCGGCCCAGCCGAAGCGCGCCGCGCCTTCGCGATAGCAGTCGCGCAGCGCCTTGCTCGAAAACGGCAGGTTCTTGTTCGCGTCGCGCTCCGCATAGTTGACGAGCCGCAATTCGAGCGGGTCCATCAGCAATGCCTCGGCGAGTTCGTCCATCGCGACTTCGAGCGGAAAGAGGCCTTGGGTCGCGCCGGGCGCGCGCATGTCGGCTGGCGTCGGCACGTCGAGCTTCGCGACCTTGTAGCCCATCGACACGTTGTCGCATCGATACAGCTGCCCGGCCCAGTTGACCACCACGTCGCAGAACTCCTCATAGCGCGAGGTTTCCGACACCGCCTCGTGGATCACCGCCTGCAGGCGGCCATCCGCCGACGCGCCGAGCGCGACGCGCTGCACCGATTGCGGCCGATGCGCGAAGGTGAACATCTGCTGCCGGGTCAGCGTGACGCGCACGGGTTTCTTCAGTTCGCGCGCGGCCATCACCGCGAGCGCCAGATGATATTGCGGCCGCAAGCCGGAGCCGAACGCGCCGCCGACGAACGGCGACACCACCTGCACTTCGTCGTCTTTCAAACCGAACACGCGCTGCAGATAGCCCTTCGTATTGACGACGCCCTGAGTCTTCTCGTAGACGGTCAAGTGTCCTTGCGCATCGGGCACCACGGTGCAGCCGTGCATTTCCATCGGATTGTGGTATTGCGCGGGCGTCGTGTAGAACGCATCTACACGCACCCTGGCATCGGCCAACGCTTTGCGCGGGTCGCCGCGCTCAGGCGGCGGCGGGTCGAAGCCGCCCTTCTCGGCCGACGGCGGTACGGCGCTCATCAACGCCGCCTCGATATCGGTCTGATGAGAAGCGGCCTCGTAGCGCACCCGCACCAGCGACGCCGCGTAGCGCGCGAGTTCGAGCGACTGCGCGACCACCAGCGCGACCGGCTGCCCGCTGTACCACACGCGCTCGTCCCACAGCGGTCTCAATGGCGTGCCAGCCGGCGCGATCATGTCCTTGAACGCATCGACGTCCGATGGCAGCGCCGGGCGTTTGCGATGCGTGAGCACGAGCAGCACGCCGGGCAGCGCTTCGGCGGCCGAGGTATCGATCGAGACGATCTTGCCCGAAGCGATCGTGCCCGACACGACGACGCCATGTACGAGCCCTTCGGCGCAGAACTCGGCCGCATATTGCGCGGCGCCGGTCACTTTGGCGAGGCCGTCGACACGCGAATGCGGCACGCCGATCGCGTGCTTCGGGCTGCCTGTCGATGGCAAGGTTTCGGCACGGTTCATCGCGCGGCCTCCTCGAACGAACGTTGTGTGGCCTCGCCGAAGGCGCGCACGATCACGCGCGCCGCGAGTTCGATCTTGAACGCGTTGTCGCGCTGGGGGCGCGCATCGCGCAGCAGCGCCCCCGCGAATTCGCGCAAGGTCCGCGCGCTCAGCGTCTCGCCGCGCAGTGCGGCTTCGGCGGCGGGATCGCGCCACGGCTTGTGCGCGACGCCGCCGAGCGCGCAACGCGCATCGACGATGCGCGAGTCGTCATCCAGTTCGACACCGACCGCGGCCGACGCCAGCGCGAACGCATACGATGCGCGGTCGCGCACCTTCACGTATGCGTGATGCGCGGCAAAGCCTTCCCGCGGCAGCTCGATCGCGGTCACGAGTTCGTCGTCGCGCAGGTTGGTATCAAGATGCGGCGTGTCGCCCGGCAGCCGGTGAAAATCCGCGAACGGCAACGTGCGTACGCCGTCGTTGCCGATCAGATGCACGGTGGCGCCGAGCGCCGCCAACGCGACGCACATATCGGACGGATGCACGGCGATGCAGTGTTCGCTCGCGCCGAGGATCGCGTGAATGCGGTTCACGCCGTGCAGCGCCGGGCAGCCGCTGCCGGGTTCGCGCTTGTTGCACGGCGTGCCCACGTCGTAGAAGTAGTAGCAGCGCGTGCGTTGCAGCAGATTGCCGCCGACCGTCGCGGCGTTGCGAATCTGCGGGGACGCGCCGGCCAGGATCGCTTTCGCAAGCAGCGGGTAGCGCGCTGCGACGGTATCGTCATACGCGAGCGCGCTGTTCGTTACGAGCGCGCCGATCATCAGGCCGCCTTGCGCCGATGCTTCGATCCGCCTGAGCGGCAAACGGTTGATGTCGACGAGCAAAGCCGGCCGCGCCACGTCTTCGCGCAGCAGGTCGACGAGATTCGTGCCGCCCGCGATAAACGCGGCAGTCTTGTCCGAACGATGCCGTTCGAGCGCATCCTGCACCGCCTCGGCGCGCGTGTACGAGAAGCGGTTCATGGCCGCGCTCCGCGCTGATTCGCGACCGGACTGGCTTGCCTTGCATCCTCGTCGCCGGAATGCGCCGCGTCGAGAATCGCTGCGACGATATTCGTATATGCGCCGCAGCGGCACAGATTGCCGCTCATCTGCTCGCGCACGTCGTCCGCGCAGCGCGCATGGCCTTCTTCGAGCATCGCGTACGCCGAGCAGATTTGCCCCGGCGTACAGTAGCCGCACTGGAACGCATCATGTTCGATGAACGCTTGCTGCAATGGATGCAACGTATCGCCGTTCGCGAGACCTTCGATCGTCGTGATCGATGCACCGTCGTACACGACCGCGAGCGCGAGGCAGGTATTGATCCGCTGACCATTGACGAGCGCCGTGCACGCGCCGCATTGGCCGTGATCGCAGCCCTTCTTGGTGCCGGTCAGGTGCGCATGCTCGCGCAGCAGATCGAGCAGCGAGGTCCACGCTAGAACGTCGAAGTGCCGCGTCTCGCCGTTGATCTCGAACGTCAATGCATGCGACGCGGGCGCGTCGGCCTGCGCGGTTTCAGCATCGGGGGTAGCCATCGGATTTCCTCCTCACAAGGCGTCGCGCAAGCAACGCGGCGCGCGACGAAACTCCATGCAACTCGAACCCATGCAAAACGGCGGCAGCGCGCGAGCGCGATGCCGCCGCGGCGTGCGGCGCGTCGCAGCTCGACGCGCCCGGCTGAACGCTTATTGCCCCGCCGCGCTTCCCGCGCGCGGCGGCGTCGCGCCTTTGAAGCGCTTGTCGGTAGTGGTGCGGCCATTGCCGCCGCCGGCGACACCATTGGTCGCGCCCCCCGACTCGCCGACATTACCGTTCGCGTCGTTCGTACCGGTCGTATCCGGCGTGCGCGATTCTTCCAGACTTGCGCCCGGTTTTGCGGCGGACTTTCCGGGTTGCGTAGACGGATTGGAACCGGTCTGCGCGAAGCCCGCCTGCGCAAAACCTAGCGCAAGGCAGCCCGACACGAGCGCGGCCCCCAGTTTGACGGATACATCGATCTTCATGTCACTCTCCCTTATGACGTTATGGAAACCACTGCGAGAAGCGCCATGCGCTCGCCGGCAGCCTCGCCGCCTTCGGTTCGCCAACCTAAATAATCGGCGCGCCGCCTGTCACGGCAATCGTCGCGCCCGAGATGTAGCTCGCTTCGTCCGACGCGAGCATCACATACGCGGCCGCGAGCTCCGCCGGTTGTCCGGGGCGCTTCATCGGCACCTGCTTGCCGAACTGCTCGACCTTGTCGGGCGGCATCGTCGATGGGATCAGCGGCGTCCAGATCGGTCCCGGCGCCACGCAGTTCGCGCGAATACCCTTTTCCGCGAGCAATTGCGCGAGGCCGCCGGTGAAGTTCTGAATCGCACCCTTGGTCGTCGCATAGGCGATCAGGCCGGGGTTCGGATGATCGGCATTGATCGACGACGTGTTGATGATCGCGCCGCCCGGCTTCATATGGCGGACCGCCGCGCGCGTGATCCTGAACATCGCGCCGATGTTGGTATCGAAGGTCTTGTCCCATTCTTCGTCGCTGATCGCGTCGAGCGACGGATAGCTCATCTGATACGCCGCGTTGTTGACCACCACGTCGAGCCGGCCGAAAGCCTCGATCGCCTTGTCGACGATCGCATCGCAATGCTGGCGATCGCGGATATCGCCGCCGACCAGCACCGCCTTGCGACCGGCGTCCTCGACCCAGCGCGCGGTCTCGCGCGCATCGTCTTCTTCGTCGAGATAGGCGATCAGCACATCGGCGCCTTCACGCGCGAACGCGATCGCGACCGCACGGCCAATGCCGCTGTCGCCGCCGGTCACGATCGCTGCCTTGCCAGCGAGACGCCCCGAACCTTCGTAGGTTTTCTCGCCGTGATCCGGTTGCGGGTTCATGCCGGCCGTGCGGCCGGGCGTCTGGTCCTGCTGCTGTTCAGGAAACGGCGGTGCCGGGCGTTGCTTGTCGCTCATGTCTGATCTCCCTCGTTGCAAATGACCCTCGGCGGCGCGCCCGAGCGCGCCGCGTCATCGGTCTTTCAGCAACGAGTGGGCCTGCGTGTGCGAGCGAAGTGAAACCCCTGCGTGAACTGCAACGTAGGGGCTCGCATGGCTAAGGAAGCTGCGGCGGATAGAACGGTGGCAGCCAGATGGCAAACAAATGACAAACGGATTCGCACCGCGCCGAGTGCGATTTCCGACGACGACCCTGCAGAAATGACAGAACGGTCAGCAAGTTTTCGCTAACAGCCTGATTCAGATGATGGCTCCGCCGCATGCAACGCGGCGGCCGATTCGAGCACGCGCAACAGACGCTCGGGCGTCAATGGTTTCGCGCAATGCGCGTCGAAGCCAGCCGCCTTGGCGAGCGAGCGATCCTCGCGCGACGCGAACGCGGTACACGCAACCAGCAGCATATGCGCAGTCTGCGGATGCGCGCGCAGACGCCGCGCAAGTTCGAGCCCGTCGAGCCCCGGCATCTTGATGTCGAGCAGCACCGCAAACGGCTGCCACTCGCACGCGGTCTGACACACGGCATACGGATCGTCGAGCGCACGGCACTCGAAGCCGTCGGCCGTCAGTAGCATTTGCAGCGCGTCCGCTGCTTCCCGGTAATCGTCGACTACCAGCACGCGACGATGCGCGGCCATCGCATAGCGGATCGGCCGCCATACGAGCACGTCGTCGCTGCTGTCCACGCTGTCGTTGAACACAGTCATTTTTTCTCGCCCTTTTACATTCGCCCTGAAGGGCATCTCGCGCCACGCGCGCAAGATTCGATCCCATTGCGTCTGCCGGACTGCGGCCAGGTTTTTGCTATTTCCGCTTCATTCGGACGATGCGCGGCCGGCACGCGTCGTCCCGCACTCCAGCGTTGCAATTACCTGGTATGCGGGATTCAGCGTGCCCATACATCACGGCGTTTGAATGACGGCGACTGCGATGTGCGTGCTGCGCAACATCGTTTTACGCTCTGTCCTGGTGCGATCCGCCTCGCTCAGGGGCGTCGCACGACATCGGTATTCCAACGGATTGAGGGGGCCACGCAATGCATGCCGCGAGCGCTCTTATGGCGCGAATCGATGACGCGGTCATAAACAAAGGATAAGCGACGATGCCGATAAAAAAATGCTCGACGTGTTAGGGGTTTGTGCTCTGCGGGTTATCCCGCACGATTATCGATAAAGCCTTTCAGCATCGCGAGCGTGTCGGCGTCGTCGATATGTTTGTCGGTACGCCAGCGCAGCATGCGTGGAAAACGCACGGCCACGCCTGACTTATGGCGCGAACTCGCTTGTATCCCTTCGAAGCCGATCTCGAACACGAGCGTCGGCGTTACGCTGCGCACCGGGCCAAATTTATCGACGGTGGTCTTGCGCACGATCGCATCGACGCGATGCATCTCTTCGTCGGTAAGCCCTGAATAGGCCTTCGCGAACGGCACGAGCGTGCGCACGCCGTCGGCTTCGTCCCACACCGCGAATGTGTAGTCGGTGTAGAGACTCGCGCGACGGCCATGACCGCGCTGCGCGTACACGAGCACAGCGTCTACCGCATAGGGCTCGATCTTCCATTTCCACCACGTGCCCGATGCCTTGGTGCGGCCGACGCCATACATCGATTCGCGCTCCTTCAGCATCAAACCTTCAACGCCGCGCGCGCGGCTCTCCTCGCGCAAGGCGGTGAGCGCGCTCCAATCCGCGCCACGGACGAGCGGCGATACGCGCAGCAGACCGCGCGCGAGCGTGCCATCGACCGACGCGCTCAACGCATCGAGCCGCGCGCGCCGATCAACGAGCGGGTTCATGCGCAGGTCCTGGCCGTTCGCTTCGAGCAGGTCGTACGCGAGCAGCGCTGCCGGCGAATCCGCAAGGATCTTGCGAGTCAGCGTCTTGCGCGCGATGCGCGGTTGCAGCCGCGCGAACGGCAACGGCGCGGCCGCGCCGGGTTCCCAGGCGAGAATCTCGCCATCGATCACATACCCATCGGGTAAGGACTCGCCCAATGCCGCGACCTCGGGAAAACGATCGGTGATCAGATCCTCGCCGCGCGACCATAACCACACGCGCCCGCCGCGTTTGACGAGTTGCGCGCGTATGCCGTCCCACTTCCATTCGATCAGCCAATGCGCGGGATCGCCGAGCGTCGCCGGATCGGTCTGCAACGGATGCGCGAGAAAAAACGGGTACGGCAGGCCCAGGTCGCTATCGTGTTGACGCGCATGAGCTTGCGTATCGTCGTCGGTCTGCGGCGCGATCAGACGCAGATAGCGCGCCGCATCGGGCTTCTGTCGCGAATCGGTCCAGCCGACCATTCGTTGCGCAATCCGCTTGTGATCGACGCCGGCCACTTCGGCGAGCGCGCGCACCACCAGTTGCCGCGCGACGCCGACACGAAAGCCGCCGCCGATCAGCTTGGTCAGCAGGAAGCGGCCGCCCCAGTCGAGTTCGTCCCAGTAACTGAGTAGACGCGTGCGCAACTCGTCGGGCGGCAGGCCGCGCAACGGCAGCATGCGTTGCTCGATCCATTGCGTGAGACCCAGCTCGGAGTCGCGCGACGCGGGCGGCAGGATATGCGCGATGGTTTCGGCCAGATCGCCCACCGCGTGATACGACTCCTCGAACAGCCACTCGGGCAAGCCGGCGCGCTCGCGCGCCATGTCGGTCAGCAAACGCGTCGGCACCAGTTGACGCGGTTTGCCGCCCGCGAGGAAATACGACGCCCATGCCGCGTCTTCAGGCTCGGCCACCGAGAAATAACTGGTCAGCGCCGCAAGCTTGTCGTGCGTCGACGTGGTCGCATCGAGCGCGGTGTAGAGGGCCGCGAAGCGTTTCATACGGTATCCGTCATGATTCGCTCGCCGCCGGCGCTTCGTCGGCGCCGGCCGCATCGGCTTCGACCGTATCGTCGCCGTATTGCGTGTCGAACGCACTCGCCTGCAGGCCCTGCTCGTTGAGCCAGCGCACCATCGGTTCGATCGAGCCATGCGTGACGATCACACGCGAGGCGCCGCTCTCGCGGATCGCCGTTTGCAAACCCGGCCAGTCCGCGTGATCGGACAGCACGAAGCCCCGATCGACGCCGCGCCGGCGCCGCGCGCCGCGCAGGCGCATCCAGCCCGACGCGAATGCATCGCTGTAATCGCTGAAGCGCTTGAGCCACGCGCTGTTCTGCGCGGACGGCGGCGCAACGATCAGCGCCTGTCTGAACACGGCCTTGTCTTTCGCGGCGATCTCGCTGACGAGATTGACCGGCGGCAGACGCACGCCCGCGTCGCGATACGCGCGATTGAGCGGCTCGAGCGCGCCGTGGCAGAAGATCGGCCCGATCGCGGCATCGACGCTCGCGAGCACGCGTTGCGCCTTGCCGAACGAATAGCAGAACAGCACCGACGCGCGCCCTTCGGATGCGTTGTGACGCCACCATGAATCGATCGAATCGAACACGCTTTGCGGCGTGTCCCAGCGATAGATCGGCAGGCCGAACGTCGACTCGGTGATGAAGGTATCGCAATGCACCGGTTCGAACCCGGCGCAGGTCGGATCGGCTTCGAGCTTGTAGTCGCCCGATGCGACCCATACGCGGCCCGCGTGTTCGATGCGCACCTGTGCCGAGCCGAGCACGTGCCCAGCCGGATGCAGCGACACGCGCGCCGCGCCAACCATGAGCGGCTCGCCGTAGTCGAGCGTGTGCAGTGCGATGCCGGGCAGCCGCGCCATCAGCACGCTCGCGCCCGCGCGCGTCGCCAGATAGCGCTGATGACCAAAGCGCGCATGGTCGGAATGCGCATGCGTGATCACCGCGCGTTCGACCGGCCGCCATGGGTCGATGTAAAAATCGCCGGCCGGGCAATACAGTCCCTCGGGCCGCGCGACCACCAGATCATTGGCTTGCGGCGCGGTGTTGTTCTGATGGGGCGGCTGATCCATCGGCTGTCCTCGGGAATGGCGGGCGATCTTCCGAACGCGGCCAAGCAAACTGTATGCCGCGCCATTGATGGCCCCGTTTCTGCTTACGGTATATAAAGCACACACGCGTGTCGAGAGCGGCTGCCATCCGGCAGCGCCCGGCGCGCACCGCGAGGCCTCATGCCCATCCTGCTCGACCAGCATGCGCTGTTTATCGCCAGGCATCCCGGGCGCTTCCTGCTGCAAACGCTGAAAGCGTTTCGCGCGAACCAGGGGCTGCTGCTCGCGGGCGCGGTCGCATACTACGCGTTACTGTCCATCGTGCCGCTGCTGATCCTGGTCGTCATCGTGCTGTCGCGCGTGGTGCCGCAGCAGCTGGTGCTCGAAGCGCTGTCGCATCTGCTGCGCTGGCTCGTGCCCGGGCAATCGGCCGCGCTCGTGCGTGAGCTGTCGAACTTTTTGCAGCATCGCGCGGTGATTGGCTGGGTGCTGCTGCTGACGATGCTGTTCTTCAGCTCGCTCGCTTTCACCGTGCTCGAAAACGCGATGTCGCTGATCTTCGTGCACCGCGTCGTCGTGAAGCGGCGCCACTTCCTGGTCTCGGCGTTGCTGCCCTACTGCTACATCATGTTTCTCGGCGTTGGCCTGCTGATCGTCACGTTCGTATCGAGCGCGCTCGACACGATCGGCGCCGAAGGTCTGCAACTGTTCGGCCTGCATGTGTCGTTGGAGGGCTTCACGCGAGTGCTGCTGTATCTGCTCGGGCTCGCCGGTGAAATCTTCGTGCTGACTTCGGTGTATCTGGTGATGCCGGTCGGACGTCCGTCGCTCAAACACGCGCTGATCGGTGGCGTGGTGGCCGGCGTGTTGTGGGAGGTCACGCGGCACGTGCTGGTCTGGTATTTCGCCACGCTGTCGCAGGTGAGCCTCGTCTATGGCTCGCTGACGATGGCCATCGTGATCCTGCTGAGCTTCGAATGGCTCGCCACGCTGCTGCTGTTCGGCGCGCAGGTGATATCGCAGTACGAGCGCTTCGGCACCGAACCGCTCGACGCGCCGCAGCCGAAGATCAAGACCGGCTGAGCAAGCCAGTCGCAAGGAACAGCCCTTGCTCGTTCGATACCGACCAAAGCCGCCCGTTCCACGCGGCGGCATCGACTGGATATCGAGGGAGCGAGGATCATGGCTGAAACCGTAGGCGATTTCATCATCGGGCGGCTACATGCGTGGGGTGTGCGGCGTATCTATGGCTATCCGGGCGACGGCATCAACGGCGTGTTCGGCGCGTTGAACCGCGCGCAGAGCGAAGCGAAAAAGCGCCATAGAGGCACGGATCAGCCGGGCCCGATCGAATTCATCCAGGTCCGCCACGAAGAAATGGCCGCGTTCATGGCCGCCGCGCATGCCAAGTTCACCGGCGAACTCGGCGTGTGCATCGCCACCTCGGGGCCCGGCGCTTCTCATCTGCTGACGGGCCTCTACGACGCGCGCATGGATCACATGCCGGTGCTCGCGATCGCCGGTCAGCAGGCGCGCGCGGCGATCGGCGGACACTATCAGCAGGAGCTGGATCTGCCGGCGATGTTCAAGGACGTGGCCGGCTCGTTCGTCGGCTTTGCGACGATGCCCGCGCAGGTGCGTCATCTGGTCGATCGGGCGGTGCGCATCGCGCTTGCCGAGCGCGCGGTGACCGCGCTGATACTGCCGAACGATCTGCAGGACATTCCGTACGAACCGCCGGGGCGCAAGCACGGCACGCTGCATTCGGGCATCGGTTACGCGCGTCCGCGCGTCGTGCCGGGCGACCAGCAGTTGCGCGAGGCCGCCGACGTGCTGAACGCCGGCCGCAAGGTCGCGATCCTGGTCGGCGCGGGCGCGCTGCACGCGACCGACGAAGTGATCGCGGTCGCCGAGAAACTCGGCGCCGGCGTCGCCAAAGCGCTGCTCGGCAAGGCGGCGCTGCCCGACGATCTGCCTTGGGTGACCGGCTCGATCGGCCTGCTCGGCACGAAGCCGAGCTACGACATGATGACCCATTGCGATACGTTGCTGATGATCGGCTCCGGCTTCCCGTACTCGGAGTTTCTGCCGAAGGAAGGCGACGCGCGCGGCGTGCAGATCGACATCAAGGCCGACATGCTGAGCCTGCGTTATCCGATGGAAGTGAACCTCGTCGGCGATAGCGTCGAGACGCTGCGCGCGCTGCTGCCGCTCATCGAGCAGAAGCAGGATCGGCTGTGGCGTGAGCGCATCGAAGGCTGGGTGTCCGACTGGTGGAAGACGCTGGAAAAACGCGCGCACGAACCCGCGAAGGATGGCCTGAATCCGCAGCTGTCGGTATGGGAGCTGTCGAAGCGCATTCCGTCGAACGCGATCGTCACCAGCGATTCGGGTTCGGTCGCGAACTGGTACGCGCGTGATCTGCAGGTGCAGCGCGGCATGATGTGCTCGCTGTCGGGCGGGCTCGCGTCGATGGGCGCGGCCGTGCCGTATGCGATCGCCGCGAAGTTCGCGTACCCCGAGCGGCCCGTGATCGCGCTGGTCGGCGACGGCGCGATGCAGATGAACAACATGGCCGAGCTGATCACGGTCGCGAAGTACTGGCAAGGCTGGAGCGATCCGCGCTGGATCTGCATGGTGCTCAACAATGGCGATCTGAACCAGGTCACGTGGGAGCAACGCGTGATGGAAGGCGATCCGAAGTTCGAGGTGTCGCAGGACATTCCTTCCGTGCCGTATCACCGCTTTGCGGAGCTGATCGGTTTGAAGGGCATCTATGTCGACAACCCCGAGCAGATGGCGACCGCCTGGGACGACGCGCTCGCGTCGAATCGTCCCGTCGTGATCGAGGTGAAGTCCGATCCGAACGTGCCGCCGCTGCCGCCGCACGTCACGCTCGCGCAGGCCAAAGCGTTTGCCGAGACCTTGCTGAAGGGCGATCCCGATCAGGGCAACGTGGTGGTCGAAACGGCCAGGCAGGTGCTCGGTGCGGTGCTGCCGGGGCATCACGACAAATGATGCGGTAGTGGCTCGACGACGTGTGCGCGCGCCAACGGTTCGACAGGGAACGTGACTGGTAAAATGGCGCGCGCTTCGTGCACGCGCTCATTGGGCCTGCTTCAGCGCAGCCCATCACGCCGCCCCTTATCTCATGCTCACACACGTCCTCGCCGTTTTCGCGGTGGCCCATTCTGCGTCATTCGCGCAAGTCGCATCATTTGCATCACCTGGCATGGACGCTCTCGCCCATGCTTGACGAAACCCGCATCGCTCGCGCATTGACCGCGCGCGGCATCACGCCCGATCCCCGCCAGCGTGAGGCGATCAGCGCACTCGTCGCGTTGCTCGGCGCGCAGCAGCGGGCACGGCGTGCATGGTCCACCGCCGCGTTCGGGCCGCAAGGCGTCTATTGCCACGGCTTGCCGGGGCGCGGCAAGAGCCTCGTCGTCGATACGCTGTTCGAGCTCGCGCCGTGCCGCAAACGGCGCCTGCATTTCCACGAGTTCCTGCGCGAGATGAACCGCCGGCTCGTCCAGGCGCCGCGTGGCGACGACCGGCTCGGCGACGTATCGCGGCAATGGCTCGACGGTATCGAGCTGCTGTGCTTCGACGAATTCCATGTGCACGATATCGCCGACGCGTTCCTGATGGGCCGCTTTCTCTACACCGCGATCAACCTCGGCACGCGGATCGTGCTGACGTCGAACTACGCACCGGACGATCTGCTGCCCGAACCCGAGTTTCACGAGCGCTTTGTGCCGACCATCGCGCAGATCAAACGCGCTTTCAAGGTGATCCATTTCGACGGCGCGCGCGATTACCGCTTCGGCGGCGAAGCGGCTGAGGTGCCGCGCTTTTTCGCGCCGCTCGATGCGTCGAGTGAGGCCGCGTTGCGCGAGATCTTCACGAGCCATGAAAGCGGCGCTGCGATCGAACCGGTCAAGCTGAGCGCGGCGGGCCGCCCGCTCGAAGCGCGCGCGGCCGGCAGCGCGCTGCTGTGGGCGGACTTCGAGCAGCTATGTGTCGCGAGCCGCTCGCACCTCGACTACCTCGATCTCGCCGAGCAATGGCAAGGCTTGATCGTCGATCGTCTGCATACGGAAGCATTGAGGCAGTCGCATACGCTGCAGCGCCTCGTGTGGCTGATCGACATCTTCTACGACCGCAAGCGCGCGCTCTTCATCGCGTCCGATCAGCCGATCGGGACCGCCTTGATCGGCCTCGAAGGCGCGCATGATCTGTCGCGTACGCTGAGCCGGCTCGCCGAGATGCAATCGCGCGCGTATCGCAGCGCGCTCGAGCGAGGCGGCGAGGACCAAGCGCAAGACGGGATCGACGCCGAAGCTTGAAAGCCGGGCATCCACCCTGCGCATTTCTGCAATTCTTGCAAGGCAGCGGTAAAGCGTGCCAACGCCCTTGCGCATCGACGCACGCGCGACGCCGCCGCGCGCGGCGCCGGAGCGACAACGAAGCCGCCCGCTGACCCGGCCCGCCGCTTGCGCGGGAATGGGTTCTGCTACCGCCGAGCGCAGACCCCATTGTTCAGCGGATTACCGCCGCTCGCGCCCGTCCATGCTCAGAACCGCTTCCGTAGCCGCCACATTGTGCGCGGCCTGCCTCACGTCCGCCTGCGTGCATATCGGCCCCTCGCGTCTGAAGGCCGATCAGGTCGACTATGCGCGGGCGCTCGGCGACGCGAAGAAACGCGCGATCCTCGCCGCCGTGATCGGTCTGCGCTACGGCGATGCGCCCGCGTTCCTGACCGTCAGCAGCATCATCGCCGCCTACACGTTCGACACCACCGGCGGCGCGACGCTCAACGCCGGCTCGGGCACCATGCCGAACTACGCGCAGGCGACCGGCAGCGTGTCGTACTCGAACCGGCCGACCTTCACGTTCACGCCGACCACCGGTGAAGCGTTCGCGTCCGCCTATATCCGGCCGCTCGCGCCGGCGCTCGTGTTGCCGCTCGCCGAGGGCGGCGTGCCGATCGATCTGCTGTTGCGCATCACCGCGCAATCGATCGGCGGTCTGCGCAACGGCGATGTGCTCGGCGGCAACAACAGCGCGGGCGCGCCGGGCTTCTTCGAATTGCTGCAGGCGTTGCGTCGTCTGCAACTGGCGGGCGAACTGAACGTCGAGACACGTCAGCTCGATGTGAAGGCCGATCTCAAAGGCGGCCAAAGCCCCGCACTGGCCGTGTTCCTGTCGATCGGCGCGACCACCAGCGGCGAGTCGCCGGACACGGCCGCCGATGTCGCGCGCGTGCGCAGGCTGCTGCATCTGTCTACGAAGACACGTAGCTATGAGGTCGTTTATGGGCCGTCGTCGACTTCCGCGAAGGGCGAGCGCATTACGATGGTCACGCGCTCGGTGCTCGGCATCCTCAGCGATCTCGGCGCGCAGGTGCAGGTGCCGCAGGAGCGCATCAGCGACGGTTCGACGAAGCCGACCGTCGGGTTGGTCGGCGGTGAAACCAGGCCGACGATCATCGTGCATTCGGGCAAGGTCGCGCCGGCCGATGCTTATGTGTCGATCGCATATGGGCCTTCGGTGTATTGGGTCGAGCGCAATGACTTCGACTCGAAATACGCGTTTACGGTCGTGCAGAATCTGATGGCGCTCGCGGAGTCGGATACGAGCAGTAAGGCGCCGGTGGTGACGATTCCGGCGAATTGACGAGCGAATGTAAGCGGCTCACCTGCCGCTCACCCGCCGCTCTTTCGCGGCAAAGGAGAAGCCATGGAAAAGATCCCAGTTACCACCGCCTTATTCATCGCAGGCTTTGGCCCGATCGTTACCGAGGCCCAGCCAAGCCGCGATCTCTATGGCCGGGCCTTCGGTATCCCCTTCAAGGAAGAGAACGGCGGCTATCTCCATACGGAGAGCCTGAACGGCGCAAACTCTTTCGCGTTGTGGCCGCTCTCTCACGCCGCTCAGTCTTGCTTCGGCACCGAAGCGTGGCCTCCCGAGGTACCCATCCCGCAAGCCTGGATCGAGTTCGATGTCGACGACGTCGAAGCGGCAACGGCAGAACTTGAATCGCAAGGGTATCGAATGCTGGTCAGAAACCGGAATGAGCCATGGGGCCAGACTGTCAGCCGCTTTATCGGGCCGGAAGGATTGCTGATCGGAATCACGTATACGCCCTGGCTGCGGGACAAGAAATGATGACGGCCGCCGCGCAGATCAGGGACGAGCGCGCATCGAATTGCCCGGTTAATTCCTGAAATCGATATTCACCATTGTGAATAATGCGCATAACTATCAGCCCTCGCTTTCCTAAACTTGGAGTCTCGCGACCCTGACGGAAACGTACGTGAGCATCGTTTGCGTCGATATCGCAATCCATTAAAGGAGAAGCGCTTCATGAACAAGGCAACCAGCACATTGATCGCGGCTGTCGCCGCCCTGATGCTGTCGGGCGGCGTATATGCCCAAAGCAACAACACGCTGGCGACTCCGTCCACGAAGTCGCCGGCCGCTCCAACGAGTGGCTACGGCACGCCTGGCGCCACCGGCTCGGACAGCGGCTCGGCATCGCCGAACTCGGGCCAGCCGATGAGCACGATGAGCACGGACAGTAGTTCCACGTCCCGCCAGCCCGCTTACGGGGTCAACAACTCACTGGCGACCCCATCCACGAAGTCGCCAGCCGGCCAATAAGCGCAAGCTTGGCTGGCAACCCCGCGCGGTAAATCGAACGTCGCCTCTGCCCCGGCATGCGGTCGTTCGATCCGCGAATGCGTGCACTCGCCGCGCGCGACTTCGGTGGACGCTGACCTAGAATAAAAGCATGGTCGCGACCCAACGAGGAGGCTGCCATGACACTCACGCTAACGTCGCAAGCCTTCCGACAGAGCGGCGAGATTCCGGTGCAGCATACCTGCGAGGGCGCCAATGTATCCCCGCCGCTCGCGTGGTCCGGCGTGCCCGCGAATGCAAAAAGCCTCGCGCTGATCGTCGACGACCCCGACGCGCCGGACCCCGACGCGCCGAGAATGACCTGGGTGCATTGGGTGCTCTACAACATCCCGCCGACAGCAACCGGGTTACCCGATGGCGCTGATGCACAGCCTTTGCCGGGCGGCACGCTCGAAGGCACCAATGACTTCAAGCGTGCCGGTTACGGCGGCCCGTGTCCGCCCGTGGGACGCCACCGCTATTTCCACAAGCTGTATGCGCTCGACACCGTACTGCCCGATTTGAAAAGCCCCAGCAAGGCCGCTCTCGAGAAGGCCATGCACGGGCACGTACTCACGCAGGCCGAACTGATCGGCACCTATCAGAAGCGATGAGCGCTGGCATCAGTGCGACGACACATAAGCCGTATCAGCGAATACAGCCGGGATCGCGAAGCTCTCGCGCATCCGCTTAGCCTCCGCTGCCGGCGTCAAGCCGAACAGACGCCTGAATTCCCTGCTGAACTGGGACGGGCTCGCGTAACCCACAGCGTGTCCGGCCGCCTCCGCGGTCAGGTCCTGGCGCACCATTAACAGGCGAGCCTGATGAAGTCGCGTCGACTTCACGTATTGCATCGGCGACACCTGTGTAATGGCCTTGAAGTGGCTGTGGAAACTCGGAATGCTCATACCCGCTTCGTCGGCCAGTCGCCTTACGTCGAGAGGCTGCGCATAGCTTGCATGAATCACGCGGAGTGAGCGGCCTATCTGGCCGAACTGTCCTCGCATCGCCAAGGCCTCGCGCAACGAGCTTCCCTGGGCCCCGGTGAGCACCCGGAAATACAGCTCACGCAGCAGCCCGGCACCCAACACAGCAGCTTCGAGTGGCCGATGCATCGCCTCGAGAAAGCGCAGCACGGACGCTTGCATCGCGTCATCCATCGGCGTCGACATCATGCTCCGAGGTGCTGGTGTGCGCTCAGCCCCCCCTTCGCGGTCGATCCGCTCCGCAAGTTCGGCGGCCAAGGCGAAATCGAGGTGCAGATACAGCGCGAGCAGTGGTCGCTCCTCGGTTGCGTCGGTCTCCATGCTGAATGGCACTGGCACGGATACGGCCAGATAGTGATGCTCGTCATACAGGTACAGCTGGTCGCCGAAATAGCCTCGCTTGCGGCCCTGGCAGACGATCACGATACCGGGGTCGTACAGAACGGGCGTGCGCGATAGCGCCCGGTTCGACCGCAAGATGCGGACGCTCGGCAGCGCCGTCAGGTTGTAACCCTCGTCGGGCGCCAACGCGCGCAGCAGCGCAACCATGCGTTTCTGGCTGCGCGAGGATAGAGCTGGGTGCTGGGTCGAAGCGCGTGGCGTGCTCATAGTTTTGTGCAAGAAACTCAGCGGAATTCGGCTTATTTTGCCTCGTCTGTCAGATTAGTATGCACTCTCCAATCGACTTTCGGGAGAAGCTTCAATGACATCCAGCAAAACTCTGCTCATCACTGGCGTCAGCAGCGGTTTTGGCCGCGCGCTCGCACAGGAAGCGCTGGCGACGGGTCACAAGGTCGTCGGTACGGTGAGAACTGCCCAGGCAAAGCGCGAATTCGAGTCCCTGTCCGCGAACGCCGCTTGGGGACGCGTGCTCGACGTGACCGACTTCGACGCGATCGACGGCGTGGTGGCGGAAATCGAGGCTAGCGTCGGACCCATCGATGTGCTGGTCAACAATGCCGGCTACGGTCACGAGGGCATCATGGAGGAATCGCCGCTCCCGGAGATGCGCCGTCAGTTCGATGTGAACGTATTTGGTGCGGTCGCGATGATGAAGGCCGTCCTGCCATTCATGCGTGAGCGCCGCCGCGGTCACATTGTGAATATCACATCGATGGGCGGCTACATCACGATGCCGGGAATCACCTACTACTGCGGCAGCAAGTTTGCGTTAGAGGGCATCTCCGAGGCGCTCGGCAAAGAGGTCAAGCCCTTCGGTATTGCCGTGACGGCGGTGGCGCCGGGCTCGTTTCGCACAGACTGGGCGGGCCGCTCGATGACCCGAACGCCCCGCTCGATTCCGGATTACGACGATATTTTCGATCCCATCCGCCAAGCCCGCGAGGAAAAAAGCGGCAAGCAATTGGGAGATCCAAGGAAAGCGGCGCGCGCAATGCTGGCCGCCATCGCAGCGGAACATCCGCCCGCGCATCTTTTGCTCGGTAGCGACGCACTCGGTCTCGTTCGAGACAAGATGTCGGCGTTGAACGCGGAAATCGGTGCGTGGGAGGCTATCACCGTTTCGACGGATGGCTGATGAACGCCGTCTTGTTGACGCGGTCGGGCGGCCTCACTGTCAGGCGGCGTCGACTGGGTTGTCCCGCCCAAGCACCTCGACGAGAAAGGCAGCGACGTGCAACATACGCTTTTTAGCAGCTGCGACCCGGAACGCCCACTTCGCTTTCTGACAATTTGCGCACTGGAACCCGGCCAGTCATACGTCATCGAGCTTTGAAGATCAGTTGCGCTTCGGACGCTTCGGTGGCATTGTCACTCTCGACGCTGGCCGCAGTTGCCGCCGAAGCAGGCACGGTGACAACCATTGGAGGTAATTCGCGAACGCTTTGAATGTGTGCGATAGCGCACCAAATCGTCCCGGCATTCGGGGGGAGCATTGCGAGGCACCCTCTACCCACCGACCGGCGCCGCCGGTTGTGGGCACTCGCGTGTTGTTGTGGCGTTAGGCTCCTCACATAGCCCTGTGCAGGTTGCTACGGAATCGAAATTCAAATGCTGAACATCGATCTCAGGTCACAACTGCAGACGTATTTGCGAAACCTTCGCAGACCCGTCGAATTAATCGTGTCGCCGGGCGGTAGTCGAACATCGCACGAAATGCTGGCGATGCTGAACGAAATTGCGTCGTTGACCGACCTGGTCACGGTCGTCGAGGAGCAGCACGGCGACGAGCGCAAGCCATCGTTTTCAATCAGGCAGGTGGGAGCAGATGCCTGCATTCAGTTTGCCGCCACCCCAACAGGGCCTGAATTTTCGTCCCTTGTCCTCGCCATACTCCAGGTTGGAGGGCATCCCGTCGTAGCCGACAGTACGACCATCGAACGGATTCGAACACTGGAACGTGACTACTATTTCGAAACCTATATTTCGTTGTCGTGCGGAAGCTGTGTGGACGTTGTGCAAGCGCTGAACATGATGGCGGTGATCAATCCACGGATTCACAACGTTACGATCGACGGCGGAATTTTTCAAAGTGAGCTGTCCGCGCGTGAAATTAGCGTCGTGCCGACGATCTACATGAACGGCGAGGTCTTCGGCGAGGGGCGCAGCAGCTTCGTGGAGCTCGGCGCAAGACTTCTCGACATAGAAATGAGCATGAGAGCGGCACTGCGTGCGGCGAGCAAGTCGTAACCGAGCCGTCGCACAGAAAACCAACCTTTGACGAAACCTCGCGCGCGAAGCCCATTTCATGGATCGCGAGCAGCATCGTCATGCCATCGCTCGCGCGATCGCGTACGATCAGATTGATCCACGCGTCACCGAAATGAGCTTCGAGGAGCGCCGACGCAAGCACCGCTACCGCGATCCCGTGGATGCAAGCGCCATGATGCGAAGCACGGGCCGACCATCGACGTTCTTCAGCGGGAAGTAAGTGCGGTGTGTCGCGGGATCGACGCCGACGACATGGGCGTTGGGTCCTACCCTGCCCTCACCTGCTTTCGATACGGCAGACCCCGAGACGCGGAACATCGACACGATGCCGGCTTCGCCGGCCACGTAAAGCAGATGCGCGCCCGGATCGTAAGCGAGCACGTCAGGGCCGCCTCCGACGTCGAAAGTCTGAGTGACGCGCTTCGTCAGCAGGTCGAGCACGATCAGCTTGTCATTGTCTTCACACGCGATGAACGCGAGATGCAATTGAGGGACGATGGCGAGGCCGTGGTTGCCTTTCGCACCAGGCAGATCGATCCGGCTGATAATCGTGTCGGTCGACGGATCGATTTCGACGAGCTGCCGCCGCGTCTGCACATTGACGAAGATGTGGTGCGAGTCGGGGTCGTACTGCGTGTTGCCCGCTTCTCCACCCAACTGGATAGTGCTCTTTCGCTGGTTGGTGTGCGTATCGATCACGGTTACCGTGCCGCCCGTCTCATCCGACACATAAAGTTTCTGGGAGTCGGGCTCATATGCGATGCCGTCGGGGTAGATGCCACCCGGCACACGCGCCACCACATGCATGCTGGCCTCGTCGATCGCTACGACCTCGTTGGTGCCGGTCGCCGATGCATACACCCGCCCGAGTTCCGGCACGGCCAGTACCCCATGTACTGACGCAATGTCGGCGACGCGGGACACAACGCTCGACCTGAGCGTATCGAACACCACGACTTCACTGTCGCCAAGATGAGCGATGAACAGCAGGTGCCGGTCAGCGTCATGGCTTACGTAGTCCAGACGCGTGGCGCGGCCCGGCAACGGGACGTCGGCGCTGTGATCGAGCGGCAGGCGGGCCTCCGACTGCGCGGCGCTCGCTGGTGAAATGACGTGTACCAGAATGCCTGCCGCCGCCGACACTACGAGCAGGATGACGTAAAGCGATATGGCTGGTGGCCCGCAGGGGCGCGTGCGCGTCATGGCGACCCGCCTTCCGGTTCGATGTGGCGAAACGCTGCGAGCAGCGAAAGATCGTAGGCGATCTTGAGCACGCCGCAAGCGACAAGCGGAGCGCCCAGCCATCCGAGGCCAAGCAACGTACCCGACAGCACAGGCGCGAGCGCCGCCGCAAGACTTCGCGGGACGGCGGTAAAGCTCGCGGCGGCAGGACGTTCCATGGGCGTCACTACCGACATCACATAGGCGCTGCGGGTCGGCACGTCCATCTGTGACAGGGCACTTCTCGCGAGAAGCAGCGCCAGAGTCAGTGGGAGCGACGGCGAGAACGCGGCCGCGATCAGGCAGACGCTGGATGGCATATGCGTGAACACCATCGTGTTCAGCAGACCAATCCTTCGCGAAAGCGGCGCTGCGACGAGTTGGGACCCAGCGCTCAACATGCCGGCCCAGAAGAAGAACTGGCCCACTGCGCCGGGCGAAAGCCCGAACCGCTGGATCAGCCACAGCGCGAGCAGCGAGTTGACGAGAAGACCGCCCGCGAACGCGTCGACACTGAACAGCAGTGCGAGGCGGATCACGATCCCGCGTGACGGTCCGAGCGGCGCACGCACAACACGCGCCTGCGGCACGCGCGCGGGCAAGCGCAGGTAGAGAAGCCAGATGGCAAACCCCGTCAGCGCATAGACCACGAACATGGCTCGCGTCGCGGACAGTGACGAGACGGCCAGACCCGTAGCGATCCTGTCCGGCAGTGCGGCAGCGAGCGCGCCCACCGCCGCCGACAATGCGCCGATCAGGCTATAGCGTGCAAAGAGCGAAGTACGCGCGTCGCCACTAGCGGATTCCGCGAGCCGTGCATGTTCCAGTGGAAGGAACAGGCTTACGTCGCCGGAACCCGGATTCAGGGTTCCGATAAAAGCGACGACCAGCAGCGGCCACAGCGAAGAAAGGCTGGCGAACGCAAGACCTGTAGCTGTCATCAGCGCCGCGGCAAACAGCAGCAACAAGCGCAGGGCGACGCGATTGCCCACAAAGCCGATCAGAACCGTGGCGAGAGCAGAACCGAATAGCGTTGTGGTGCTGATCAACCCGACAGTCAGTTGGCCGAATCCGAGCCGGAGAAGATAGACAGGCAGCAGCACCGCGACGAATCCATCGCAGATACCCCGCAAACCGCGAGCCGCAAGCAGTGTCAACGCGCCACCTTCCACGCCGCCCGGCAGAACCAGACTGGAGAGCCGGGAGTGAAGCGTCGCCGATGAGACGTTGCATCGCATGACAGTGCTATGCGCGCGTCGCTGCCTTTAGCCGCGAAGCCGCGTTCCCAGTTGGTGATGTTGAAAAGCTGGCTGACGTACTGGCGATCTGACCACGCGTATAGCCGGGCACGTGTGCGCTCGTCGTGCTCATGGGCGCCTTCCCGTATCGCTGCCTTTTTCACTGGCCGCGAAATGCGTGTACATCGCGGGCTTTCAGCGCACGCCAGTAACGCATCCGCGCGGTGGCGTTCTCTGTCGGAAGAGTCAGCACCAGTAGCAACCAGGTTGAAAGCGTGCTCATGTAGATTACGTTACGTCGCAGTAACGATTTCTACAAGCAAGCTTTTGGCTGCCTGCTGCGAGTTTGATCCGTCACCTCAGCAATGGTCTGTAAACTGTCCCTTCTGCTGCGAACATGAGGTTGAAGTTGTGAAATCAGGATACGCCGCGATATTCACCGCCTTGGCCGCTGCGGCGCTGTTCGGCGCCGCGACACCGCTGGCCAAGGCGCTGCTCGGCTCGGTCAGCCCATTCATGCTCGCAGGCCTGTTTTATCTCGGTAGCGGCCTGGGGCTTGGCGTCGGCATCGCGTGGCGCGCCTTCCGGTCGCGCGGGCATCAGTCCGGCGCGCACCACCGCATCACCAAAGGCGAGCTACCCTGGCTGATCGGGGCAATAGCGATGGGCGGCGTCGCCGGGCCTGCATTGCTGATGCTGGGCCTGTCCACCACACCAGCGGCAACGAGTTCGTTGTTGCTCAACCTCGAGGGCGTGTTGACCGCAGTGATTGCCTGGGTGGTCTTCCGGGAAAATGTCGACATTCAGGTTTTTCTCGGGATGGTGGCGATCGTTGCGGGCGGCGTGCTTCTGTCGTGGCATCCGGGCCAGACAGGCGTGCCGGTAGGTGCGTTACTGATCGTCGGCGCGTGTCTGTGCTGGGCAATCGACAACAATCTGACGCGCAAGGTCTCGGCGAACGACGCGATGGTGATCGCGTGTCTCAAAGGGTTGGTGGCCGGTCCCGTGAATCTCGGCATCGCGCTCGCGGCTGGCGCTTCGCTTCCTTCAGCAGGAACCATGGCGGCGGCGATGCTGACCGGGCTCAGCGGTTACGGCATCAGCCTCGTCTTGTTCGTTATCGCGCTTCGCCATCTCGGTACGGCGCGTACAGGCGCGTACTTTTCTGTAGCGCCGCTTTTCGGTGTGATCCTTTCGCTGATCATATGGCCCGCCCTGCCCAACCTGTCTTTCTGGATTGCCGCGGCCCTGATGGCGCTGGGTATCTGGCTGCATGTGCGCGAACGGCATGAGCATGAGCACAGTCATGAGTTTCTCGAACACACGCACCGGCATCGTCATGACGAGCATCATCAGCACGAGCATGATTTTCCTTATGCCGGTGACGAGCCGCACACACATCCTCACGTGCATCTGCCTGTTACCCATTCGCACGCACATTTCCCCGATATTCATCATCGGCATCCGCACTAGTTGTGCGCACGGCTTGAAGACCGGATATGGCTCCCACGCCAGGTATCGGCAACCGGACGTTCAAGGTCGGATTGAGGCGGACGCTGTGGGGCTTGGTACGGCCACAAGCGGCCCTTCGGCGCTCACTTCTGAATTCGTAACAAGTCAAAGGTCCGGCGCTGACCCGCCACTGACCGGGCGGGAAATCGGACCGGCCAATCATTCGCATCCTGATCGTGTGCGCTATCTATTCCGCTGTCGAGGCGTCTGCCGGATGATGGTGCATCATGCCTGGATCGTGCCCTGCCATCGCGTCGTGGCCATGATCGGACAACTGGGCGTCGAACCATTCGTGTAGCGCCATGATGAGGCGAGGCTCGTCCGCGTGATATACGATTTCGCCTCCATCAGGCAAGTCGTGATAGTGGATCGTCAGTTCACCCTGCTTCGCGGCACGTAGTACGGCTAGGCCCGGTATGTCGTTGCCGTGGATCTGCACCGGCGCATTGAAATCTCCCTCCGAAAACTGCCGGGCGATCATGGCCAAGTGTCCGCGGATCATGGCGGCCTGCTTCGGATCATGATGCTTCGTGACGACCTGCTGGGTTCCGCCATTGGCCGTCTTCGTAAAGATGTGTGTGGTGGCTGCAAGGGAGAACGGCATTACCTCCGTGCCGTATTGCTCAACTTCCCTCTGGCGTGGCGTAACGTCGGCGATGGCGGACGACGAAAGAACAGCTATCCCGAGAAGGACCGCGGTTGAGACCGCGACAACAGCCGCCGACGGGCGCGACATGGTTTGCTCCAATCGAAAGAGAGAACGCATAGTCTAGCGTTCACTGTCCGTTTCCGGTATTGGCGAACCTCCCTTCAGGGTCGACTACGGGCGTACGCCTCGGTAGTCGTTCACCTCTTCCGCAACTGGATATGTGGGCGATGACTCGCCCGAAATAACGGAAAACGACCAGACTGCCGCGCAGCAAAAGGAAATAACTGGACTGGCAACGCGAGAGGCAAGCGTTCGCCGAAGTCAACGGGACTAACTCAGGCGGGGTCGCCGTCGGAAACGCGACGGATGCCATGCAGGCCACTGTTGCCTTGCCCCTGAGAGCGAGACCGCGAGATGTCGGCCGCCTCTCGCGACGCATCCAGCGCGCCGGCATCATCGCCGACATCCATAAGGCGGGCCGACAAGTTGTTGAGGCTCCTAACAAGGTCAGGTGCAAAGCGGTCTGGGTTCTCGTGTGCGAGACGCCTACGGATCTCCACCGCCTCGCGAATCGCATCCAGCGCACCCGCGCCATCGCCCGTGTCTTTGAGGCGGTCCGACAGATTGTGGAGGCTCTTGGCAAGACTGGGCGCAAAGCGGCCCGGATTCTCCTTTGCGAGCGAGCGATAGATGTTGACCGCTTCGGCTATCGCGGCAAGTGCTCCCGCGCTATCGTTCGCATTGTGGAGACAGCTCGCCAGGTTGTGGAATGTGGCGGCGAGATCGCGAGCGAAACGGCCCGGGTCCTCCTTTGCGAGAGGACTATAGATTCTTACCGCCTGACGGATCGCGTCGAGTGCCCCCGCACCGTCGCCGGCATCGCCAAGGCGGAGCGACAGATTGTTGAGGCTCATGGCGAGAGCGGATGCGAAGCGGCCCGGGTCCTCTTTTGCGAGAGGACTATAGATATTCACCGCCTCACGGATCGCGTCCAGTGCCCCCGCGCCGTCGCCGGCATCGCCAAGGCGGACCGACAGATTGTTGAGGCTCATGGCGAGATCGGCTGCAAAGCGGTCCCGGTCATCCTGTACTAGCCGTCGCCGGAGCTTCACCGCCTCGCGTATTGCAGCCAATGCGCCCGGGCCATCGCCCTCAGTATCAAGACAGTTCGAAAGGGCTTGGAGGCTCGCGGCAAGAGCAGGTACGAAGCCGCCGGGGTTCTCCTGTGCGAGACGCCGCCGGATCTGAACTGATTCGTGGATCGCCGCCAGCGCGCCCGCTCCATCGCCAGCATCCTTGAGGTGGAGCGACAGGTTGTAAAGACTGGTTGCGAGGTCGGGCGCGAAACGGTCTGGATTCTCCTGTACGAGATGCCACTGGAGCTCCGCCGCCTCGCGGATCGCGGCCAGCGCGCCCGCACCATCCCTGGCATTACGGAGAAGGAGCGACAGGTCGTTAAGGCTCCCGGCTAGATCGGGAGCGAAGCGGCCCGGGTTCTTCTGTGCGAGACGCCGCCGGATCTCCACCGCCTCGCGCATCGCGACCAGTGCGCCGCCGCCATCACCGGCATCGGCCAAGCGGCGCGACACGTTGTGGAGGCTGCTGCCGAGATCGGGCGAAAAGCGGTCTGGGTTCTCCTCTGCGAGAAAACGATGGATGTTCACTACCTCGCGCATCGCGATCAGTGCGCCGGCACTGTCGCCGGCATCGTCGAGGCGGAGCGACAAGTCGTTAAGGCTCACGCTTAGATCAGGAGCGAAGTACCTCGGGTTCTCCTGGGCGAGACGCCGCCGTATCTCCACCGCCTCGCGGATCGCGACCAGCGCGCCTACGCCATCACTGGCTTTGGCCAGGAGGAGCGACAGGTTGTGGAGGCTGCCGGCGAGCTCGGGCGAGAAGCGGTCCGGGTTCTCTTCCGCGAGAAAGCGATAGATTTTCACCGCCTCGCGGATCGCGGCCAGCGCGGCGGCGCCATCGCCGGCATCGCCGACGGAGCGTGAAAGGTTGTTGAGGCTCATGGCGAGATCGGCTGCGAAGCGGCCCGGGTTCTCTTGTGCGAGACGCCGCCGGATCGTCACCGCCTCGCGGATCGCGGCCAGCGCGCCTGCGCCATCGCCAGCATCGTGAAGGCGGACTGACAGATTGTTGAGATTCATGGCGAGATCGGGTGCGAAGCGGCCCGGGTTCTCCTGCACGAGACGCCGCCGGATTTCTACCGCTTTGCGGATCGCGGCCAGTGCGCCTGCGCCATCACCGGCATTGTGAAGGCGGAGCGACAGGTTGTTAAGGCTCATGGCGAGATCGGGTGCAAAGCGGCCCGGGTTCTCCCGCATGAGACTCTGCCGGATCTCTACCGCCTGACGGATCGCAGCCAATGCGCCCACGTCATCGCCGACGTTGCCCAGGAAGTCAGAAAGATTATTGAGACTCATGGCGAGATCGGGTGCGAACTGACTTTCGTTCTCCTGCGCGACAGACTGAAAGATATCTACTGCCTCGCGGGCTGAAGCTACCGCGCCCGCGCGATCACCTGCATCACTGAGACGGACGGACAGGTTGTTGAGGCTCGCAGCAAGACCGGGGGCAAACTGGCGCTGGTCCATCTCTACGAGACGCCGCCGGATTTCTACCGCTTCGTGGATCGCGGCTAGCCCGGGCCCGCCATCGCCGGCGTCGCCGAGGCGATTTGACAGATCGTTGAGAATTTCTGCGCGTTCGGCAGCTGGAAGATCAGCCATACCAAGCAGCGCCTGGCCAACTGCGATACCAACCGGACTTAGCCGGAAGCCGACTGCGTTGGCCTCAAGAAAGCCCCGCCATGCTTTGGCACGTTCAGGTTTCCCCGTGACCGCTTCAACAAGCGAGTCACGCAAGATCCGTTCAGCAGGTCCATGCAGAGTAACCAAGTCGTGCATACGCCTGCTCAAGAGTTCGATGTGATCCGCTCCGGTTTCAGACAGTGTCGCCCATACCCAGTCAGCGCGACGGTCCTGAGCATCGATGAGCACCTGTCGCAGCAGTTCGGCTGCAACGATGTCAGGCGCTGGCGATGGAAATCGATTGTCTCTGCACCAGCCCAGCAGACGCACCCCATCGACCACATACTGAGGAGCCGGCAGCCCGATCCCGAGCTCAGGTGCAGCAAGTCGCCGCATCGTTGAAGCGTCGAGGCCGTCAAGCAAAGCCGCGAGCCCGACCAACCGGGAGGCGGCATGCTCTCCCCACCCTGTATTGCGTCCGACTCGATCTAGCTGGGTGCGCTCACGATCGATCAGAGCGGCGACGATGTCTGGCGCTGTCAGGTCGAGCGTCTCGTCAGGTGAGTCCACGAAGTGGACGGCCGCGGCCGTGATCAGCAGGGGTAATGCAAAAAGCTCCGGGCTTTGGGAGAGCCAATTGTCGATTGCAGCACCATCGAACTGTGGCTTGCTGTAGCCACGATGCTGGGCGAGTCGAGAGGCGACACGCTTGAACAAAACCGTCGCTGAGACTGTGGGAAGCGCGCGGATTGCCACCTCATGCGCGTCACAGATGTGTGAAGCACGGGCATCGAGGACGTCTTGTCTCCACTCGTCGAAAGGGCGACGGCTCAACAACAGAATCCGAACCGGCGCGGACGGCTTTTGCCGGTCTTCCCGACCTGCTTCACGAAGCAGACTCCTCACCTGCTCGCGCCATGCTTCGGGATAATCCAATATGACCAATAGCCCCTTGTCAGAAACAGGAAGGGACGCGCCTTGCTCAAGCGCAGAAAAGCCGGCATACCAGCCCTCCGCTTTCAGTCGTTCGGCAAGTTCGGCGGCCAGGCGAGACTTGCCACTGCCTCCGGCACCCACAAGAAACCTGATGCGCAAAGGTTGTCCCGATCGAGCCCAACTGAGGAGTTCGTCGAGTTCGGAACCCCGGCCGATCAGGTCGTCCGCAAGCCTGCACCGCCAGGAGAGTAGATTGAAAACTTCAAAAGGGTCGCCCTGGTTCGGCAAGCCCGAGGCCCAGTCCACAATAGGCGGTGGTGATGGCTGCCGGCCGTCGTACACCTGATAAACAAGACCGGAATTCGAGCCGACGAAGACGTTCCCAACGATCTTTTCGGAGGACACCGCATAGCTGCCCCAACGAAAAAGGCGGGGGAATTTCATTTGCGAATATCGTGAACCAGTTGAGCCGCCGCGATCAATGCGCCCACGATTCCGATCACCCACGCAACGCGGTCACCGTGCGGGGCAGTCCGGCTTGGACCTTCTTTACCCGATGGCGCGGCCATTTCCGAATAGGTTTGCGTCAGGTGGCCTGATTGGTTCCCGACAACGATGTTTCCCTGGACCTTACTTGCCTTCAGGACGTTCGATCGCCTCAGTCTTGCAATTGCGACGACAAAGAAAATCACTGCCAGGCCGTAGACAAGGAATCGTTCGATAGCCATTGGCCGCTCCAAACGTGCGTCTTGTCGAGAATAGTCGATGGCTGGGTGTAATGCCAGCGTCCGCCCAGAGTTTGCCTCGCCCTCGACAATGCGACCTATTCCGACAGTTGGCTGGGAGTTGCACGGCAACCGGACGCATTCGACCACCAGCGCGCTGATCGTGACACAGAATACGTACCCCCGCGAAGACCTCGTGGAGACCATCTTGCGCTACGTGGAAGAGCCATTGGCGGAGCCCACCAGGTGAACCCTTTTGCCGCCTCTATGAAAGGACCGTTTGACCCTGGAAGCGGTCGTAAAGGTGGCGCGGGGTCTTGTGGTTGAGTTGGGTCGGCTAAGGAAGTTCGTCGGTTGAGTCGGGCGGGTCGCTGTGAACTTGCGGGTTCAGCGTTACCGCTGCCGCCTCGCTCAAAACCGATGCCGCAACCCCGCCAGCACCGCAATCTGACTATTCCGCCCCGCCCCAGCCGGTCCGAAGAAGTTGATTGCGACGGTGCTCGCATCGCCGGCCAGACGCTGATAGACCATCGACATATGCAGATCGGTGCGCTTCGACAGCAGGTAACTGATGCCCGCGTCCACCTGATGCCATTTTGGCCGCTCGCCGGTTGCAAACGACGTCGCGCCGCTGCCGGTATAGCCATCGCCATCGGTGAAGATGTAGCCGAGCCCCGCCATCAGCGCCGGCGTGAAGTAGTAGCGCCCGTTGATCTCGTAGTTATTGACACGCAGGCTGTGGCCGCCACGATAGTCGAGCAGCGTGTTGGTGAAGATGAAGTTCACGTTTGCAGCGCCGAACGTATAGCCGGCGCCCAGCGCCGAGATCCGCTGACGCTCGACGAAGCCCGCGTTATAGAAGATGCTGGTCGAGCCGCTGTACTCGTCGCCGATCGCGCCGTTCGGATTGTTCCCCGACGCGAGCCCCGCCGACGGATTGTTCAGCTGCAGGTAGCTCGCGACCACATGCAACGGCCCGCGCAGGTAGTCGACCCCGAAGCCGTACGCGCGGTTGTTGGCGAAGCCCTGGCCGGCGTCGCCGCCCGCCTGGTTGCTGAACGCGTAGAGCGCGCCGAGCTTCAGACCCGCGAGCGGACTCACCTCGTACTTGACGCTGTTGTTCAGGCGAAACGTCTGGAAACTGTCGTCGACGTCGCCGATGTGCGCGCCGTAGATGCTACCGAACATCAGCCAGGACATCAGCGGCGCGACGTAGTCGAACGTGTAGTCGTACTGGCGGCCGAGCGTCAGCTTGCCGTACTGCTTGCTCGCCAACCCTACGTACGCCTGTCGCCCGAACAGCCGGCCACCCTGCGACGACGTGCCGTTCAGTCCGCTGAAGCCCGCTTCGAGCTGGAACACGGCGGACAGGCCACCGCCGAGGTCCTCGCGTCCGAGGAAGCCGAAGCGGTCGCCGCTGCCCCAGCCGGTCGCCATCGACCAGCGCGAGGCCCCTTGCGCCTTGATCGACGACGCGACCGTATTCGTCCAGGCAATGCCCGTATCGATGATGCCGTACAGCGTGACCGAGCTTTGCGCGTCGGCCGTGAGCGGCGCCGCGAAGGCGCAAACCACCGCAGCAGTGCAGACTGCTGTTTTCATTGTGCTTCTCCGGTTTCGATGTAATTGGGTGATGCGGATGAAAAGCCGCGGCAGCGGACCTCGTGCGCGGCGGTGCGCCGCGCACAGCCGGCCCTGCCGCTGCTGCTGGTCCTACCGCTCGGCCGCGGACAGCGGCGGCTCGGCGCCGTGCGCGAGATCGTGGTCGGCGAGGCCGTCGTCGTGCGCATCGCCCGGCCGGTACATGCGACCCAGCACGAACATCAGCGCCGCGACGCTGACGACCGGCAGCGCCGCGACCTGGAACAGCTCGCGCACCGGCAGATGTCCGGCGAGCAGCATCCCGCCGATCATCGGGCCCGAGATCGAGCCGATCTTCGCGACGCCGATCGCGGTGCCGGTGCCTTTCGAGCGGAAGCTGGTCGGATAGACGATCGATGCGACCGCATTGAGACCCGCCTGGGTGCCGGCTACGCAGAAGCCGACGCCGAACACGGCGGCGGTCAGCAAAGCCGTATTCAGGTCCATGCCGAGCGCCGCGACGAGCGGAAAGCCGACGAGCGGCAGACAGGTGACGAGCCTCACGCCGTGGCGATCGATGAAGCGCATCAGCACGAGGCCGCCGAGCGTGCCGCCGACCGAGAACAGCGTCGTCATCAGCGCGGCGCGATGCGCGGCGACGCCGGTCGCCTCGATCAGCACGGGTAGCCAGTTCTGCAGGAAGAACAGCGCCATCGAATTGGCGATGTACGCGAGCCACAACGCGGTCGTCACGTAGCGCAGGCGGCCGGCGAACAGCATTCGTGGCGAGAACCTGGCGACGCGGCGCTCGTCGGTCACGACGAACTGCGCGCCGGGCACCAACGCGAGTTCGGGCCGCACGCGCGCGGCGGTCGCCGCGATGCCGTCGCGGGGCCAGCCTTTCAGCACCTGATAGCGCAGCGACTCCGGCATCACGAACGACAGCCCGGCCGCCACCACGAGCGGCGCGAGCCCACCGACCACGAATACCGCGGGCCAGCCAAAGTGCGGCACGAGCCACACGGCGACGCCGCCGCCGAAGCCCGCGCCGAGCGTGTAGCCGGTGAACATCAGCGTGACCCAGGTGGCGCGCAGCCGCTTCGGGGCGAATTCCGACACCAGCACGAACGCATTCGGCACCGCGCCGCCGATGCCGATGCCCGCGGCGAAGCGCAGCCACAGCAGCTGGTCGACACTCGCCGCCCATGCGGTCGCGAGCGTGATGAGCCCGTACCAGCACGCACCGAGCAGGATCGCGCGCTTGCGCCCGATCCGGTCGCCGATATAGCCGAACAGGATCGAGCCGACCATGATGCCGAAGATGTTGGCGCCGAACACCGGACCGAGCACGCTGCGCTCGATGTGCCACGCGCGAATCAGCGAAGGCGCGGCGAACGCCAGCGCACTGAGCTCGTAGCCGTCGGTCAGCATCACGAGCCATGTGGACGCGATCAGCAGGATCGCGAAGCGGCCGATCTTCTGTTCGTCGATCAGGCGCGACACGTCCACCGTGCGCGCATCGGACAGGGTTTGAATCATCGTCTCCTCCAGAGGTGCCGCGTCGGCGGCCGGGCAGATCCCGGCGCGTCGCGCGATTCCGTCATATCGTCTCTGGCCGGCGCGGCAGTGGGTGCTCGCCGGGAGCCTCCTCGCGGAGCTCGCGCTGCACCTCTTTGGTATTGCCGCGCCGCCGGCGGGTTATAGGTCAGTTCTTCAGATGCGGCGGATCGATGCGATCGACGTTGTCGGCGAGCCGCTCGCGCAGCATGCCGCGATCGATGTCGTGAACACTGCCGCCGTCGGCGAGATCGAATGCGTGCGCGGCCGCCGCGCCCATCGCGATGCACGGCCCCATCACCCGCACGCTCGACAGTGCGGTCGCATCCGCGTCGATGCAGCGGCCGGCCGCGATCAGGTTGTCCGCGTCCTTCACGACGAGGCTGCCGAACGGCACGGTATGCAGATGGTCGTCGCCGAACGGCTTCCATTCATAGCCTTCGGCGCGATCGTGCAATTCGATCGGCCACGACGTGCGCGCGACCGCGTCGGGAAACTGCCGGGCGGCGATCACGTCTTCCGAACTCAACTGCTGCGCGCCGACGATCCAGCGCGTCTGCCGGATGCCAGGCAGACCATAGCTGCGGATGTGCGCGTTGCGATAGATGTGCGGATACTCGCCGCGCAGGAACTCGAACGCGCGGTCCGCCTGGTCGCGGCCGACGAGCGCCGTGTGCGACGCCGCCATCGGTTCGAGCGGCGTCTCGATGTGCGTCATGTTCGCGATGCCGATATTGCGGCCACGGAAGTAGAACACGAGCCCGTCCTTGCGCTCGAGCCCATAGGCGTGCGCCTTTTCCTCGACGCGCTCGCGAAACGCGGGCGGCGTCGGCAGATCGGTTTCGTCGAGGTTTTCGAGCACGATCATCTGCGTGCCGCGAATCGGCGTTTCCGGCTCCTGGCAGTCGAAGCCTGCGAGCCACGTGAGCGCCGCATCGCCGCTCGCATCGACGAAGCCGTTCGCCGCGATGCGCACGTCGCCGTAACGCGTCGCGACTTCCAGCTCGCGCACCCGCCGCTCTTCGCGTACGACGTTGCGCAGCACCGCGCCGAGCACGACGGTGATGCCGGCGTCGAGAATCTTCTGCTCGATCCAGCGCGCGAGCGCAACTTCGTCGTACAGCACGACGGTCGTCAGCGGCCCTTCCTTGTAGTGCAGCGCGCCCTTCTCGCCGAGATCGCGCAGGATGCCGTCCGCGATGCCGTGCGTCACCTGGAAACGCTGCGGCCCGTTCGAGAACAGCCCGCAGAACGTGCCGATGATCGAGTTGACCGCCTGGCCGCCGAGCGCGGGCAGGCTGTCCACCAGCACGACCTTGCGGCCAAGCGCGGCCGCTTCGAGCGCAGCCGACGTGCCGGCGATGCCCGCGCCGACGATGCACACGTCGGCGTCGAGTTTCCAGCCCGTCGGTTGGCCGCCGCGGCGGACGATACGAGTACCAGTCTTCAAAACATTTCCTCCTTGAAAAACCATCGCGGTTGCGCGCGAACCGTCCCGCGCAGCAAGATCAGGCGCGGCCGCGTTTGAGCACTTCGACGACGCCACGCTCGGCATCGACGCGCACCCAGTCGCCGGTTTCGATCACGTCGAGTGGATCGATGTCGAAGTCGGTCAGCGACGGCGCATGGCTCACCACCGCGCCGAGCGCAATCTTCGTGGTCATCTCGTTGAACAGCATCGCGGCCGGCGCCGTGCCGGCGATCCGCGCGATATGGAACTGGCTCGACCAGCCCGACGAACCCTTCGCGCCGGGAAACACCAGCACCGTGTTCGCGAAGCTCTGGCCGCGCAGTTCGTGACGGGTTTCGATGATCGTGCCGGTGCGCGGATCGATGCCGCCCCAGCCCGAGATGCGATCGCGCGTGACGAGCGCCTCGCCCTCGACATAGCCGCCGACCACCTTGCGCCCGCGCAGTACGATCGGTGCGGCCGGCTCAGGTGTGCCTAACGTGTCTGTCGTCTCCTGGTTCGTGCTCATGCGGCCAGCCCTCCTGTCCAGCGGCCGCTCACCGCGGCCTCGATGCAATCGGCCGTGGTGCCGAACCAGGCCTGCACGCCCATGATCGCGGGCAGGTAGTGCGCCTGCTTCGCCGAGTCGAGTGCGACCACGCGCGTGCCCTTCGGCATCACGCGGCCGATCGCCGAGCACGTGTCGGTCATCAATACACCGCCCGCGTCCTCGATCAGCTTCGTATAGCCGGCCTGGTCCGCGAGCTGACGCGTCGCGCGCGCGGTGAAGATCCACAGTTCGGTATTCGCGCCGATGCGGCGGCCTTCGAGTAGCTGGCAGACCTCCCAGATCTGCTCGATCGAATAGTGCGGACAACCGAGCATCACGAAGTCGACCTGCGCGTCTTTCGCGGTGGTGTTCACGCGCTCGTACGCGAGGCGCCGCTCGGCCGCACCGTAGCGAATGACCTCGAGCGGCTTGCGGCCGCGGAACGCTTCGTCGCGCGTGCGCGCCTCCGGCGTCTGGCCGACGATGTGATACATCTCGACACCGCCCGAGGACGCCGCGGCCGCGCCGAAGTGCTTGAGCTTCGGCAGGTTCGGCACGTCGCGCAGCCCGTCGATCACCGGAATGCGGTCCTGCACGAGTTCGCCGACGTAGTAGCCGAGCAGCCCCCAGTCCTGCACCGTCTTGACGTCGATGCCGAGCTCGATCAGATGCGTGCCGCTACGGTTTTCGTCGAGGTGCAGACCCCAGTACGGAATCTTGCCGGTCAGCATCGCGGCGCCGGTGCTCTCGCGCCCTTCCGCGTTGGTGCGCGCGCCGAGCACCGCGTTGATGTATATCACCGCCGACGACTCCATCCATGCGCAATGCTCGCCGCGCACCGGCACGTTGCCGGTCAAATATGGCGCGCAGGTGTTCAGTGGCTGGATGCCGAGCCGTCCCGTGAATGCCTCGCCCTGGCGGTACAGCTTCACAACCTCGCCGTCGATGCCCTGACGCTGCGCATGCTGCGGGTCGAGGCCCTGCTGCAGATGGCTGCTGAACACCTTGGCCTTCGGCACCTCGACTACCTCAGGGCTATCGAGGTTGAATTCGGAAAACACCGCGTCGAGGCCGCCGTGCTTCGCCGCGTAATCGCGCAGGAACGGCATCGTCGCGCCGACCGTGCCGCATACGTTGTTCGTGTCCACCAGCCTCGGCGCGCCGAGTGCTTCGCCGTAGCGCACCAGCAGATCCATCGCGCGCTGCACGGCCGCACCGTCGCGGCCGTCGAGCATCGCCCGTTCGTCGTCGTTCAGCTGCATTTAGCGCACTCCGTGGACAGGTTCGAGTAGCTCCGCTTGCGGCGCCGCGTGCCGGTCGATGTCGACCGTCGTCGCGCGCCGCAGCTCGCGGCGGACCGACAGATCGTGACGGCGGCCCCGGTGCAACGTGCAGCGGTTGTCCCAGATCACGAGATCGCCGGGCTGCCAGCGATGCGAATACACGAAGCGGCGCGCGGTCGCGTGTTCGAGGAGGTCCATCAGCAGCACGCGTCCTTCGGCAAGCGTGCGATCGGCGATATGCGTCGCGTGCGCGCCGATGAACAGATGCCGGCGTCCCGAACCGGCGTGCTCGCGCACGAGCGGCCAGCGCACCGGCGGCAGCGCGTTGCGCTGCTCGTCGCTGTAGTCGGTGTCGCCGAGCAGGAAGCGCGAGTGCAGCGCGTAGTGCTCCGCTTCGAGCCCTTCGAGTTCGCGCTGCTCGCGCGGCTCGAGCGCATCCCACGCGGCGCGCATGTCCGCGTACTCGGTCTCGCCGCCCGACTCCGGCACGACGACCGCATGCAGCATCGAATAGCGCGCGGCCGGCTGCTGAAACGAACTGTCGCTATGCCACAACTGGTTCGCCAGATTGCCGACGATGCGCCGGTGCGCGCGGTCCGCGATCTGTCCGGATTCGTCGACATTCGAAATGTCCGCGAGCTCCTGATACGCGAGCCGCGCATGCGGACGCGCGACGCGCTTGAAGCCGAGATCGAGCGGCCCGAGCGAGCGCGCGAACGCGAGCTGCTGGTCCTGCGTGAGCGGCTGTCCGCGGAACACCAGCACCGCGTAGCGGTTCATCGCGGCATCGATCGCGCACGCGAGCTGTTCGGAAACGGGCGCCGTCAGATCGATGCCTCTGGCGAGGCCAACGAAGTCCGGACGCGCGGCGTCAATGGGAACGACTTCAAGCGGCATGGGCTGCTCCTGTTTGAGGGTTGTCCGGCGCTGCATCGTCGCGGCGACGATGCAGACGGCCGAGAGCGAACGCGAGCACCGCGACGAACGCGACCGGCACCGCGCCGAGGAAGAACAGCTGCTCGACCGGCAGATGCGCGGACATCAGCATCCCGCCGATCACCGGCCCGGCGATCGCGCCGATCTTCTGGATGCCGACCGCCGCGCCTGTGCCTTTCGCGCGCAGCGCGGTCGGATAGACGAGCGCCGCGACCGCGTTCAGGCCGAACTGCGTGCCGACCACCGTGAAGCCGGTCAGGAACACGGCTGCCACCAGCATCGGGCCGGGCAGTCCGGTGCCGAGCAGCGCGACGAGGGGCGTGCCGACAAGCGGCAGCGCGGTGATGATGATGGCGCCGCGCGTGTCGACGAAGCGCATCAGCGCGAGGCCGCCGAGCGTGCCGCCAAGCTGGAACATCGTCGATACGAGCGCCGCCTCGCGCGGCGCAAGGCCCACGCTTTCGATCAGCACCGGCAGCCAGCTGCTGAGGAAAAACAGCGCCATCGAGTTCGCGATGTACACGGCCCACAGCACCGGCGTCAGCGCGCGCAGCCGGCCCGCGAACAGCAGCCGCAGCGAGCCGTCGCGGCCGTCGCCATGTGCGTCACCACCCGAAGCGCCGCCGGTCACGAAGCGCGCCCCCGGCGCGACGTGGAAACCCGGTGCGATACGTGCGACGATTCGCGCGACTTCGGCGTGACGGCCCTTGAGCGTCAGGAAGCGGATCGACTCGGGCACCGCGAACCACAACATCGCGCTCGACACCAGCGGCGCGATGCCGCCGATCACGAACACTACCTGCCAGCCGAACTTCGGCACGAGCCACGCGGACACGAGCCCGCCGACGCTGCTGCCGATCGTGTAGCCGGTGTACATCAGCGTGACCCACGTCGCGCGCCAGCGCTTCGGCGCGAACTCCGTCGTGTACGCGATCGCGTTCGGCACCACGCCGCCGATGCCGATGCCCGCCAGGAACCGCAGCACGAGCATCTGGTCGAGCGCGGTTGCGCGCGACGCCGCGAGCGTGAACCCCGCAAGCACGACGCTGCCGATCACGATCATGCGCTTGCGGCCGATCACGTCGCCGAGGTAGCCGAGCACGAACGCGCCGATCATCGTGCCGAACACGAATGCGCCGAACACCGGGCCAAGCACGCCGTGCTCGAGATGCCACGCGCGGCTCAGCGCCGGGGCCGCGAAGGCCATCGCGGCGAGGTCGTAGCCCTCGGTCATCATCATCACGCCCATCGCGACGATCAGCAGCACACCGAAGCGGTTCGTCTGCTGCCGCTCGATCACCGTGCCGATGTCGATTACGGTTTGGTCGCCCATCTCAGCGCTCCCGCGCCGGGCGGTCCGCGCCGAGCACCGCGCCTTGCGGCATCGTGCCGACCGTCGCGCGATAGATTTTCAGCCAGCCGGTGTCGTTGACCGGCGCGGGACGCTGCCACGCGGCGCGCCGCCGCGCCAGCTCGGCTTGGTCCACCTTCAGATCGCAGACGCGCCGCTCGAGGTCGATCTCGATCGTGTCGCCGTCCTCGACGTACGCGAGCGGTCCGCCGGTCGCCGCCTCCGGCGACACTTCCGCGACCACCAGCCCCTTGCAGACGAGGCCCGACAGATGCCCGTCGGTCAGCATCGCGACCTGCTCGGACAGGCCCGCGCCGTCGATCGCGAACACCACGCGTGACGCGCCGCCGCCCATCGCCGGGCCGCCGCACACGCCCGCGCCGCGCATCACGACGACTTTGCCCGGTTGCACGCGGCCGTCCTTGATCGCCGCGATCGCATCGTCGGAGGTGGAGAAGCAGATCGCTTCGCCGGTGAACGCGCGCTGCTTGGTCGGCGAGATGCCGAACTTCACGATGCCGGCCTGCGGGGCCAGGTTGCCGCGCACCAGCACGATCGCCGGATGGTTCGCGAACGCGCGCTCCGGCGGGCGGATCACGTCGTCGTCGGCGATCCGGACCTCGGCCAGGTTGTCCTTCACCGTGCGGCCGGTCACCGTCAGCGCGCCGGTGTCGAGCCACGCTTCGAGCCGCTTCATCACGCCGCGCCCGCCGCCCGCCGCCTCCAGTTGCTCGATCGTGTGCGAGCCGACCGGACGCACGCCGGTCAGCACCGGAATCTGCGCGGCGAATGCCTCGAACAGCGCGTACACGTCGACGTCGAGCTGGCCCTCGGCCGCGACCGCCTGCAAGTGCTTGACCGTGTTGATTGAGCCGCCGACCGCGAGCACCGTCTTCACCGCATTCGCGAACGCGCCGGGCGTCAGGATGTCGCGCGGCTTCAGGTCGTCGCGCACCATCTCGACGATGCGCGCGCCCGCTTCGTGCACGAACCCGAACATCCTGTCGCTGTTGGCGGCGACCGGCGTGCTGCCGGGCAACGACATGCCGAGCGCCTCGCTGACCATGTGCATCGAGTTCGCGGTGCCGAGACCCGAGCAGACGCCCGGCCCGCGAATCGCGTTCTGGCTCATGCCGATCAGGTCCTCGACCGGCAGAGTGCCGGTCAGCGTATGCATCGCGCCGACGAACACGTCCTCGATGTCCACATGCTCGCCGCGGAATTCGCCGCTCGGCTGATAGCCGCATGCGACGACGATGCTCGGGATGTTCAGCCGCGCGGCGGCCATCAATTGGCCCGGCACGGTCTTGTCGCACGAAGCGAGGCACACCATGCCGTCGAGTTGCGCGCCTTCGACGGCCACTTCGATGTCGTTGGTGACGAGGTCGCGTGCGGCCAGCATGTACGCGCCGCGCGCGCCCGCGCCGGTGATGAAGTCGCTCGGCGCCGCGGTGCGGATTTCGAACGGCAGCGCGCCCGCCGCGCGGATCGCCTGTTTCAGTTGTGCGGCGATGCCGTCGAGATGGCTGAAGCAGGTAGCGAGTTCCGACGAGGAATTGACGATGGCGATCTTGGGCTTGTCGAGGTCTTCCTCGCTGATGCCGAGATTGCGCCATTGGGCGGCGCGCACCGCGCCGAGATACGAACCGCGCGGGAAATTGCTGCGCAACGGGCGTTGCGGCTTGCGTCCATCGGACATGACGTCTCACTCCTTTGTTGTGGGAACGATGTTAGGAAGCGCGATAAAATCCGTCAATTATGTGACATCGATAGGCATCATCCAAACCATGGATATTCGTCAGGTCGACCTGAATCTGCTGAAAGTGTTCGATGCGTTGCTGAAAAAGCGGCATGTGACACAGGCGGGCGTGAGCATCGGGCTCAGCCAGCCGGCAATGAGCTATGCGTTATCGAAGCTGCGTGAGCTGTTCGAGGACCCGCTGTTCGTGCGCACCGGCCGCGGCATGGAGCCGACGCCGCGCGCGCAGGCGCTCGGCGATCCAGTTGCGCGGCTGCTGGATCTCGTGCAGACCGAAATCCTGCCGATGCCCGAATTCCGTCCGGCCGCGTCGTCGCGCAGCTTCGTGCTGTGTATGTCGGACATCGGCGAAATGGTGTTCCTGCCCCGCTTGCAGAACTTTCTCGACAAGACCGCGCCGCACGTGACCATCAAAACGGTCGCGCTCAGCATGCCGGAGCTGGAGGAAGGTCTGGCGAGCGGCGACGTCGATCTCGCGATCGGCTACTTTCCGGGTTTGAACAGCGAATCGCTGAAGCGCAAAGCGCTGTACCGGCATTCGTATGTGTGTATTGCGCGCGAAGATCATCCGGAAATCGGCGACACGCTGTCGCTCGATCAGTACCGCGCGGCCGCGCACGTGATGGTGCATCCGGAAGGCCGCGAGCAGGACGTGCTCGCTCGCACGCACGAACGCCTCGGGATTCGCATCAACGTGCGCTTCAGCGTGCCGCGTTTTATCGGCGTACCGTTCGTCGTCGCCGGCTCGGACATGATTGCAGCGGTGCCTCAGGCGGTCGGGCGGCGCTTCGCGGAGTTCGTGAACGTCAAGCTGCTGCCTTTACCCTTCCCCGCGCCCAAGTACGACTTTTATCTGCACTGGCATCCGCGCTTTCATCACGAGCCGGCCAACCGCTGGATTCGCGACGCGATGAGCGAGCTCATCAAGGGGCCGATGCAGCACGAGCCGCTGCCGAATACGAAACGGACGCGCTTGAACGCAGCGCCATAGTCCGGGCTGTATCAGCGCTACTCGCTCACGATGCGGAAGTGGCGTCGCTAGCGTGGATCAGCAGAATTGGCGTTTGCGTGATTTGCAAGACCCGCCCAGCGACGCTGCCGAGTATCCAGCGTGTGATGCCGCGCCTGCCATGCGTACCCATCACGATCAGTTGCGCCTCCCAGCCGGCCGCCTCGCGCACGATCGCATGAGCAACATCATCGTCGGTTCGGTTCGTCCTGACGAGCGCTGTCGAGACCCGCGCCGACACGCGCGCCAGAACCGGCTCGGCAGCGGCTATTGCCTCCTTGCCTTCGCCGACGAACGAGTCCTCGAGCGAATCGATCGGGATCCAATCGGAGAGCCGCACGGCGCGATCGATCACATAGACCGCTCGCAATTCGGTGTCGGACGTAGCGAACCGTATTCCGTACCGCACCGCGGACATCGACAGAGAACTTCCATCGACCGCGAACAGGATGCGCTCGGGCAACTCGCTTTGCGTCGTGCTGTAGCTCTGCGGGACGACCAGCATCGGGCAGCGCAGACGTCTCGTCAGCCGTTCGGACACCGTACCCTCGGCCCAACGCTGCAACCCCTGGTGTTGACGCGAGCCTATCACCATCAGGTCGGCTCTCCATGTGTCGGCCGCATCGATCAGGGCATCCACGACGTCGTTACCGCGCTTCGCGAGGTCGATGACTTCCGAGTCGATACGTGCATCACACGCGGCTAGCGATTGCGTCGCCCGATCGAGCGCCTCGAGCGCATCGCGGAGCAATTCATCGCGCGCCAGATCCAGCATGTGGCCGACGCGCCGGCCGGTCGGAAATAGCTTATGGGGATTCTCGGCCACGCTCACGAGGCGGACGTCGCATCCGGCGGGAAGGAGGTTTCGCGCGTAGTCGAGCGCCTGTCGGGATGCTTCCGATGAATCGATTGCGATCAGCACTCTGCGCGGCAGCGTCGAGATGGCGTCGCCTGAATGGGGGGAATTCATGGTTGGCTCCGTACTCGCAGGTTTGGCGGCGTGGTGACGAATGGCGTCGACTACGAGATCTACGCGAAACGCGACGCCTGACCGGCCCCTCTGCGATGCCCCGCTCATCACAGAGGGCCGTCTACGATCAAGCCCGGGGTGCCTGCCGTTCCTCCGACGTCGTCATTTCCCCAGGGCGGCGCAACATCTTGTCGACCTCGCCCGCGTGCATCTCTTCGACGTGGATCATCTGACGGGCGAATTCCTCGAGTGCAACCGAGCGGTCTTCCACCAGCGCCAGCAGATCGCGATACAACTGCAACGCGACATTCTCGGCTTGCAACGACTCGCGGAGGATCGAAGCGATATCGAAGGTATGCGAGTCGAGCAGAGGACCGATCGCCAGCGACGGATAGGCGCCCAGCGTGGTAATCCATTCGCCCGCCTGCTGTGCGTGCAACAACGATTCATCCGCCTGAGCGCGCAACCACTCCCGGATCGGGATGCGTCCGAATCCGAAAACAAGCAACGAATAGTGCGTATATCGGACGACGCCGGCCAACTCGGATTCGAGAATCCGGTTCAGCACCGCAACCACGTCCTCCTTATTGATCTCGGCCATTTGAACTCTCCTTTCACTCAAACCGTCGCCCCACGCTCAAGCGCCCCTCCCCTTCTTCACCCGCTCGATCTGCTGCTTCGCCGCCTGATACACCGCTTCCGGCGTGAAACCGAACTTTTTCTTCAGATCCGCAATCGGCGCCGACGCGCCGAACGTATGCATGACGACCTGCGCGCCGAGCCGCCCCGTATACCGATCCCAACCGAGCGACGCGGCCTGCTCGACCGCGACGCGAGCTTCCACGTCCGCCGGCAGCACCGACTCCTGATACGCGCCGTCCTGGCGCTCGAAGATGTCCCACGACGGCATCGACACGACGCGCGCCGCGATGCCCTCGCTCTTCAGCTTCTCGTACACGTCGGCGCAGATCGACAGCTCGCTGCCGGTCGCCATCAGGATCACCTCGGGCTTCTTGCCATCGGGCGCATCGGCGAGCACATACGCGCCGCGCTTCACGCCGCTCGCGGACGCATAGCGGCTGCGGTCGAGCGTCGGCAGCGGCTGGCGCGACACGACGATGCACGCCGGCCGATGCGGCTGCGTCAGCGCGACCCGCCACGCCTCGGCCGCTTCGTTCGCGTCGCCGGGACGCAGCACCGTGAGGCCGGGCACGCCGCGCAACGATGCGAGCTGCTCGATCGGCTGATGCGTCGGACCGTCTTCGCCGACGCCGATCGAATCGTGCGTGAACACATAGATGGCCGGCACTTCCATGATCGCGGACAGGCGGATCGGCGGCTTCATGTAGTCGCTGAAGATCAGGAACGTCGAGCCGTACGCGCGCAGATTCGATAGCGCGAGCCCGTTGACTACCGCGCCCATCACATGTTCACGAATGCCGAAGTGCAGATTGCGGCCGCCATAGCTATCCGCCTGGAAGCTGCCGGCACCTTCGAACTTCAGGTTGGTCTTCGTCGACGGCGACAGGTCGGCCGCGCCGCCGATCATCCACGGCACGCGCGCGGCAATCGCATTGAGCACCTTGCCCGATGATTCGCGTGTCGCGATCCCCTTAGGATCGGCGTCGAAGCTCGGGATGTCGCTGTCCCAGCCCTGCGGCAATTCGTGCGCCTGCATCTGCGCGAATTCGCGCGCGAGCTCCGCGTACTGCTTTTTGTAGCTGTCGAACTTCGCCTGCCATTGTTCGCGCGCCGCCTTGCCGCGCGCGCCGATGCCTTGCGCGAAACGTTCGTGCACGCCCTCGGGCACGTAGAAGAACTTGTCCTCGGGCCAGCCGTAGAACTTCTTGGCCAGCGCGACTTCGTCGACGCCGAGCGCTTCGCCGTGCGCGGACGCGGTGTCCTGCTTGTGCGGCGCGCCCCAGCCGATGATGCTGTGGACCACGATCAGCGTCGGCCGGTCGGTCACCCTCTTCGCTTCGACCAGCGCCTTTTCGAACGCGGCGGTGTCGTTCGCATCGCCGACGTTCAGCGTGTGCCAGTTGTAGCCGTGAAAGCGGCTTGCCACATCGTCGCTGTACGCGAGGTCGGTATGGCCTTCGATCGTCACGCGGTTGCTGTCGTAAATCCAGATCAGGTTCGACAGCTTCAGATGCCCCGCGAGCGAGGCCGCCTCGTGCGAGATGCCTTCCATCATGTCGCCGTCGCCGCACATCGCGTACACGCGGTAATCGAACAGCGGCGCGTCCGCGCGGTTGAAGTGGTTCTCGTGCCAGCGCGCGGCCATCGCCATGCCGACGCTATTGCCGAGCCCCTGGCCAAGCGGTCCCGTGGTGGTCTCGACGCCGGTCGTCATCCGGTACTCGGGGTGGCCCGGCGTATTGCTGTCGATCTGGCGGAAATGCTGGATGTCGTCGAGCGACACGGCCGGCGCGCCGGTCGGCTTGCCGTGTTCGTCGACGGCTTTCACGTTGGCCAGATGCAGCAGCGAATACAACAGCATCGATGCATGCCCGACCGATAGCACGAAGCGGTCGCGATTCGGCCACAGCGGCTCGTCAGGGTCGTAACGCAGATGGTGTTGCCACAGGTGATAGGCGATCGGCGCGAGCGCCATCGGCGTGCCGGGGTGGCCGGAATTGGCCTTCTGCACGGCGTCCATCGACAGCGTGCGGATCGTGTTGATGCACAGCTGATCGAGGGAGGGATCGTTTTGCATGGGACGCTCCTTGTTCGGCATTTCGGGAGACGGCCGACGCACACCGCTGAGCGCGCGGACGGATCGGCGCATCGTGTCGTCATGGAAAACGCGCGCGTCCGGGCGTATCCACGAGGACACGAAGCGGGACGCAAAGCCGCACGTGGAACCGCACACGTGCCGACGTTACTGCCGAAAGCGCGCGGGAAAATCGCGGCGAAGCCCACAGATGATGCGCCTAACCGCGCAACTCTGCACGCCACCCCGCAGCAGACCGGCTGCTTCGCGAACCACGAAGTTCACGCCGCCTGCAGCCAAAGCTCGACCACCGGACCATGCTTGCCGTCGATCGGATCGAGCGGCGGAAACGGCAGCGCCAGCATCTCGGTGAGTTCCTGCGGCGTCAGCGCTTCGCGGCGAATGTCCCACTGCTGCCCCAACGGATAGCCCGCCACCACCTGAAAATGCGGCTCGAACGATTGCAGACAATGGCCGGTGCCGGCCGGCAGCAGCAGCACGTCGCCCGTATGAAGCCTCACCACCCGTCCGCCGGGTCCGCCGACGATCACTTCGGCGCTCGCGTCGGTCACGCCGAGCACCTCGTGCGCGGTCGCGTGAAAGTGATGGAAGTCGAAGATGCTGTTGCGCCACTGCGCGGGCCATGCATTGCGCTCGAACAGGATTTCGAACGCGGCGGGCAGATTGCCGCTGCCGGGCGACAGCGCGCGCCGGTACAGCACGACCGGCAGCTTGCTGTTGTTCGGCACCCAGCCGTGCGGTTCCAGCATGAAAGCTTCGTATTCGGTCTGCGCGGCGTCGAAGCCGTGCTTTGACTCGTTGAACATGATTGCTCCTGGCTTGTGATGCGGTTGCCGCGAACCGGCGCTCCAGCACCGGCTAGCCTCCGCCGATGCCCTGCAGCACCTTGCCCGTGCCGCCGCACACGGTGCAGCGAGCACCGTCTACCGTGCCGGTGCCGTGGCAGGCGCGGCAAATGTCTTCGCCCGCGCCTGGTGTGTTGGGCGGCGCTTCGTCGCCGGGGTTCATCGATTCGGTTGAGTTGTCCGGTTGCATGCGCTTTCTCCGGTTGAAGGTTGACGGACTGGATGCACGGGCTGGCTCACAACGCGCCGCGTCATTGCTCGCCCGGCTGCTTGCGATGCGATTCGCGCCCGCCGCCCCCTGGCGGTTCGGCGTGCTCGCCGGTGCCGAGCGGCACCTCGGCGCCGTGCCGCGGGCTCTCGCTCGAACGTGGCGGATTGGTCGCTTTATCCACGCCGGTCTGCACGACCGGTTCGATGCCGAGCGGGCTCGGCTCGACGTAGTGCGTGCCACTCGGCCTGTTGCGGGCTTTGACTTCGTCGGATATCGCGGGGGCGGCGCGTTCATCCGGCCTCGTGGACTGCTCGCCGCCTGGGGTGGCGGCCTGCTGCTGGGTGTCGGCGTTGGTCGATTGGGGATCTGGCATCACGCCCTCCTCGTGTGTTCGGCCGTCGATTCGCGTCGTGACGCGGCATGTCGAACAGCCACCCGGTTCATGCAGCAACATTCGAGCCTTGCCGATGAAGTCAAGCGCAGCGCGACAGGCACGACCATTGCAATCTCGATGGCAGTAGCGCCGCACGTTCGCTTTGTAAAAAGGAGAACCCTATGAGCATCACGACTATTCGCGTATCCGGCACCGAGGTCCAGGTCGAGCGCACGCTGTACACGTTCGCGCAAAAGAGCGACGCCGATGCGTTCCAGAACTGCCTCGTCGATGGTTCGGTCGACACCTGCTATCGCGATCACCCGCCGCTGGCGACGCGCCCCATCGAGCCCGACGAACATCCTGACGATCCCGCGCGTGGCAGCACGATTTCGCCGTCGCTCGGCGGTATGCCTTGATCGCGTCCGCACGTGTCGCGGAACAGGCACCGCACCGGCCGCGCGCTCAGCCTTCGGGTGCGGCGCGATCGGCCGCGACGATCTCGCGGCCATACGCGATCGCGGCGCGGCGAGCTTCGTCGGCGGTCGCATAGGGGCCGATCTGCGGTGCGCCGTCGAACGGAAACAGAATCCGCCTGTCCGCTTTTCTCACGACCTTCAGTCCACCTATGTATCGGCCGTCGCCTGTTCCGTGATAGCTGGCGAAAATCTCGAACTCGTCGTCAGCAACGTCGGCCTTGTGTCGCGCCATATGCGTTCCTCTTCCTGTGCTTTGCGTGGGTGATGTCCAATGCGAGCCGGGCGCGCGCGGGCATCGCGATGCGGCGTGTGCGGGTTTTCAGCAAGTCACGTTCCACGCAACGACATCCGTCGTCATGCGGCACGAGCATTGCGCGTCTGAACGAAGACTTTGTGGAGACCCTGATGGATTTACCTGACACGAGCCGGCAAGCGCCCCGTGCAATCGGCACATTCGACCTGGACGCACCCACCCTGGCGCGGATTTCGACGCAGACGCTGCCGCTGACGCTGCATCTGCATGTGCCGACGCCGCCCGAGGTCGACCCTGAGATCCCGCCTAAGACGCCGCCGCCGAACATCGACCCCGATCCGATCCCGGACGATCCGCTCGACGACCCCAACGGACCACCGGAAGGCGACCCGCCCGCGGCGCCGCCGCCGTTGCACGCATGGCGCCGACGGTTGCCGTGCATCGCGGATTGAGCCCATGTCGGGACGGCGAATATGGGAGGATCGACAGTTATCCTCATTGCCATGAGCGCGCCCGACCTTATCGAACACGAAGACGGCAACAAGGACGACGACCTCGGTCTTCATCGGCGCGCGACGCGTCGCTACGGGGTAGTCGCCCGCATCGTCGCGATCGGAGTCAGGAATTCCGACACGCCGGTCAGGATGATCTGCACGCCGATGCACAGCAGCAGGAACGCCGACACCCGCAATGCGACCTTGGTGCCCTCGACGCCGAGATAGCGCGCCAACACCGTGGCGCGGCTATAGATCAGATATACGCAGACGGCCACCGCGAACGTGATCGCGACCGAAGCGATGCTCGACATCACGAACGCCGACAGCTTGTGCGTACGATTCGCGGACAGCGCGATCGCGGTCGCGATCGAGCCGGGCCCGGTGGTCAGCGGCACGGTGAGCGGAAAGAATGCACGGGCCTTCGCGGTCTCGGCATCGACGCGCTTGACGTCCGTCTGCTCGGCCGGCGTGTCGGGCGCATTGAGCATCTGCCAGCCGCCGACGGCGAGCGCGAGCCCCCCGCCGATGCGCAACGCTTCCATCGAGATACCGAAGAAATGCAGGATCGGCGTGCCGATGAAGAACGCCACCAGCAGCACGCAGGCGGCATTGATCGCGACCTTGCGGGCAAGCGCGTCGCGCTCGTCGAGCGTCAACGATGCGGTCCGATCCAGAAACACGAACGCGCCGCCGAACGGATTGATGATGCTGATCATGCCGATGAAGCCGAACATAATGTCCGAGATCAGACTTTCGACCATGTGCGTGTCCGTGTGTCTGCGTGTGCCTGCATGTGCTCGCGGGGGGTCGCGCCTGGGCGCGGTGCCGGTCATGAATCCGGCACGCATCGCGCGGACCGGAAAATGCTGGAATGCTCGCAGATCATATCGCGGCGCGCCAGTCGCCCAGTAAAAAAGCCGCGCGATACATGGCGCGTCACGTCGCGTCCCGCTTTGCACCGCAGCAATCCGTGCAGGAAAGATGCAATTGCAACGGTCGAAATCCTCGCATTTATTTTGACCTGCTTTACGGGAGCGAAGTATCCGGCATACAGTCATCAGCGAAGCCGGAATTTCAACGACACATAACTACCCGTTCGAGGAGTTGCCCGCATGCTTCTTCGTATACTTGCCGCGTTGCCGTTCATCGGCATTCTGGTCGGCGTTACGTTTGTCAATCGGGTCGAGCCCATCGTGTTCGGCATGCCGTTCGTGCTGGCCTGGATCGTCATGTGGGTGGTGTTGAGCGCGATCATCATGGCGATCGTCTACAACCTCGATCCGTCCAACCGGCGCGTCGCCGCCAATGGCGAGGAGGTTCGTCCATGAGCGCACTCGTCATCATCGCTGCCGTTACGCTGTTCGCGCTGTTCCTCGGCGTGCGCGCGAGGCGCGGCCACGACATGAGCCTCGAGCAATGGAGCGTGGGCGGCCGCAGCTTCGGCACCGCGTTCGTGTTCCTGCTGATGGCAGGCGAAATCTATACGACCTTCACGTTCCTCGGCGGCAGCGGCTTTGCGTACGGCAAGGGCGCACCGGTCTACTACATCCTCGCGTACGGCACGCTCGCGTACATCCTGTCGTACTGGATGCTGCCGCCGATCTGGCGCTACGCGAAAGCGCACCGCCTCGTCTCGCAGCCGCACTTCTTCACGCGCAAATACGAAAGCCCGGCGCTCGGCACGCTGGTCGCGCTGGTCGGCGTGGCCGCGCTGATTCCGTATCTGGTGCTGCAATTGAAGGGCCTCGGCATCATCGTCGCGACCGCGTCTTATGGCGTGATCTCGTCGACGGCGGCGATCTGGATCGGCGCGATCGTCGTGACCTCCTACGTGATCGTGTCTGGCGTGCGCGGCTCCGCATGGAACTCGGTGGTCAAGGACCTGCTGATCCTCGCGATCGTGCTGTTCCTCGGCATCTATCTGCCGCTGCATTACTACGGCGGCTTCGCCGCGATGTTCCGCACCATCGACGCCGCCCGGCCCGGCTTCCTGACCTTCCCGGCGCACGGCTCGAGCGTCGTATGGTTCCAGTCGACCGTGCTGCTGACCGCGCTCGGCTTCTTCATGTGGCCGCATACGTTCGGTTCGATCTTCACGGCGAAGGACGAGCGCATCTTCCGCCGCAATGCCGCGATCCTGCCGCTCTACCAGCTGATCCTGCTGTTCGTGTTCTTCGTCGGCTTCGCGGCGACGCTGCGCGTGCCGGGTCTGAAGGGCGCCGACATCGACCTGTCGCTGTTCCGCCTGTCGCTGCAGACGTTCGATCCGTGGTTCGTCGGCGTGATCGGCGCGGCCGGCATCCTGACCGCGCTGGTGCCGGGCTCGATGATCCTGACCTCGGCCTCGACGCTGCTCGCCAACGACGTCTATCGCGGCATGGTGAACCGCAACGCGTCGGATGCGTCGGTCGCGATGATCGCACGCGTCCTCGTGCCTATCGTCGCGCTGGTCGCGGTCTTCTTCACGCTGAACGGCGGCGAAACCATCGTCGCGCTACTGCTGATGGGCTACAGCTTCGTCACGCAACTATTCCCGGCCGTGATCTGCAGCCTGTTCCCGCGCAACCGCGCGACGAGGCAAGGCGCGTTCTGCGGGATCGTCGCCGGCGTCGCGGTGGTCACGCTGACCACGACGCTGCACTGGAGCGTCGGTCAACTGATGCCGTTCCTGCCCGAGGCGCTGAAGGACGTCAACATCGGCTTCCTCGCGCTCGCGGTGAACGTGATCGTGTTCGTGATCGTCAGCGCGGTGACGCAGCCGAGCGCGGCCGAGCAGGAGAAGCACGCGTCGGCGCATTGAAAGACAGCTAGCGCCTGATGCATCTGAAGGGGCTGTTCGCTTCGGCGACAGCCCCTTATTCTTCCGGTTCACGGTTCGACCGCTCATCCCTCGACCCACGGAGCCCGACATGTCCTACGTTCTCTACTACTCGCCCGGCGCGGCCAGCATGCCCGTGCACTGGATGCTGCTGGAAATGGGCGTGGCGTTCGAAGCGCGCCTCGTCGATATCGACGCGGGCCAGCAGCACGATCCCGAGTATCTGCGTTTGAATCCGGCCGGACGCGTGCCGACGCTGGTCGTCGATGGCGTGCCCCGGCATGAATCGGCCGCGCTGCTGATGCTGCTCGCCGAGCGCCACGCCGACGCCGGGCTCGCGCCCGCGCCGGGGTCGGCCGCGCGCGGCGAATGGTTCGAATGGATGATCTACCTTGCGAACACGCTGCTGCCCGCGATGCGCGACTGGTTCTACGCCGGCAGCGACGGCGACCCGGCCGGCGCCGACGCGGTGCGCGCGCTCGCGCAACGCCGCATCGAAGCGGCGTGCGAGCGGCTCGACGCGCATTTCGCCGGCGGCCACGCGTACCTCGCGGGCGAGCAGCTCAGCACCGCCGATCTGCTCGCGCTCGTGCTGATGCGCTGGACCCGCAACATGCCGCACCCGGCGACGGTGGGCTGGCCGCATCTCGCGGGCTATATCCGCATGCTGCGCGCGCGGCCGGCGTTCATCGAACTCAATGAGCGCGAGAAGCTGACGGAGTGGCGCAACGAGGCTCAGTGACGCTCGACAGGTTCACATCGTCGCTTCCCTGCCCGTCTGCGCCGCGAACGCGAAGCCGTTCTTGCCGTCGCGCTTGACCCGATACATCGCGGCATCGGCGGCGGCGATCAGACGGCGGTGATCGTCGACGTCGTCGGGATAGCTCGCGATGCCCACGCTCGCGCGCACGCGGCCGATTCCCATCTGCTCGTCGGTCTCGACCACGCAGGCCATCAGCCGGCGCGCGATCTCGGCGAGCTCGTCATCGCCGGCGAAGGTGCGCACCAGCACCGCGAATTCGTCGCCGCCGATGCGCGCGACCAGATCGCCTTTGCGCACCGACGCGCGAAACCGCGCGGACACCGCGGCGAGGAATTCGTCGCCGGTGCGATGCCCGAACGAATCGTTGACCTGCTTGAACCCGTCGAGGTCGATATACAGCACGGCGAGGCGCGGCTCGACGGCCGCGGTCCGCGCGCTTCTGGCGGCGGCGTCGAGCGCGCCGAGCAGCTTGCGTCGGTTCGACAGGCCGGTCAGCGAATCGTGCAGCGACGCCAGTTCGAACTCGTGCGACTGCCCCGCGAGCTGGCGGTTGCGCTTCGCGTACATGCCGAGCGCCGTGATCAGCATGCAGAACAGCAGCGCGGCGAGCGCGATCAGCGTGCGCGCGACGTGCGTGACGCGCAGCCGCACGTCGGCGCTCGCCGCGTCGCGTTGCGCGCGCCAGTAGGCCGAGACGCTGCCGAGCACCGCCGCGACGGCTTCGGGCGTCGCCTGGGCCGGTGACATCGACGGAATGGGCGGCGCCGGCGACGGACTCGCGTTGACGAGCGCCGCGAGCGACGCGAAACGCCGCGCGAGTTCCGCGCGCGCCGCATCATAGGCCGGCACGAACGACCCGTCGTGGCTCGCCGGTGTGTTGGCCATGTGCTGCCACGCGGCCAACTGTTCGCGCGCGCTGTCGACGCGCCCGGCGGCTTCGAGCACGAGGCCCGCGTACTCCTGCTTCAGCTGATCGGAAAACACCGTGCGGATCTGCATCGCCACATACAGCAGGCCGAACAGCAGACACAACAGCGCGGCCACGGCGACGCTCGCGGGCCCCGGCCGGAAGCGCCACACTGGCCCGCGCGCGCGTGCGGTGCCGCGCAGCCCCGCTTGCCCCGCTGACCCGGCGACCCCGTGCTCAGGGATGGGAGTACGGATCTGGTTGCTGTCGGCCGTTGTCATGTTGACGATAGCTCACGCGTCGAAAGAACTGTCCGATCCGCGCAAACAGACCGCCGTTGTGCTGCGACGACGCGCGCCGCTCCTGCTGCGCGACGCGCGTTTCTTTCGCATGTTGACCGCCCGCGGGCTTCGCGGTCGAATTCGCGACGTGCCGCATGGAGCGCGGCGGTGGCGTCGGAACAATCGGGGCGGTGGGTGGGTGGTCCGACAAACCCGCCGACAGATCCCCCGAGGGATCCACCGGTGTATCGGCCAGCGCGGCGGTGAGATTCGACTCGGGCGTACTCGGGTGGACCTGCCCGGACCACACGGCCGGGTTGGTGTCCTCGAAGCCGCCGTTCGAGCCGGCCGTTGCGAGCGCGACGTCTGACGCGGTGGGCTGGGTGGCTGACTGCGCGATGGCGGGCGCGGCGGCCTCCTGCGGCGCGTGCGCGACGGCTACCGTCGGCACCGCGGGCGCCGATGAACCGAGCGCCTGGCGTGCGCCCGCAATGGCATCCGCGTAGGTCTGCTGATCCTGGTTGAACCAGACGCCGTAGGCGACGGTGCCCATCACGCCAAAGGTCAGCGCGCCGGCCGCCGCGAGGCACAGCGCGAGGCGGCCGAAGCGCGGCGGCGGGACGCCCGATTCGTCCGTGCCGTCGGGTTCGAAGGAGGAACGGCCGTCCGTTGTGGAATGACGCAAGTCGGTATCGTCGGGATCGGTAGCCATCGCAATACGCTCCGGGTATGCCACTTCCTGCTGACCAGCTGGCGCACTGACGAGCCGCCGCGTAAGCCGCGCTCGCGGGCTGCCGCCGCACGCAATGCTCAATGAATGTAATCCTGTCGCGAACCGCCGACAACACAGCAGCGTTGCGTTTCCGCGTCGCTTCCAGGTGCTTCGAACGACGCCGCCGGATACCGCGTGAGTTGGCAAAAAAGTGCGCAAAGCTGGTAAAAACTCCAACTCCCTAATCGCTCGACAGCCAGCCGCGCGCCTGCCGACACCGCGACGCCCGATGCGACGCGGGTTCAGCGAAACGCGCCATAGCGGTGGCCGTTTCGCATGCAACAACCGCGCCTGAAGGTGCACTCACGCGCACCCCCACAGCGCCGTTTGAAACCCTCGTGGGACTGAGCGCCGCGCGCCCTTAAGCAGCATCTCGCGAACCTGATAGCGTGCGAATTCCCGAAACCGTTCGCGCCCGGTGGTAAGGTCACCTGCGCGCATGTCGCGAACGCGCGCCGTGCCTGACGCGGGCCGGCGTGACGCGGCCCGGCCCCACCTCATCGGTCAGCATGAGAATCATGTCGAACAGGTATCAGCACCAACCCCTCACGCCGCTGCGCCGCGCGCTCGCGCGCTTTTCTCTTTCGGAAACCGCCAGGTACACGAAGCTGACGCTCGGCCTGTGGATCGGTTTCGGCATCCCGTACCTGCTCGGTTTTCCCGACGCGGCCGTGCCGCTCGCCGGTTCGACGATGCTGACGCTGGCGCTCGGTAGCTCGATTTCGGCGGCGCGAAGCTACTTCTACAAGCGGGTGTTTTCCAACGTGGTGGCGATGCCGATCGGCACGCTGCTGATCTGGCTGACCGCACCGCACCTGTGGATGGGCGCGGCACTGCTGCCGCTCGTGATCTTCAGCATCGTCGCGCTGCGGCCGTCGCTGTTCCAGATGACCAGCATCACGGTGCCGATCACGCTCGTGCTCTATACGGGCGAACATCTCCCTCTGCTCGAGCAGCGTCTGATCGGCGTGGTACTCGGTATGTTCCTCGGCTTCGTGATCCAGCAGATCGCGTTTCCGCCCGATCACGGCTACTGGGCGAACACGCTCGTCAACGACGGCAACGAACAGGCCACCGATGTCGTCGCGCAACTAGCCGCGGCTCAGCTCGACAAAGCGCAGATCAAGCCGGCGGCCTCGAAGCTGCGCACGCTGAGCACGAACCTGAAGCAGGCTCACCTGCTGCTGAAGACCGATCTCGAGCAGGCGTGGGTGTCGCCGCATCTGAAGCGCAACGCGGCAAGGCTGCCGGTGTTCGCGTGCTATCAGGAGACTTTCGATTCGCTGGTCAATTTTCTGGAAACGATGGACACGTTTCACGATCAGTTCGCCGCGCTCGATGCCGCGTGGCGCGAAATGTTTCTCGCGCGGCTCGCGCGGCTCGTCAGCGCTCACCGGCAACTGGCCGAGGCGGCGGACCTGCGCGTCGAGTGTGCGCCGCTCGACGCCCCGCCTCTGCATATCGAGGACCTGCGTCAACTGACCGAGGACCTGCCCGCGTCGAACGTGTTTACGAGCGTGTACCTCGGGCATCTGACCGGCTACGGGATTCTGCTGTGCCGGTTGAGCGAGCTGCATACCGCGTGAGCGGCGCGGGTTGCCTGGTTCGCCTCGCCGCTCATGGCACCGCTCATGGCACCGCTCATTGCACGGTAATGGTCGCCCTCATGTTCGGATGAATGCCGCAGAAGATCTTGTACACGCCCGGTTTATCGAATTTGAATTGATAGGTGTCGTTCTGATCGAGCGCGGCCGAGCGGAACAGCCCCGCGTCGTTGACCACGGTGTGCGGCTCGCCGTCGAGATTTTTCCATGTGACCGTCGTGCCCGCCTTGATGGTCAAATCCGTCGGCGTGAAATTAAAGTTTTTCATGAACATCGCGTTAGGCGTCGCCGCGACGGTCTGCTGCTGCGCCGGCTTCATCGGCATCTGCATCGGCATGGTGGTTTGCGCGAAGCCGAGCCCCGCCGACACCGCCAGAATCGCGGCACCGCCGAGCGCAACTGCGAGTACTCGGCCCATCAGGTTGGTTGGCATCATTGATCTCCTCGAGCGTAAAAGTAGCGCGTGCGGTCAGGCGAGCGTCGTGTCGTCGAGCGTCGCCTTCAGCGGATGACGCGCGATGCTGACGCTCGTCACGCCGAGCATCTTCGGCAACTGGTCGCTCGCGACCTTCAGCGGCCCCGGGCCTTCGCCCTGGCCGGCGGTCGGTTGCGGATAGGCGGTCGAGCGCGCGGTATGGAACGTCACGTTGCCTTCGACCTTCGTCACGATCTGGTGAATGTGACCGTTCAGCACCGTCACCGAACCGAAGCGCTTCAGATAGTCCATCGCCTGTCCCGCGTCACCCGTGCCCCAGCCCCACGGCTCGTAGATCGTCCACATCGGCATGTGCGCGAACACGACGACCGGGGTGCTCGACGTGCGGCCTTTCAGATCGTTTTCGAGCCATTCGAGCTGCTCGCTGCCGAGACCGCCGAGGCCATTCGGCTTGAAATGCATCACGTTGACGAGGCCGACGAAATGCACGCCCTGATGATCGAAGCTGTAATAGCCGCGGTTATCCGACGCCTTGCCGAAACGGTTGAAGTACTCGGTGCCGGGGCCGTCGGTGACGTCATGCTCGCCGGGGACCGTGTGCAGCTCGGTGATCTTCAATCCCGACATCAGCTGCGCGGCCAGATCGAATTCAGAGGGCTTCGACAGATGCGTGATGTCGCCGGTGTGAATCGCGAGCGGCGGCCGCGACGGCATCGCGTTGACGTAATCGATCGTCTGTTTCAGCGTGCCCGCGACGTCGGGATTCGCTTCCTTGTTGAAGCCGATATGCGTGTCGCTGATCTGCAGGAAAAGCGGCGTGCCCGCCACTGGCGTCGCGGTGTTCGCGTCGGCCGCGAGCGCGAGTTCGACCGGCGTCAGCACGCCGCCCGACAGCATGAACACGGTGCCCAGGCCACCGAACGCAAGACACTTCAGCGCGCCGCGACGCGCCGGATCGAATGAATGTTGTGACGACATGATGACCTCACGATAGGGATTCGCCGAACCGAACCCGGTTCGTGAGGCATGACTGTCGTGTGGCGGGTTTTATTCCCGGATCGTGCGGCGTTTGCGGGACGCGGCGCGTGTATGCAAATGGAAAGCGGCCCGTAAACGCAGTGACGGATTGCGAAATGGATTGCGCATCACGTCAGCCGCCGACCGCCGCGACGATCCGCGCGCGCATCGCGGCGTCGGGCAGCGGTCCCGATCCCGCGCGCACGTTGTCCGCCATGTATTGCGGCCGGCCGGTGCCGGGAATCACAACCGTTACCGCAGGCTGCGCGAGCACGAATTTCAACAGAATCTGCGCCCAGCTCGTGCAGCCGATTTCCGCGGCCCATGCGGGCAGCGGCGTTTTCATCACGCGCGCGAGCAAACCACCGCCGCCGAACGGCTGATTGATCACGACGCCGATGCCGAGATCGGCCGCGAGCGGCAGGATGCGTTGCTCGGCCGCGCGGTCGTCGGCGGCGTAGTTGATCTGCACGAAGTCGGGCTTCCCGCTGCGCATCACCGCCGCGACCTCGTCAAACGCGCTCGACGTGTAATGCGTGATGCCGAGATAGCGAATCCGGCCGCGCGCTTTCCAGTCGCGTAACGTCGCGAGCTGCGTGCGCCAGTCGAGCAGATTGTGGATCTGCATCAGATCGACATGCGGCTGCTGAAAACGCCGCAGCGATTCCTCCATCTGCGCGATGCCGGCTGCGCGTCCCTCGGTCCAGACCTTGGTGGCGACGAAGGCCTTGCGATGCGCGTCGAGCTGGGTGAGCAGCGCGCCCGCGACCGCTTCCGACGAACCGTACATCGGCGAAGAATCGATCACCGAGCCGCCCGCTTCGAACAGGATGCGCAGTACGTCGGCGAGCTGAGCGCGCGCGGCGGCATCGTCGCCGACGTCGAAGGTGCGCCACGTGCCGCAGCCGATCACGGGCAGCGCTTCGCCGGTGGACGGGATCGCGCGGCGGTTCATGCGGGGTAAGGAGGTACCGGATTGCCTGGGTGGTTTGGTCTGCGCGGACGTGACGCGCGACCACGCGAGTGTTGCCGGTAATCCGAGCGCCGCGCGCAGAAAGCGGCGGCGGTGATCGTGGTTCGACGCAAGTGCCATAGCGGGTAGAGGTGCCCTCGTGCGTGGAAGTTCGACCGTCATCGCAGCGGCTAAAGCACACCCCGCCGCGCGAATTCGACCGCCAGGCCATCCGCGTCGACGAACCGGTAGGCCTGCAACCCAGCCGCGAGCGCGCCGTCCACGTTGGCCTCGCTGTCGTCGATGAACAGCGTCTCCGTTGGGGCCGCGCCGAGCCGTTCGACGCAGCGCAGATAGGTTTGCGCGGCGGGCTTCGCCGCGCCGAACACCGCCGACGAATAGACGTGCGGCCCGAACAGCCGCGCCACGGGCGGATTCAGATAAGCGATGTGGTCGGTCAGCAGGCGGCAGTTGTTGGTCAGTATCGCGATGCGGCAACGCTGCGCCGCGCGCGACGCCAGCGCGAGCGCCGCTTCGTTTGGCATGATCGACGCGAGCCGCGCGTCGAGCCATTCGGCGCGGCTCACCGGATAACCGAGCAGCGCGCCGAGTTCGCGCAGATATTCGTCGTCGCTGATTTCGCCGCCGTCGGCGCGCGCCTCGAGTCCCGAGCCCCAGATCGCATGACGCACGGTCTCTTCCGTGCAGCCCGCGATCGCCGCGAGACGCTCGACACGCGCGGCGCGGTCGTAGTGCGACAGCACACCTTCCAGGTCGAACAGAAGCAGCGTGACGGGTGCGCTCATGCCGTGGGTCTCCCGGGTTGAAGTTTGCGCCGTGTGCGATGCGCTTTTTGCGCGCTACGCTGCGGCCTAACGTGTTTTCTGCCGCAACGGCCTGAAGAACTTGCGAATCTCGGCCGCCAGCAACTCGGGCTTTTCCATCGCCGCGAAGTGCCCGCCGGCCGGCATTTCGCTCCACTGCACGACGTTGAAGGTTCGTTCGAGCCAGCTGCGCGGCGGATGATGGATCTCTTTCGGAAACAGCGCGAAGCCGACTGGCGTGTCGATGCGCTCGCCGTCGGTGAAACGCATCGGCTGCAGGCGGTTTTCCCAATACATCTGCATCGCCGGGCCGATGCACTGCGTGAACCAGTACAGCGAGATATTGGTCAGCAGCTCGTCGATCGAGAACACGCTTTCGACGTCGCCGTCGCAATCGCTCCACGCGCGAAACTTCTCGCCGATCCATGCGGCGAGTCCCACGGGCGAATCGTTCAGCGACGCGGCGACGGTCAGCGGTTTGGTGCTGTGCTGATGCGCGTAGCCGCCTTCGAGTGCGGCCCAGTCGTTCTTCTCGCGCAGATAGTCCCGCTCGGCCGGGGTCAGCTCCCGCTGCGCCGCGCCGATCGCCGGCTCGTAGGAACTCGGCAGGAAGTTCAGGTGGATGCCGTCGACCACCCGCGGATGATGCGCGGCCAACGCGATCGACACGCCCGCGCCAAGATCGCCGCCCTGCGCGCCGAAGCGCTCGTAGCCGAGCCCGCGCATCAGCGACACCCATAGGTCCGCGACCTGGAACGCGGACATGCCGGCCTGCGCGGGCGCAGGCGAAAACGCGAAGCCCGGCAGCGACGGCGTGACGACGTCGAAGGCGTCGGCGGGATCGGCGCCGAACGCGGCCGGATCGCACAACTGATCGAGCAGCGCGTGAAACTCGAAGAACGAACCGGGCCAGCCGTGCGTGATCACGAGCGGATAAGCCTGGAATCCCGGTGTGACACTCGCGGCCCGCCGATGCGCGAAGTGCACGGTCTGGCCGTTCACGTCGGCGAGAAATTGCGGCAGCTGGTTCAACTTGCGTTCGGCCGCGCGCCAGTCGAATTGCCCAGCCCAATAGGTCGCGAGTTCGCGCAGCCAGGCCGGGTCGGCGCCCTGCTGCCACGCGGGCGCGGGCGTCGCGGGCGCCCAGCGGGTCGCACGGATGCGGTGGCGCAAATCGTCGATGTCCTGATCGGCGATCGCAATCTCAAACGGGTCGATCTGCATGGCGGGTCGTCCTGGGTCGGTTAGCGGCTCAACGTCATCGTACGCGCGTCGAATGAAAGCCGGATAATGGGCGTCCCTTCCCTACGATCCATTGACCGACCCACAGGAGATTGAATCGATGTCCGCTTACGAATCCAAGGTGCCGCGAGTGCTGCTGACGAACGACGACGGTATCGACGCGCCCGGCCTCGCCGTGCTCGAAGCGGTTGCCGCCGAGCTCGCGCACGAAGTCTGGGTGGTCGCGCCCGAGCACGACCAGAGCGGTACGTCGCATTCGATCAGCCTGCATTCGCCGCTGCGCGTGAGCCGCCAGGGCGAACGCCGTTTCGGCGTGACCGGTACGCCCGGCGATTGCGTCGTGATGGGCGTGCGTCATCTGATGCGCGAGGCGCCACCGACGCTGGTGCTGTCCGGCGTCAATCGCGGCGGCAATCTCGGCATCGAAACGATGTTTTCGGGCACGGTCGGCGCGGCGATGACGGGGCTGCTGCTCGGGCTGCCGTCGTTCGCGCTGAGCCAGGTATTCACCGATCGCGAGCGCGTGCGCTGGGAAACCGCGCGCACGCTCGCGCCCGGCGTGATCCGTCAGTTGCTCGCGATCGAGCATGCGGCGCCGACCTGCCTGAACATCAACTTCCCGGACGTCGATGCCGCCGATGCCGGTCCGCTGACGCCGACGCGCCAGGGCGTCGGGCTCGTCAGGGACATCGAGGTGCTGCCGGAAGTCGATCCGCGCGGCATCGCGTATCACTGGCTGCGCTTCGATCGTGGCCCGCGCGAGAACGATGCCGACAGCGAAACGGCGACGGTCGCGGCGGGCCGCGTATCGGTCACGCCACTCGCGTTCGATCGCACCGACGAGACCACCTTCGCGCGGCTCGCCGCGTCGTTGATCTAAAGGTTGATGGGACGCGGCGCGGCGCCCTGCTTCAGTGCGCTCCAGGTCCCGACGGTGCGGGTCTGCCGAACGCGGGCATCGTGCCGTTCTCTCTCGCGCGCACGAGTTCGGCCTCTACCTCGGCGCGGGTTTTGGGGCCGCTGTTGGCAACCGCTTGAGTCGCGGCCTCGCTGCTCTGCCCCGCGCGCGGCATCGACCACGCCGATTCGACGCCTTGCGTTGCATGTGGCGGCGACGGCCGTGCGTCTAGCATCACGCCAGCCGCTTTCTTGCCGGAGCGCTCGGCAGTAGAACTTTTTCGGTAGCTGCTGCCCCGTGCATGAGTACCCGATGTCGTCACAGCGCTTTGCGCTGAATGCGGTTTCGTGGTGGTGCCCGATGCAATCCGGCTATGGTGTGCGCGCACGGTCTTTGCCGCGGGCGGCGCCTGGGTCCGGTTCGAAGTGGCCGCGGGCTGTGGCGGCAGATTCGTCGGCTGCGGCTGCGGTTGCACCTGCGGTTGCGGCTTGTTCGACTCCCGCGCGTACTGTAGCGCCGCGATGGCCAGTGCGTCGCCCGCCTGCGCTCCGATCGACGCGGCCGGCTGAGACCGCAGCGCAGTCACGTCGTCGCGCAGCGCATGGTGCCGCGTCGCCGCCGCGCCCGTCGCGCCGACACCCCGTTCGCCATCGGCGACGAGGCTCACGTCCCGGCCGGACGACCAGTCGTTGTCCAACTGCGACACGTAGGCCCCAATCGTCACCGCGCCGAAGACGAGGCCCGTCAACACGATCATTCTCGGTTCGCTGTACAAGGCACGCTCCCCATTCGACAGATCGACGACCCATTGGTCAAAGTGTCGGCGATCCGAAGGACAGTGTTTTCCTTTTTAGACCCAACAACTGACGAATCGGCGGATCTGGTCGTGGGTGTGTCCGAAACCGACGGGTATTCTTCTGTGCAAACGAGCCCTTTGATCGGAGTCCCAAGAGGGCTTAAACGAGCGGCCCTTCCTCGGTCTTGCGGCGCATCGCGACAGCAACCGAACTGCCAACGATCAACGCGATACCCAGCATCGATATCCCGCCAATCGTCTCGCCCCACACCAGGTAGCCGAATAGCGCGGCTCACACGATGCTCGTGTAGTTGTACGGCGCGAGCGCGCCGGCGTCGGCATCGCGGAACGCCATCGTCATCAGCAACTGTCCCGCCGTCGCGAGCGCGCCGAGCAGCGCCATGATCGCGAGCGCATCGAACGACGGGGTGCGCCACGCGAAGATCAGCGATACACCCATCACCGCGGTGCCAACCAGCGTGAAGTACAGCACGGTGGTGCCCGAAGCGTCGCTCGCCTTGATGCGTTTGATCTGGATGATCGACAGCGCACCGCACGACGCACTCGCAATCAGCAGCGCCGGGCCGAGCCAGCTCGAATGCGAGCCGTCGGGACGCACCACCAGCAGCATGCCGGCGAAACCGACCGCCGCGGCCAGCGCGTCGCGCGGCTTCAGCGTTTCATGCAACAGCAGCGGCGCCAGCACGATCACGAGCAAGGTCTCCGAATAGACGATCGCGACCGCCTCACCGAGCGGCATATACGGCAACCCGGCAAAGAACAGGCCCGATGAGCCGAGCAGCGCCGGTCAACCCTCAAAAAACAACGCGGCGCACCGGAAAATCCGCTGCGCCGCGTTCTTTTTAGGCAAGGCTTTCAGCAAGCTCGGGCTGTTGATTTCTCAAAGCAAAAACCCGTTTTAAATGCCGCGTCAACCCGCATAAATTTCCGGATTTTCTGTAAGCGACAAAAAGTTACCGGTATTCCCATCGAGCGCGAGCATTTCGCCGCTTTCGATATCGAAGATCCAGCCATGCAGCCGCAGCGTCTTGTTCACGAGTCCGACCGCCACCGACGGATGCGTACGGATATTGGCCAGCTGCGCGATCACGTTGTCCTTGACCAGCGCCGCGAGACGCTCCGCATCCGAGCAATAGTGACGCGACGCGTTGATCGCTTTCGCCGCATCCGCGTGACGCAGCCAGCTCGCGACCGCCGGCATGTGCTCCAGGTTCGTGCAGGACGAGATCGCCGTCATCGCGCCGCAGTTCGAATGGCCGCAGATCACGATGTCGGTCACGCCGAGCACGGCGATCGCATATTCGACGGTTGCCGACACGCCGCCTGGCTCCGGGCCGTACGACGGCACGATGTTGCCCGCGTTGCGGATCACGAACAGCGACCCCGGCTCGGTCTGCGTCAGCAGTTCCGGCACCACGCGGCTGTCCGAACAGGTCACGAAGAGCGTGCTGGGATTCTGCGCGGTCGATAAACGCTTGAAGAGCGCGCTTTGCTGTGGAAAGACCTCGCGTTGAAAGCGGATCAGACCTTCGATGATTTCCTGCACGATTTTCTCCAGAGAATCGAAGAGACGGATTTAAAGTTTGCCGCGACTATACCGCAGCCTTTCACTCGTCGCGCGAATCACCGTGCTAATCGTCGGACGCTCCAGCGTCGAATTGCCAGCGAAATAATGGTGTGCCTGGACGCGCCCATAAAAAAAGACCCGGCTGCCGGCAGCCGGGTCCAACTCTCTCGCTCACACGCATGAAGCAATGTGTGCGTCGATACTGTAGCCGCGCCGGCGTCGCGGATATAGTCGCCGCGGTGGAAGAGTCCTTTCCACCGCGGCGCGAATCAGTTGACCCGATACGCGCAAGCGGGCCGCTCAATCGAAGTCGCGCGTTTCGAGTTCCACGGACCGTCCCCCGTTGCGTTCGAGCACCCGCCGCGTAGCATTTTCAATGCGGGCGCGGTTCGCCTCGAACGTTCCCACCAGATCGTGAGCCGACGGGGCGCCGTTGCCGAGGCTGCCGTTGCCGAAATGGTCATTGAGCGCGTCGAGCGACACGCTGCACCATACGTCCTTCCCGTCCACATTGGCCTCGTAGGCGACGCGCGCAGCAGCCACCACTTCCCGCCGTCCGGTGAATTCGATCCTCATGATTGTCCTCCGTGTGTCAAAGGGAAATCCGAATACGCAACGCTCATGCCCAAACCGGCCGGCTGGCCGGCTGCCCTGGCGCGAGCACGCATTCTGCGCAAGGTGCATACACCTGAGCGGCCGTCATGCGCGGCCGCGCCGATGCGCCGCAGTAAGGCCTCCTCCGGGCCGTCGACGCACTCAACATACCGATACTACGCCCTTCATGTCCCGCAATACTCAATCTTCACGCCCGCGCGCCGGCAGCGTCGCCGCGAAGAAATCACGTACCTGTGCCGCGGTTCGCGCATGAATCGCGGCGCGATCGACGCCCGGCCCGTCCTTGCAGATCGGCGCCAGACGCTCCATCAGCTCGGGCTCGCACACATCCATGAAGGTGTAGTGCGAGGCGCCCGGCACCATCGTCACCGTCGCTTGCGGCATGAAGCCCGCGATGCGGTGAATATTGGTGTTGACGGGCGCCGTCGTGTCCGCCTCGCCCGCGAGCAGCGCGACCGGAATCGTCACTTCCTTGAACGACGAACCGTTGAACGCCTCGCCGAGCGCGGGCGCGATCGCGAACGCCGCCTTGACGCGCGGATCACGATACGAGTCGCCCGAACGCGCGCGCGATGCATTCGTTTCGGCCGATAGCCCGTCGACCGTCAACACCGGCGCGTCCGGCGCGTGCGCGAGACTCGCGGCTTCGGGCGGCGAGCAGATCGCATCGGCTTCGGGCGACGTGCAAAAACGCTCGAACGCCGCGCGATCGGTACGTGCGCCCGCGACTTCGAGCACCGTGTAGCCGCCGAGCGAAAAGCCGAGCGCGCCGATCCGCGTCGTGTCGATGCGCGGACCGAAACGCGGGTCCGCGAGCACGCCGTCGAGCACTTCGCTCAAGTCGGTCGCGCGCTCCCACCAGAGGATGAACCCGTCGCGCGTGCGCGGCTCCAGCGCGTTGTTGCCCGGATGATTGACGCCCGCGACGATATAGCCCTGCGCGGCCAGCGATGCCGCGAGCCAGTCGAGACTGTCCGCGCTGCCGCCGGTGCCATGCGACAGCAGCAGCAACGGGTATTTGCGTTGCGCGGTGGACAGCGGCGCATCGTCGGCGGCGGCGTGGCCGACGAACATCGGATGGCCGGGCGCGCCGATATCGTGGGGCGTCTCGGCCTGCGTCGCATCGGCCGGATACCAGATGCGCGTGATCAGCGCCTGCGTTTGCGCGCCGCGCCAGTTGCGGGCCACGTCGGGATGAAACACGCGGCTCGTCTCGCCGACATGCCAGTCGGCGGATGCGGTTCGCGCGTCGGCATGCGCCGGCGACGCAGCCCACATCGCGCCGCCCAGCGCCCCCGACAATGCCACGCTCAACGACACCACCACCGCGCTCGACAGCGCGGCACAGCTTCGACGCATCATGGTTAGTCCTCGCGAATGGGGATCAGCAGATCGGTAATGCAGGGGTCCAGCGCGCCGCGATCGGGCGCGCTTCGATACAGTTCGAGCCCCGGCCGCTGATCGCGCCGGTAGCCGCTGCGGGGCAGCCAGCCGCTGTACAGTGCCCTGAAAGTCGGCGAGATCAGCGCATAAGGACCGACGAGGCGGTGCACCGCGTACAGCCCGCCTTCGAGCCGCAGCGGCTCGATGCCCGGTGGCGGCCCCGCAACACGCGAGCGTTGCGCGGCATCGTCGAGCCGCCGCATCGCATCGCTGAACGCCGCCGGCGACCCCGCGACGACTCCCGCGTGGTAGCAAAGCCCGCCAGCCATCGACGCATCGCGCGCGCAGATGCCGACGCGCTGTTGCAACACCGGGTTCTCGTCGCAGCGCAACGTCGTCATCAGCGTCTGGAAGGTCTGGCCGATCGTCGCGACCGGGCCGTCATGGCGAAGGCGTAGCACGTCGAGCGGCGCGATCTCGATGACTTCGACGGATGGTAATGCGGGCGTGCTTTGGTTTTCAGCGTATTCGTCGCTGCAGCCGTCAACGCCTATGCGATCGCCTTCGCCATGCCGCGCGATGCGCGCATGCGCCGTTCGCCGCGTCCGCGCCAAAGCCGCCAAAGCCGCCGAAGCCGCCGGATTCCCCACCAGATGCCGCTGCCGGGTCCTGAACTCGCTCGGCGATACACCGGCGAAATCGCGAAACGCACGCGCGAACGCCTGGGGGCTGTCGTAGCCAGCGTCGTGCGCGACCGCCGTGACTTGCGCGGCGTCGGTCAGCCGCTGCGCCGCCTCGGCGAGCCGCAGACGCTTGACGGTATCGACGACGCTCTCGCCCATCAACGCGCGATAAATCCGGTGGAAGTGGTATGGCGACATATGCGCGACGGCCGCGAGGCTGTCGAGCGTGTGTCGCGCGCCGGGCTCGACCAGGATGGCCTCGACCACGCGAGCGATCCGTCGACGGTAATCACGTTCGGTGTTGGGCTTCATCATGGCGCCACGATAGCGGTCTGCACGCCGCGTGGCGGTGCAGAACTTGCGGATTTTCGCGCTTTCGCGTTTTCGCGTTTTGCCAGGAAACGGAAGGCCACGCTCGCGCGCTGCGTCACATTATGATCGACAAGCCACGCCGCTTTCCGGCACCCAAGAGGCTGTCACGGCACCGTCAACTGCCGCTCCCATACAGCGTCGAATCGGCGAAACCTTCGGCGGCCAGCACCTGCCCGACCAGAATCAGCGCGGTGCGCTCGATCGCGCTGCCCTGCACTTTCGCGACGATATCATCGAGCGTGCCGATGATCTTTTCCTCGTCGGGCCAGCTCGCACGATAGATCACCGCGATCGGACACGCGCCGCCGTAATGCGGCCGCAATTCATCGACGATGCGCGCGAGATGCCGCACGCCGAGGTGAATCGCCAGCGTCGCGCGATGCCGCGCGATATCGGCCAACTGCTCGCCTTCGGGCATCGACGTTTTGCTCGCGTAGCGCGTGAGGATCAGCGTTTGCGACACGCCGGGCAGCGTCAGCTCGCAGCCGAGCGCCGCCGCGCATGCGGCCGTCGCGGTCACGCCGGGTACGATTTCGTAAGGAATGTCCAACTCGCGCAAGCGGCGGATCTGCTCGCCGATCGCACCGTACAGCGACGGATCGCCCGAATGCACGCGCGCGACATGCTGGCCCTTCGCGTGTGCCGCCGCGAGCAGCGCGACGATCTGGTCGAGATCGAGTTCCGCGGTGTTGACGACCTGTTCGGCGCTATGACCTTCGAGCACCGCCGCCGGCACCAGCGACCCCGCATACAGGATCACCGGACAACTGCGCACGAGACGCTGCCCTTTCACCGTGATCAGTTCCGGGTCGCCCGGACCCGCGCCGATAAAAAACACTGTCATTCAGTACTCCAGTTATTTGCTCACTGATCCGAAGCCGAAGCCGAATCCACCTGCGCGGGCAACGCATCGAGAAGATCGGCAACGCTGCCAAACTCGCGATCGACGTCGGGCAACACCGGCCGTCGGAGCATGATCACCGGCAAGCCGCGTTCGCGCGCAACGTCGAGCTTGGCCTCGGTCGCGCCGCCGCCGCTGTTCTTGCTGACGACGACGTCGAACGCCTGCAGCGCGAACAGCGCGCGTTCGCCGTCGAGCGTGAACGGTCCGCGCGCCGCGAGGATGCGCGAGCGCGCGGTGTCCGGATGCGAATCGAGCACGCGCACGGTCCAGAATTGATACGGCGGAATCTCGTCGAGATGCGCGAGCGGTTCGCGTCCGAGCGTGAAAAGCGGCCGTCTGAAAGGCGCGAGCGCGTCGATCAGTTCGTTCCAGTCATCGACCATGCGCCAGTCGTCGCCGGCTTGCGGCTGCCACGCCGGACGCCTCAGCGCCCAGCACGGCACCTTCGCGATACGACACGCCTCTACGGCATTCGCGCTGATCCGCGCCGCGTACGGATGCGTCGCGTCGATCACGAGGCCGATCGCTTCGCTTGCGAGGTAACGCGCCAGCCCCTCACTGCCGCCGAAGCCGCCGACGCGCACCGCGCACTTCAGGTCGTCGGGCACCTTGCCGAGCCCCGCGAGACTGTACACATGCGCGCGACTGAGTTGGCGCGCAATCTTCAGCGCATCGCCGGTGCCGCCGAGCAGCAGGATGCGGGTCATCGGGCGACTCCGACGAACTTGCCCTGCCGGTCGATCGCGAAGATTTCGACGCTGACCTGCGGCGGCACGATACCGCGTGCAACGGCCAACGCGTGCTGACAAACGATATCGCCGAGCGGCACCTGTTGCGCGTGCGCGAGCGCGAGCGCCTGCTGGCTCGTGTTGGCCGCGCGCATCGCCGCTTGCAGCTCGGCGTCGGCGCCATGCTCGGCGGCCCAGCCGGCGAGTTGTTCGAGATCGATGCTGGAGTTGCGGCTATGCAGATCGAGATGGCCGGCCGCGAGCTTGCTGAGCTTGCCGAAGCCGCCGCAAATGCTCAGACGCTCGACCGGCGCGCGCTTCACATGCTTGAGCACCGCGCCGACGAAGTCGCCCATTTCGATCAGCGCGATATCGGGCAGGCCGTAGTGCGCGCGCATCGCGTCCTCGCTCGCGTTGCCGGTGCAAGCGGCCACGTGCATGTAGCCGTTCGCGCGCGCAACGTCGATGCCCTGATGAATCGACGCGATATACGCGGAACACGAAAACGGCCGCACGATGCCGGTCGTGCCGAGTATCGACAGTCCGCCGACGATGCCGAGCCGCGGGTTCATCGTTTTGAGCGCGAGCGCCTCGCCGTTTTCCACGCAGATCGTCACTTCGAAGCCGCCGTGATACGCGTGGTGCGCGGCGAGTTCGTCGAGGTGCTGCGTGATCATCTGGCGCGGGACCGGATTGATCGCCGGTTCGCCGACCGCCAGCGTGAGCCCCGCGCGCGTGACCGTGCCGACGCCCGGCCCCGCGCGAAAAATCACACCGGGCTCGGGCACGAGGCGAACGCGCGCGAACAAGAGCGCGCCATGCGTCACGTCGGGATCGTCGCCGGCATCCTTGATCGTGCCGGCTTCGGCGATCCGCTCGCCGTCCAGCTCCGCGAGACGGCAGAACGTGAGCCGCATCGGCACATGCTGGCCCTTCGGCAACACGATCTCGGCGACCTCGCTGACCTCGCCCGCCAGCAGCAGACGCGCGGCCGCCAGCGACGTTGCGGTCGCGCAGCTGCCGGTCGTATAGCCGCTGCGCAGCGGCGCCGGCTGTTCGGGGGTTTCGTCGCGCATCACGAATCGGCTGACGGTTTGGCGGGTTTGGTCACGTCGAGCAGCGTGATCGGCAACGCCTGGCGCCATGTATCGAAGCCGCCCAGCGGTTGCGCGTGCGCGAGCGCGATGCGTGTCAGCGTGCCGCCATGCTGCTCGCGCCACGCGGCGAGCACCGCCTCGCCTTGCAGGGTGACCGCGTTCGCGACGAGCCGGCCGCCATCGCGCAATTGCGCCCAGCAGGTGTCGAGCATGTCCGGCACCGTCACCCCACCGCCGATGAACACCGCATGCGGCGCGGGCAGCCCGCGCAACGCGTCCGGCGCGCGGCCGGCCACGAGTTGCAGACCGGGCACGCCCAGAGCATCGCGATTCTGTTCGATGAAGCGCTGCCGCGCGTCATTCGCTTCGATCGCGATCGCACGACAGGTGGGATGCGCGCGCATCCATTCGATACCGATCGAACCGCTGCCCGCGCCGACGTCCCACAGCAACTCACCGGGCGCGGGCGCGAGGCGCGCGAGCGTGATGGCGCGCACGTCGCGCTTGGACAACTGGCCGTCGTGGATAAAGGCGTCGTCGGGCAGGCCGCAGGTCAGCGGCAGACGCCGCGCTTGCGCGGACGCGCGGCAGTCGAGCGCGATCAGATTGAGCGCGGCCATCTCGCCGCCCGGCCATTGATCGGCGCGGCTATCGACGCGCCGTTCGCGTTCGCCGCCCAGATGTTCGAGTACCGTCATGTGAGTCGCACCGAAGCCGCGCGCATCGAGCGAGGCCGCCAGCGCCGCAGGCGTGCGCCCGTCCGCGCTCAGCACGAACAGACGCGCGCCGTCATGCAGATGCACATTCAGCGCGGCAAGCGGCCGGCCCACCAGCGACACGGTCGCGACATCCTGCAACGGCCAGCCGAGCCGCGCGGCCGCGAGCGACAGCGACGACGGCGCGGGCAGCACGCGCAATTCGCCGGCCGGCAACTGCCGCGCGAGCGTCGCGCCGACGCCGAACAGCATCGGGTCGCCGCTCGCGAGCACGCACACCGCATGCGGACGCTCGGCGAGCAACGGCGCGAGGTCGAACGGACGCGGCCATGCGGCACGGCGCGCGGCGAGCCGCGCGGGCAGCATCGCCAGATGGCGCTTGCCGCCGTACACGACCGACGCGCCCAGCAACGCACGCCGCGCGGGCCGCCCCAAACCGGCGAAGCCGTCGTCGCCAATGCCCACTACGGTCAGCCATGCCGGCATGCATCCATCCTCATCAGTTGCGTCGATTTTTGAGCGATTGCACCGCGCCGCGTCATGCATGCGGCTGCGCGCAGGCTCGGACCGCGGGTTGCGAAAGTCCGCATGATACCGCCGCCATGTGGCCCGCGGGTCCGCGGCACGGCGCCGTGCGCCGCGATCGGCGGCATCGTGCGATGGCCGGCAAACAGGCGCTGCGGCCATTGCGTAAAGATATAATGGCCGCTTTCATTGCCCACGGTCAGCCCGAAGCGCTTTTCGGCCGCATGGTTCACGCCGGCCCTCATCGGGCAGCATGCAGCGAGGCCGCCACCATGCCGTCGCGCGACGCTAAACCCGGTGCCCCATTGAATCGAGCTTCGCCTCCCACCGTTTCGTCCCACGCGGTCACGCCACCGCGGTCCTCGGCATGTCCGGGGTTATTGCGCATCGTCCCCGCGCGCGACGGCGGCATCTGCCGCATCAAACTGCCCGGCGGCGTGCTGAGCGCGGCGCAGGCACACGCGATCGCCGATGCGAGCACACGGCACGCGAACGGCGTCGCCGAGTTGACCAATCGCGCGAATCTGCAACTGCGCGGCGTGCGTAGCGGACACGAAGCTGCCTTGAGCGCGGCGCTGATTGGCGCGGGGCTTGGACCGTCCACCGCGAACGACCCTCACACCACCGTCCCCACCGCGCTCAGTTACGCCGACGACGTCCGCAACGTGATGATCAGCCCCGCCGCCGGCCGCGATCCGCACGCGCTGATCGACACGACGCCGCTGTGCGCGGAGCTGCTCACGCTGCTGCAAAGCGATGCGCGTTTCGCCGCGTTGTCGCCGAAATTCGCGCTGCTGCTCGACGGCGGCGAACGACTCGCGCGAGTCGATCATCCGCATGACGTGTGGCTCGCCGCCTCGGCTGAGGACCAAGGCGTGCGCTTCGTGTTCGGCCTCGCGGGGTGCCCCGGCTCGACAGGCAATAACGCGAACGCCGGCGGCCATCCCGATGCCGACGGCACGGGCGCCCTCGCGGCCGTCCCGCCGTCGCGCGTGCCCGCGCTCGTGCGCGCGTTGCTGCACACGTTCCTCGACCTCGCCGCCGCCGACGCGACCCGCATGCGCGACCTGCTCGCCACGCACTCCGCCGATGCGCTGCTGCGACACGCGCAACGTTACGTCGATTTCCCGCTCGCGCGCGACGCATCGCTGCGCCGCTGGCAACGCCACATTCCCGCCGACGCATCGCTGCGGCTTGGCGCGCACGCACAGCGCGGCGACGGCATGTGGCACGTCGGCGGCCAGCCACCGCTCGGCCGAATCGACGCGGCCACGCTGCGCGGCCTTGCCGCGCTCGCGCAACGACACGGCAACGGCATGCTGCACGCAACGCCGTGGCAAAGCGTGCTGCTGCCGGACATCGCGACGAACGCCGTGCCCGCCGTGCTCGCGAAGCTGAGCGCACTCGGCCTCGCCTGCGATCCCGCGCAGGCCATCACGCATGTGATCGCCTGCGCCGGTTCGGCCGGCTGCGCGAAGGGCCTCGCCGACACCAAGACCGACGCGCTGCAACTCGCCGAACGCTTACCCGCAGGCGTCGACGTGCATCTGACCGGCTGCCCGCGCTCGTGCGCGGCCGCGCATCGCGCGCCGTACACGCTGCTCGCCGCCGCGCCCGGCCGCTACGACCTTTATCGACGCGACGACCGCCCCGGTTTCGGCCAATGCGTCGCGCCCCAACTGACGATCGACGAGGCCGCCGCGCTGCTCGCGCGCCTCGCCCGGAGTACTCCACATGCTTGATTACATTCGCGACGGTCAGGAGATCTATCGCCAATCGTTCGCGACGATCCGCGCCGAAGCCGACCTCGCGCGCATCCCCGCCGACCTCGAAAAACTCGCGGTGCGCGTGATCCACGCGTGCGGCATGGTCGACCTGATCGACGACCTCGCGTTCTCCGCCGGCGCCGGCAGCGCGGGCCGCCGCGCGCTCGCGCAAGGCGCGCCGATCCTGTGCGACGCGGGCATGGTCGCGCAAGGCATTACGCGCGCGCGGCTCGCCGCGAACAACGAAGTGATCTGCACGCTGACGCACCCGAACGTGCCAGCGATGGCGCGCGAGATCGGCAATACGCGCTCGGCCGCCGCGCTCGAATTGTGGCGCCCGCATCTTGCAGGCAGCGTCGTCGTGATCGGCAATGCGCCGACCGCGCTGTTTCATCTGCTCGACATGCTCGATGCCGGCGCGCCGAAGCCCGCGCTGATCCTCGGCTTTCCGGTCGGCTTCGTCGGCGCGGCGGAATCGAAAGCGGCACTCGCGGAGAACAGCCGCGGCGTGCCGTACGTGGTCGTGCACGGACGGCGCGGCGGCAGCGCGATGGCCGCCGCCGCGGTCAACGCGCTTGCGACGGAGGTCGAATAAATGACGAGCCAGATAACGAGCCGCGGACGGCTATACGGCATCGGTGTCGGTCCCGGCGACCCGGAGTTGCTGACGTTGAAAGCGCTGCGGCTGCTGAAAGCGGCGCCCGTGGTCGCATATTTCGTCGCGAAGGGCAAGAAGGGCAACGCGTTCGGCATCATCGAGGCGCATTTGCACGACGCGCAGCAGCATCTGCCGCTCGTCTATCCGGTCACGACCGAAGCGCTCGAACCGCCGCTGTCGTACGAAGCGATCATCGCGGACTTCTACGACACCGCCGCCGAAGTCGTCGCCGGCCATCTCGACGCGGGCCGCGACGTCGCCGTGGTCTGCGAAGGCGATCCGTTTTTCTACGGCTCGTACATGTATTTGCACGACCGGCTCGCGGCGCGCTACGACAGCGAGGTAGTGCCCGGCGTGTGCTCGATGCTCGGCGGCGCGGCGGTGCTCGGCGCGCCGCTCGTGTATCGCAACCAGAGCTTGTCGGTGCTGTCGGGGGTGTTGCCCGAAGACGAATTGCGCCGCCGTCTGGCCGATGCCGACGCGGCGGTCATCATGAAACTCGGCCGCAATTTCGACAAGGTGCGGCGCGTGCTCGACGAACTTGGACTCGCGCAGCGCGCGCTGTACGTCGAACGCGCGACGATGCGCAATCAGCGCATCGTGCCGCTCGCCGAAGTCGATCCGATGGCATCGCCATATTTCTCGCTGCTGGTTGTGCCGGGGCAGAAATGGCAAGGATGAACGCGCCCGCGATCGTGATTCTCGGCACGGGCGCACTCGCGACGGCGCGGCGGATTCAGGCGCTGTATGTCGAACGTGGCGCGCATGCCGCGGCCGGCGTTGCTGCGGCATGTCAGGTCCACGCGCTGCAAGGCCGCGTCGAGGCCGACGTGTCGTACAGCGAACTCGGCGCGCATCTGCGCGAGCTGTATGCGCGCGGCACGCCGATCGTCGCGCTGTGCGCGGCCGGCATCGTGATTCGCTGCCTCGCGCCGCTGCTGTCGAACAAAGGCGCCGAGCCGCCGGTGCTCGCGGTTGCCGAGGACGGCAGCGCGGTCGTGCCGCTGCTCGGCGGCCTCGCGGGCGTCAACCTGATGGCGCGCGACATCGCTGCCGCGCTGGCCGTGCAGCCCGCGATCACGACGAGTGGCGAACTACGCTTCGGCACCTGCGTGCTCAATCCACCCGATGGCTATGCGCTCGCCGATCTCGGCCAGGGCAAGCGCTTCGTGTCGGATCTGCTGGCGGGCGAAAGCACGCGCATCGAAGGCGACGCCCCGTGGCTCGACGACGCGCAACTGCCGCGCTCGGACTCGGCGCGTCTCGCGATTCGCGTGACGCCGCGCGCGTGGGATGGGCGCGAAGACGAGCTCGTGATTCATCCGCGCAGCGTAGTGGCGGCTGTCGTCAGCGACGATGCCGGCTGCGCCGATGCGATCGTCGCACGCGTGCGCGCGGCACTGAGCGCGCACGGTCTCGCGATGCTTTCGCTCGCGGCCTTGCTCGCGCCGTCGCCGAGCATGGCCGACCCGGCGCTCGCGCAAGCGGCCCGGCTTCTCGATGTGCCGCTACGTTTCGCCGATGCCAGCGTCGAACCGGGCGAATCGAGCGCCGCACGCTTGCTGCATACCGCGCTACGCGTCCCCCACGAAACGCTGCACGACGACGCATACCCGAACGTCGCGCTCGCCCTCTCCTCACTCGCCATCGACCCGGCGACGCTCGGCCGCCCGCGCGGCCGTCTGACCGTGATCGGCCTCGGCCCCGGTTGTGCCGAACTGATGGTCCCGGCCGCGCGCACCGCGTTGAACGAAGCGACCGACATCCTCGGCTACGACACCTACGTGAAAATGGCTGGCCCGCTGCGCGCCGATCAGCGTGTGCACGGCACCGACAATCGCGAGGAATTGCAGCGCGCGCGGCACGCGTTCGAGCTGGCGAGCGAAGGCCGCTCGGTCGTGATGGTGTCCTCGGGCGACCCCGGCGTGTTCGCGATGGCGGCCGCCGTGCTCGAAGCGCTCGAAGCTTCGCGCAACGACGCATGGGCCGCCGTCGAACTATCGGTCGTGCCGGGCGTGTCGGCCGCGCTCGCGACCGCCGCGCAGGCCGGCGCCCCGCTCGGCCACGACTTCTGCATGCTGTCGCTGTCGGACAACCTGAAGCCGTGGACGATCATCGAAACCCGCCTGCGCCATGCGGCGCAAGCCGATCTGGTGATGGCCTTCTATAACCCGATTTCGCGCGCGCGTCCGTGGCAGCTCGACAAGGCGCTCGATATCGTGCGGGAATATCGCGCGCCATCGACCCAGGTGGTGCTCGGGCGCGACATCGGCCGGCCCGGTGGCACGCTGCGCACGCTGCCGCTCGGCGAGCTGCGCTCGGCCGACGTGGATATGCGTACGATGGTGATCGTCGGGTCGTCGCTGACGAGAAAATTCGCTTGCGGCGACAACGGCGCGCAGTGGGTGTACACGCCGCGGTGGTACGAGTAAGCGGGCCGTACCGGGTGGTGCCAGCCCGCTCCGCTCATGCCACCTTCAGATCCTGCACCGCCCGCTGCCTGACGCCCAGGTCGTCCCACAACTCCGGATGACACGTGAACACCAGAATCTGATGCCGCGTCGCCGCGTCGATCAATACGCGTTTGAGTGCGTCGCGGCGCGCGGCATCGGTGTGGACCGCGGCATCGTCGAGCATCAGCAGCGTCGGCCGGCCTGAGGCCTGCAACAGGTCCGCGTACGCGAGTCGCGTCAGGATGCCGAGCTGTTCGCGCGTACCGAAGCTCAGCGCGTCGAGCAGTTCCGCGCGGCCGTCGCGATCGAGCATCGCCGGAATCAGATCGTCGCCGAGCGCGAGGCTCGACTGCGGAAAAATCCGCTTCAGGTAATGACCGAGCCGCTCGGTCAACGGCGCGCGCAGTTGCGCGAGCGCGGCGTCGCGTTCGTCGACCAGCACTTCGTCGAGCAGACTCAGCGCGCTCGCGCGCAGGCTCAGTTCGTCCTTGCGGCGCGTGGCCTGCTCGACCTGCGCTTCGAGCACGGCAAGCCGTTCGCCGAGACCCGATGCGCCCATCGTTTCGAGCTGGCTACGCAGCTCCGCGATCCGCAGTTGACGCTCGTGCTGCTCATTGCGCGCGAGTTCCGCCGATGCGCGGTAGCGCTTCGCCTCCGCCACGGGATCGTCCAGACGCGCCGCATCGAGTTCGCGCTCGCGCTCGCCGCGCTGGTTCTTCAGCACATCGACCTTCACGCGCTGCTCGACGATATGCGCCTGCCACTGTGCGCGGTTGCGTCGGAACGCTTCGTCGTTCAGCTGCGCTTCTTTACGCTGCAGCTGCGCCGTGAGCGAATCGGCCTTCGCGACGCCGGTGGATTGCGCGCCCGCCGCCTGCGCGAGCACCTTGCGCGCGGCCTCCAACGCGTCGCGCGCGATGTTGGCATTGCGGCGCGCGTCGTCGAGCGGCGGCGCCGCCGACACGTCGGGCAGACCGGCAAGGCGCTCGCGCGACGCCTGCAAGCGCGCAGCCGTCGATGCCAGCGCCGCGCGCAACGCATCGATGCCTTGCGGCGCATGGACCGCGAGTATCCCGGTCTGGCTCTTCTGTTGCGCGACCAGCGTTTTCCATTGCTCGTGACGCGCCTGCGCATCGCCCACCGACGCGACGCCGAGCGTCAGCAGCAACTGCGCGTGTTTCGCCTCGAGCGACGCCAACTCCGACAACCGCGCGGACAGATCGGACACGCCCGGAATCACGCGCAATTCGCCGAGCTCGCCGAGGCCGATGCGTTTTTCTTCGTCGACACGCAGCACGCCTGTGCCGCTGATCGTCTCAGCGCCGACGCGTAACTCGCCGTTCAAGCTGTACTCGATGCGCGTCATCGCCGCTTCGGTCCGCGCGCGCAGCACGGTCAATTCGCTGTCGAGCGTGACGAGGCGCTTGAACTGCGCGTCGTCGAGTTCGAGCGCCGCCGCGTCGCGCGCGGCCTGCAGCACCGCCGCGTTCGCCTTGTCCGCCTCACCGATCGACGCTTCGAGCCGCTGGCTCTCGGCCCGATAGAAATCGACCTGGCTGCGCAGGTCGGCGGCGGTCACGGCCGCGTTCGCGAGTTCGAGCGCGCGGTTCGCCTCGGCGGCTGCCTGCTCGAATTGCGCCACGCGGCTTTGCGCCTGCGCATGCGCGGTTTGCGCAGCCGCGACTTCGGCGCGCGCCGCGTCGAGCTGCTCGCGTTCGCGCGCGATGGCCGCCTCCAGTTCGAGCGCACCCTGCTCCTGCTGCACTGACAACGCGAGTTCCGCCTCGCCGATCTTCAGCGACTGCGCGAGCCCTTCGAGACCGCGTTCGAGTTGTTCGACCGCCGCGGCACGTTGCTGCGCGAGCGCGGCCTTCTGCTCGTGAAGCTCCCACGGACGCCGGCGCTCGGCGTCGTCGAATGCCTGCTGTTGCGAGGCGAGGCGCGCGATGTTGTCGTCGAACTGCTGGCGCTGCTGTCGCAGCTCGTCGCGGCTCGCGATCAGCGTGGCGAGCTTCTGCTCCGCCTCGGCAAGCGGCCCGGTCGATTTCTGCGTGCGCGCGGTCAGCAGTTGCCGCAGCTCGCGCTGCACGGCCGCGATCAGCGCGTCCTCGCCGCCCGCTTCGCGGCCGCCCGAAAGTTGCGTGAGCGCGTCGCGCAGATACTGCGCCGCGTGCCCGGTCGAATCGCGCATCTCCTGCGTGCCGCCTTGCTGCACCCACAACAGACCCGGCACGCCGGCGTTCTCGGCTTTCATCGGACCGCGCGCCGCGCGCGAGAAGCCGAGCAGCGCGGCGAGCTTGTCTTCGGCTTCGTCCTCGCTATACACGGCCTGGCCGATTCTCAGCTCGCAGCGCTGACGCGACACGAACTGTTTCGACAGACGGCACGCGACACCATCGAGTTCGAAGCTGACCTCGACCGACGGCTGCCCGTTCGCGAGCCCCCACGGCAACAAGTCCTTCAGATGCGAGGCCTTGTAGCGTTCGAGGAACACCGTGCGCACCGCTTCGGCAATCGTGCTTTTGCCGGCCTCGTTCGGGCCGACGAACAGGTTGAGACCGGGCTGCAGATCGTCGATCACGATCTGCCCGCCGAACTGCCTGAATTCCTGAATCGCGATACGTTGCAGCTTCATGCGCAGGCTCCTTCACGCGGCGCTTCGGGTTGCCGATCGCGCGCCTGCGCGGGTGGTGCGGCATGGGAATCGCGGTGCCACTGTTCGCGCTGAAAGCGCGCCAGCAGCAGCAACGCTTCGGCCGCGCGCCGCGCCTGTTGCGGATCGGCCTGCGCGTCTTCCTGCAAGCCGCGCAGCCGCGCGACCACCTTCGCGAGATAGCCGCTTTGCGCGCCGAGTTCGGCGAGATCGTCGGCGGTGGGCAGCACGTGCAGGCTGCTCAGATCGGCCCGCAACGCGCGCACGCACGCGCGAGCCTCTTCGACCGCGACATGCAGCGCCTCGGCATCGGCGAGCGCCGCGGTGCCGCCGACCTCGATGCGCAGCACGTCATTCGCGCCGAGTTCGGCGAGGCGGGCTTTCAGTGCATCGATGTCGGTCGGCACCGAAATCGTCTCGTCCCAGCGATGCCAGCGGTATTGCCCGACTCGCACCGCGTCGACCTGCGGCATCGCGCCCGGCTCGCTAATCGTGACGTCGAGCACGAAGCCCGGCTCGTTCGCGCGGAAGCGGTCCTGTTCGTGTGTGCCCGCGTACCACGTGCGTTCGTCGACACGCAGATGGCCGTGCCAGTCGCCGAGCGCCAGATAGTCGAGCCGCGCGCTCACGGCGCGCGTCGGCGCGATCGGGTTCGACGAATCGATGCCCTCCTGCAGGATGCCGCCGACGCTGCCATGCGCGAGCCCCACGCGGTGATAGCCGGGCGGCGTCCCGGTGGAATCGAAGAATGCGGTGGTGTCGTCGTAGGTGATGCGCTGCGTGAGCGGCGCGCACAGCAGCGCGCAACGGCACGCGTCGAGCAGCACGACGCCGGTTTCGAGCACGACGCGCACGTTCGGCGGCACGCAATTGAGCCGCTGCGCGCGAGTCCACACGCTTTCGACCAGCGCCGCATCGTGATTGCCCGGCAGCATGATCCACGTTCCGGAAAACGCTTGCAGCGCGGCGAACAAACGCCGGATCACGGTGTCCGACACCGTCTGCAGATCGAACACGTCGCCCGCGACGAGCACCGCGTCGACGTTGCGCGCGGCCGCTTCTTCGGCGATGCGGCGCACCGTGTCGAAGCGCGCTTGAGCGAGATGCGCGGCCTCGTCCGCTTCGAACTGACCGAACTGCGTGCCGATCTGCCAATCCGCGGTGTGCAGAAACCTGATCACTGTGCCTCCATTGCGATTGCGTTGCGTCGTCTTGCGTACGGCACGACGACGAGCCCAACCGCGAATGTTACCTTGCCGAAGCCCCGGCGCGTATTGCGCGCGCGCATCCAGGCTGGACGCGTGCGCGGGCCGTACCGCATCATTGCAACCGAACCGGCTGCCGCGCCACCTTTCAGCCGCCCGCCGCCCGACACGATCAACCGCGCCCGATGGACAAGACCACCGAACTGAAGAAGGCCAAGCGCACGCCTTTACTGCTGCTGCTTGCGGCCGCCTGCGTTTTCGTCGTCACCGCGTTCCTGCCGCGCGGCCTGTGGGTCGACGGCCTCAAGGCCGTCGCCGAGGCCGCGATGATCGGCGCGCTCGCCGACTGGTTCGCGGTCGCGGCGCTGTTTCGCCGCGTACCGATTCCGGTCGTGTCCGCGCACACCGCGATCATCCCGCGCAACAAGCACAAGATCGCCGACAACCTCGCGCACTTCGTGCAGGACAAGTTTCTCGACGTGCCGTCGCTGGTCGGTCTGATCCGCCGGCACGATCCGGCGCAGACCATCACCGCGTGGCTCAGCGAATCGGCCAACACCGAGCGCCTCGGCGACTACGTGGTGCGCCTCACCGGCGGCATCCTCGAGGTGGCCGACGACGCGCGCATCCAGAACTTCATCAAGGACGGCTTGCGCGACGTGCTCGCGAAGGTCGATCTGTCGCAATCGCTCGGCGCGATCCTCGACACGCTGACGCGCGACGGCCGTCATCAGGAACTGCTCGACACCGCGATCGATCAGGTGATCGCGGTGCTGCGCGAAGCGCCGGCGCGCGAGTTCATTGCCGCGCGCATCGTCGATTGGGTGAAAAGCGAGTATCCGACGATGGAGAAGTTTCTGCCGTCGGCGTGGATCGGCGACAAGGGCGCCGAAGCGATCGCGAGCGCCGCGAACCGTATGCTCGAACAGATCGCCGAGAACCCCACGCACGAGCTGCGCGACAGGTTCGACCGGGTGGTGCAGAAGCTGATCGTGCGGCTGAAGACCGATCCGGTTTTTCTGCAACAGGGCGAAGCGCTGAAGCGCTATCTGGTCGAAGGCGAGGCTTTCAGCAGCTACGTGAAGGACATGTGGGGCGAACTGCGCGCGTGGCTCAAGCGCGATCTGCAAAGCACCGACTCGGCACTGCATGCGCGTGTCGCCGCGATGGGCGCGTGGGTCGGCCGCGAACTCGCGCGCGATCCAGCGCTGCGGCAATCGCTGAACGATCACCTCGAAGAAGCCGCGCGCGCGATGGCGCCGGACTTTGCGCAGTTCCTGACGCGCCATATCAGCGATACCGTGAAGAACTGGGACGCGCATGAGATGTCACGGCAGGTCGAGATGAATATCGGCAAAGATCTGCAGTACATCCGCATCAATGGGACGATCGTCGGCGGATTTATCGGCTTGCTGCTGTATGTGAGTTCGCAGTTGCTGGAGATATTGCGGGTGCATGTAGGCTGACGATTCGAGCTCATCGAGCGACCCGCCGCGCAGCCGCGCCCGAGCCCTGCTCCCACCAAACCGCCTACAATTCGGGCATATGTCTTGCGGACGACCAGTGCTCCGCTCGGTCGTCAACGCGTCCCAACCGGAATTGTGTTTACATGAAAATATCGCTACCGCCGCCGCATGGGCGCCCCAACCGCGTTTATCCGCCGGGCACGCCGGGCCTGCATGGCCTCGTGTCGCTAATCACCGGCGTGGTGGTCGTGTGCGCGCTGTACTTCGGGCGGGAGGTGCTGATTCCGATCACGTTGTCGGTGCTGCTGAGCTTCCTGCTCGCGCCGCTCGTGCAGATGCTGCGGCGTCTGCACATGGGCCAATTGCCGTCCATCTTCATCGCGGTGCTGTTCGCTCTCGCGTCGCTGCTCGCGATAGGCGCGCTGATCGGCGCGCAGCTCGTGCAGCTCGCGAACGCCCTGCCGCAGTACCAGGAAGCGATCGAGCAGAAGATCGAAACCGTGCAGGAAAAGACCGTGGGCCGCGCCGATTCGCTGATGAGCAGCGCTGCCAGCGCGTTGCAGCGCATGGCGCCGTCGCGTCCCGCGCCGCCGCGCCCGACCGGCCGCGCCGCGCGCAACGCGCCGCAGGTGCCGCAACAGGTCGAGGTGCACGAGCCCGCGCCGACGCCGGTGCAGCTCGCGCAGCGCGCGCTGACGCCGGCCATCGCGCCGATCGAGACGACCTTCATCGTGCTCGTCGTGACGATCTTCATCCTGCTGCAACGCGAGGATTTGCGCGACCGTTTGATCAGCCTGTTCGGCTCGCGCGACCTGCACCGCACGACTACCGCGATCAACGACGCCGCCGGGCGCCTGTCACGCTATTTCGTCGCGCAGCTCGGCGTGAATCTGAGCGCGGGCGGCATCATCGCGATCGGGCTCGCGATCATCGGCGTACCGGGCGCGCTGCTGTTCGGCGTGATCGCCGCTTTGCTGCGCTTCGTACCGTACATCGGCATCTGGATCGCCGCGATCCTCGCGGTATTTCTCGCGGCCGCGATCCAGCCGCAATGGACGATGGCGGTCCTCACGCTGATCCTGTTCATCGTCGTCGACGTGGTCGCCGGGCAGATCGCCGAGCCGCTGCTGTACGGTCATCGCTCGGGCCTGTCGCCGCTCGCGGTGGTGGTCGCGGCGATTTTCTGGAGCTGGCTGTGGGGGCCGATCGGCCTCGTGCTGTCGACGCCGCTCACGCTGTGCGTCGTCACGCTCGGGCGCTACGCGGACCGCTTGAACTTCCTGACCGTGCTGCTCGGCGATCAGCCCGCGCTGACGCCCGCGCAGAACTTCTATCAGCGCCTGCTCGCCGACGATCCGCACGAGGCGATCGTGCAGGCCGAACGGCTGCTGCGCGAGATGTCGCTGATCGACTACTACGACAAGGTCGCGCTCGAAGGCCTGCGGCTCGCGCGCAACGACGCGCAGCGCGGCGTGCTGATGCCCGGGCAGTTGCAACGGATCAACGACGCGCTCGCCGATATCGTCGAGAACCTCGAAATCGCCGACGGGCTGCGCGATACGCTGTCGCCTGCCGAATCGGCTGATGCGGGTAACGCGCTGCTCGCGGGGGCGCCGGAGCTGGCGTCGCCGGGCGCGGGTGCTTCGGAGCGCTACGGCAGCGATCCGCTGTCGCGCTCGCCACAGGCGGACGAAGCGGGCAAGGCGGCGGTGTTGTGCGTGCCCGGCCGCGGCGCATTCGACGAAGTGACGACGGCCATCGCCGTGCAACTGCTGAACCGCCAGGGCTTCGCGCCGCTGATGGCGACGCACTCCGGCTATCGCAGCGCGCGCGCCGATGAGCCGAGCTTCAAGGACACCTCGATCATCTGCATCGTGTCGCTCGACGCGCCCGAGTCGCCGCCGTATCTGCGCAATATGCTGCGGCGCACGCGCGAATGGCGGCCACGCGCGACGCTGGTGGTCGGCGTCGGCGACGCGCCGGACGACAGCGCCGAACTCGATGCGGGCGGCGAGCTGCATGCGTCGCCGACGTTCCGCGCGATGATCCAGGCTTGTCACGCGGCGACGAGCGGGCAGCCCATGCGGCAGCAATCGCAGGCGGCCAGCGCGGGCTGAGGCTGCTGGCCCGAAGCAGGCCAGGTCGAAAAACCAGGATTTTTGCTTCAAGCATCCATCTGCGGCTGTGGCTAGCGCGCACCGCCCCGCTCAGGGCTTACGTTAAGCCTCGCTCGAATCCCATTCTCATGGTCCGTCGAGGCTTGCCTTGAATCCGTGCTGGGAGAACTCGGCTTCAATATCCTGAGTACGTTGAAGCTCAACGGCTTCGAAAACCATACGCGCATCAACGATACGACCGCAGGAAATCGCAGGCCTGATCGTCGAATTCCTGGAGGCCCACTGACACAAGCCTGGACGGGGTCAACTCGCGTCGCGGCGTCGTACCCAAAATGCGGACAGCCGCGCACGCACGCTGCCGCATACTGCGCCGATAACGCAAGCAAACCGGAGACACGCATGACCCGTCCGTTCAAACCCTATCCGTTCGCGCCGCGCCGTTATCCGGCCGCGCTGCCGCCGCTCGTCGACGGACGCGATCCACAAACGCGCGCCGTCGCGATCGTCGGCGGCGGTCCGGTCGGCATGACGCTCGCGATTGCGCTCGCGCGCCAGGGGGTGCGCTCGGTGCTGATCGAGGCCGACGACAGCGTCTGCACCGGCAGCCGCGCGATCTGCATCTCGCGACGCAGCCTCGAAATCTTCAAGCGGCTCGGCGTCGTCGAGGGGTTTCTGCAAAAGGGGCTGGCGTGGACCGGCGGGCGCAGCTTCTATCGCGACACCGAGGTGTTCCGCTTCGCGATGCATCAGGACGACGAGCAGTCGCTGCCGCCGATGATCAATATCGCGCAGTATCAGATCGAGCAACTGCTGCTCGACGAGATCGAACGGCACGCCGATCTGATCGACGTGCGTTGGCAAACGCGTGTGACGGGCCTCGCGCAACGGCCGCAAGGCGGCGCGACCTTGACGCTGCGCAGCGCCGAATCTGCCGATTCGCAACGCGCGAGCTGGCAGATGGACGCCGCGTGGGTCGTCGCCTGCGACGGCGGACGCAGCACGATCCGCGACCTGCTCGGGCTTAAGCTTACCGGCACGACCTACGAAGGCCGCTACGTGATCGTCGATATCGAACTCGACAGCACGCGCGCGACAGAACGGCTCGCTTATTTCGATCCGCCGTCGAATCCTGGTTCGACGGTGCTGGTGCACAAGCAGCCCGACAACGTGTGGCGTATCGACTATCAGTTGCGCGACGACGAAGACCCCGACGCCGCCGTGCTGCCCGAGAACGTGATGCCGCGCGTGCAAAACCTGCTCGACTCGATGGGCGAAACCGGCGCGTGGTCGCCGATCTGGATCACGATCTACAAGGCCAATGCGCTGACGCTCGAACGCTATCGGCACGGCAACGTGCTGTTCGCGGGCGACGCCGCGCATCTGGTGCCGATCTTCGGCGTGCGCGGCGCGAACTCCGGCATCGACGACGCCGACAATCTCGGCTGGAAGCTCGGCTGCGTGATCAACGGGAGCGCGTCGCCAGCGCTGCTCGATAGCTATAGCGACGAACGTGTGTACGCGGCGCGCGAGAATCTGAGCTACGGCATGAAAAGCACCGAATTCATGGCGCCGCCGACCTTCGCGTTCGATCTGCTGCGCACGGCCGTGCTCGGACTCGCCGAACGGCATGCGGCGGTGCGGCCGCTGATCAATCCGCGCCAGACGCATGCGATCGCGTATCGGCAATCGCCGCTGAACTTCGTGGGCGACAAGGCCGATGCATTCGATCGCGGCCCCGCGCCGGGCACCGTGCTGCCCGAGTGCAGGCTGCTGAAACAATCGCAGGATGGCGCACGGCTCGGCATTCACCTAACCGACCTGCTCGGACCGTGCTTCACGGCGCTGTGCTTCGACGCAGACCACGCGAACGACGCTGAGTCGTGGCAGCAACTGCAAAGCATGCTAGCCAGCCAGGGCATTCCGTTCAACCTGATCAATATCGTCACGGCCGATGCGCAATCGGCGAACGGTCCTTCAGCGATCGATCCAACCGGCCGCCTGCACGACATGCTCGACGCACAGCCCGGCACCGTCTATCTGATCCGCCCCGACGGCCACGTGCTGGCGCGCTGGCGCAACGGCAGCGCGGCCGCCGTGCGGCACGCGCTCGATGCCACGCTGACGCCGCAGAACTAACGCGCAAGGACCCTCGACACCATGACCGATTCCGATCTCGACCTCGTCTATACGACGCTGTGCAACACGCTGACCCACGAAGGCGAAGCGCAGGCGTCGCTGTATCTGGCGCGCCTCGCGCTGTTGTGCCTGACCGAACTCGACGACCCGCGGCGCGCGTTGTCGTTGATCGAAGCGGCGAAGCTGCCAGCTGCCGTCGCGGCCTAGCGCAGGCAAAAAAAACCGCCTCCCTGGAGGCGGTAACGAGCCGACTATTTTTCCGCGAGCCGATGACCGCCGGCATGCGGCTCGACGCGATAGCGCTGGCGAATCTCCTTCAAATGATCGAGATCGCCGGGATGCTTGCCGTCGGGAAAATCGACTTCGGCGATGCTGTGGCCAGCGCTCGCCTTGAGCATCCCGCGCTTTTGGCCGCCGCTGGCCAGCACGGCGATCGCTTTGATATTGCCTTGCTGATCGTATTCGATATGGACCTTCATGGAGGACTCCTCGTCATGTTCGATGGAATTGAGCGGATGCACAGCGGCCAGGTTCATATTGCGTCGGTCCATGCAATGAAGAGTCCGTAGGAAGCATAGTCGGTTGCGCTCTTGTTATGCACTTCCAGCAGCACCACGCGATTGCCTTCGGCGTCGCAATCGTTGGAAAGGTTGCGGACTTCGACGTTCTTGTCCCACGGCGGTCCCGACAGGGGGATCGCTGCCGCCCACAGGATTTCGCCGTAGTTCATCGGACCCACCCACCAGAACGCGGAGTCGCCCGCATTCAGATCGACTCCGCTGCCGAGCAGTTGGCCATTTACATTGATACCCATCGCTGTCTCCCAGTTGCAGACGGCCACAGCGACGCGTAATTGCCCGTGTGCCCGTGGCGGTCGTTACACCGCTGACTAAAGAACGGCGACGTTCGATGCGTTTTGAAGGCACCCTGCTATTCTGCGAATGCCCACAAAAAAGCCGCGCGATCAACGCGCGGCATTTCTTCCTTCTTCGAAGCGAAGGCGTTACGACAACAACCTCACTGCTTCGGATACAAGCCCAACGTACTGGCATGCAGCCGCGCGAGCCCGAGCAACGCATCCGTATAAGGCGTCGGCACATGCGTCAGCTGCCCGAGTTCGCGCACCGCGCCGACCAGCGCATCGAGTTCGACCGCCTTGCCGGCCTGCACGTCCTGCAGCATCGACGTCTTCATCGCGCCGAGCTTCAGCGTGACCGCGTGACGGTCATCGGGCGCCTGGTCGATCGGGATGCCAAAGCGAGCGCCGATTTCCTTCGCCTCCAGCATGATGTGCGTGACGAAGCCGCGCACGAGTTCGTCGCCGAGAATCCGGTCCGTCGTTGCGCCGGTGATCGCGCTGACCGGGTTCATCGTCATGTTGCCCCATAGCTTGAACCAGACGTCGCGCTGGATCTGCGCGGAGGCCGTCGCATGGAAGCCCGCCGCCTGCAGCAGCGCGGCGAGCAACTCGACACGCTCGCTCGCCTTACCCGACGCCTCGCCGACGATCAGCCCATTGCCCTGGTGATGCCGGATCACGCCGGGTGCGTCGATCAGGCAACTGGCATGCACGACGCAGCCGACAGTCTGCGCGGCCGGGATCGCGCCGGCGATCGCGCCGTCGGGATCGATCGTCTTCAGGCGCTGACCGGCGAGCTCGCCGCCGAGGCCGTCGCAGAACCACCACGGCACGCCGTTCATCGCCGTCAGCACGATGGTCTCGGGTCCGAGCAGCGGTTTGATATGCGCGGCCACCGCCGCCATCGCCGGGCCCTTTACCGCGATTACGACCAGCTCCTGCACGCCGAGATCGGCCGGCTTGTCGCTCGCCTTCACCTGCTCGGCGTAGATCACGCCGCCTTCGATCAGCCGCAGACCGTGCTGGCGCACCGCGTCGAGCGTCGCGCCGCGCGCGACCACGCTGACCTGATGCCCAGCCTGCGCGAGCTTTACTCCCATCCAGCCGCCGATCGAGCCGGCGCCGTAGATCGCTACTTTCATCGCCTGAATCCTTGCCTGTTGCTGTGTTTATCGCAGCGTTGATTGTCGCGCTCTTTTATGCGTGGCTTCAATCATTGCCGGTAGCTCGCATCGATCCGGTCGACCCGCCGCACCAGCGCATCGAACACGTCCTGCCCGGCGCCGTGGCGCGGGTCGAACTGCAACGCGTCGCGCGAGCAGCGAATCGCGATCTCCTCGGGCACCGGCCGCGCGCGGCCCATCGAAAACGTCGCCATCTGGATTTCGCACGCGCGATTCAGCGTCCACAGAATCGCGAAGGTCTGCGGCAACGTCCGTCCCCACGATAGCAGACCGTGGTTGCGCAGGATCACCGCCTGTTTGTCGCCGATATGCGCGAGCAGCCGCGGGCCCTCTTCCGCATGAATCGTAATGCCTTCGAAGTCGTGATACGCGATCCGGTCGTGCAACTGCGCGCTATAGAAGTTGGTCTGCTGCAGGCCCTCTTCGAGACAGGCCACCGCGACGCCCGCTGTGGTGTGCGTATGCATCACGCAGTGCGCGTCGGGCAAGCCCTCGTGAATCGCCGCATGCACGACGAAGCCGGCCGGATTCACCGGATACGGTGAGCCGTCGAGCACCCGCCCCTGTGCATCTATCTTCACCAGATTGCTCGCGTTCACTTCGCTGTAGTGCAGCCCGAACGGGTTGATCAGGAAGTGACGCTCGGCGCCGCTGACGGTTTCGGGCACGCGCAGCGTGATGTGGTTGTAGATCATCTCGGTCCAGCCGAGCAGATCGAAAATCCGGTAGCACGCGGCAAGCTGCACGCGCGCCTGCCATTCGTCCGGATGCATCGCGGCCGATCTGGCCGGGCTTGTCGGCTGCGCTTCGAGGGTCGTGGCCATCGTCAGTGTCTCCATGATTGTGGTTGTGACGGCGCGGCCATGCGCGCCGCCACCCTATTCACGCGTGCCGCAACAGCGGCTGGACCGCCGGACGGCTTCAGTCGCCCGACACCACCGCCGCGATCGACGACGCGACATAGTCCGCGTTGCGCGCGTTCAGCCCGGCGACACACATGCGGCCCGAGCGCAGCACGTACACCGCGTATTCGTTGCGCAGACGCTCGACCTGGCTTTCGGACAGGCCCGTGTACGTGAACATGCCGCGCTGAGCGACATAGCGCGCGCGCATCACTTCATCGACGCGTCCGTCGAGCCCCGCGTGGATCACGTTGCGCATCGCCAGAATGCGCTCGCGCATCGCGCCGAGCTCGGCTTCCCACGACGCACGCAGCGTCGCATCGGCGAGCACGTTGGCGACGAGACGCGCGCCGTGCGTCGGCGGATTGCTGTAGTTCGCCCGCACCGCCGACATCAGCTGACCCGCCACGCGCGCCGCTTCGTCGGCGCTCTTGCAGACCACGCTGAGCGCGCCGACACGCTCGCCATACAGCGAGAAATTCTTCGAGAACGAGTTCGCGACGATCAGCGGCACGTTCGCGTCGGCGAGCAGGCGCACCGGTGCGGCGTCTTCTTCGAGACCCGCGCCGAAACCCTGGTAGGCCATGTCGACGAACGCGATCAGCTTGCGGCGCTGCAAAACCGGCGCCAGTTCCGCCCATTGCGCCGGGCTCAGATCGACGCCGGTCGGGTTATGGCAGCACGCGTGCAGCAGCACGACGCTCTTTTCTGGCAATGCGTCGATTGCGGCTAGCATCTCGGCGAAACGCAGGCCGCCCGTTTGCGGGTCGTAGTACGGATAGGTGTTGACCGTCAGGCCCGCCCCTTCGAATATCACGCGATGGTTTTCCCAGCTCGGGTCGCTGATCCACACCTGCGAGCCGGGGAAATAGCGCTTCAGGAAATCGGCGCCGACTTTCAGCGCGCCCGAGCCGCCGAGCGTTTGCAGCGTCGCGATCCGGCCTTCGGCGCGTGCCGCGTTATTGGCGCCGAACACCAGCGCCTGCGCGGTGTCGCGATAGAGCGGCAGACCCGCCATCGGCAGATACGAGCGCGGGCCGATCGCGTCGAGGAGCGCGGTTTCGGCGCGGCGCACCGCGTCGATCACCGGCAGCTTGCCAGCGTCGTCGAAGTAGATGCCGATGCTGAGGTTGACCTTGTTCGGCCGGGGGTCTAGCTGAAAGTCTTCGTTCAGGCTCAGAATCGGGTCGCCCGGATAGGCGGGAATATGGTCGAACATGACGGGTCCTTGAAGGCGGCCTGTGCAGGCCTGTTGTAGCGGTCGTCCGCGCGCCGCGTGACGACAGGGCAAACCTTAAGTCTAAGCGGGTTTGCCGGGCTAAGTCGACCCGCACGAGTGTCGGTCGCCGCCGGGCCGCGCACAATCAATCGATTTTTCACGATTCGTAAGTTTTACTTTAGAATCGATCGTATGCCTCTTACCCGCGTCACGATCCGCCAATTCGAAGCGTTCCTCGCCATCGTCGATCTGCACAGCATCGGCGCCGCGGCAGAGCGGCTCGGGCTGACTTCGTCGGCGGTCAGCCAACTGCTTGCCGAACTCGAAACGGAGCTCGGCTTCCGGCTGTTCGATCGCACCACGCGGCGTGTCGCGCTGTCCAGCGCGGGGCAGGACTTTCTGGCGTCGGCCGAATCGGTGCTGCGCCACGTGCGCATGGCCGCCCAATCCGCCGACGACATCCGCAACCGCGCGGCCGGCATCGTGCGGGTCGGCGCGCCGCTCGTGATCGCATCGACGGCGCTGCCCGCGGCGATCGCCGCGTACGCGCGCGGCAAGCCGAAGGTGGTCGTGCGGGTCTGCGATACCGTGGTCGAGCAACTGGTGGAGCGCGTGGAGAGCGGCGATATCGATCTCGCGATCGGCCCGGACCGGCAAAGCGGGCCGCGCGTGCGCTCCGAGGCCGCGTTCGCGAGTCCGTGGGTCATGTGGTGCGCGGCCGCGCATCCGCTCGCCGCTCGCCGCCGCGTGCAGTGGCAACATCTGCGCGACGTGCCGATCGTCGCGACCGGCCGCGACCACGAGCGCGCGGTCGATCAGATGCGCGCCAATCTGCCGGTCGAGGCACGCATCATTCCGGTCGATGTCGTCGATAACGTGACCACCGCATTCGGCCTCGCCGCGCAAGGGCTGGCGGTCACGCTCGCGCCGGCCTATGTGGCGCCGCTCGCGCGCACGTTCGGGCTCGTGATGAAGCGCATCGTCGATCCGGAAACGATTCGCGAGGTGTGCGTGTATCGCTCGACCGAACGGGCGCTGTCGCCATCGGCCGATGGTTTCGCGGATTTCGTGGTGCCGTGGTTGAAACGCTGGGATCGGGAGACGCAGGCCGACGCGCGGGGTAAGCGGAGTTGAAGCGGGCTTGAAGCGGGTCTGAAGCGCCAGGCGACCCGCGCTTCGGCGCAGCGCGCATCGTGCATCTAGGGCTGCATACACAGCGCGAACAACTGCCGCTGATTCGAAATCCCGAGCCGCGCATATGCGCGCTTCTGATACGTGACGACGCTCGCCGGCTTCACACCCATCTGCCCGGCGATCTCGGCGGCGCTCGCGCCTTCGAGCGTGCCACGCAACGCGTCGAGTTCGCGCGGCGTCAGCGCCGGACATGCGCGCCGCACGCGCGCGAGCATCGCCGCGCCGGTGCCCTGCTGATGCTGCCCATTCAGCGCGTAATGACCCTTGGCCGCATGCGCGAACAGCGGCGCGACGCTTTCGATCCGCTCCAGATCGCCCGGCGTGAACACGCCGTACGCGCGGTCGCGATACAGGTTGATCGACAGCCACACGCTATCCGCGGGCTGCACCAGCAACGACAGCCGGTCCGATACGTTCGGCTGCGCGTAGCAGACCGCGCGATACGCTTCATTCTCGATTTCGTCGCCGCGCTGCTGATGCAACACCAGCGCATCGCGTGAAGCGCTGCGCCGCCTGTCGTGGGTCTGGCCGATGATCGCGCGATTGCCGTCCAGCGCATAAAAATGGGCGGCGTAGCGTTCGGCGACGTCGCGCAGAAAATGCCCGCCGCGATGATCTGCTGCCGACACCGTACGCGGCCGCGCATCGAACTCGTACGCGAAGATCGTGCACTGCGAAACGGGCAGCGACAATGATTCGCCCACCGTCTGCAGAATGCTCGCGACGAGCGCGTCGGCATCCGGGTGCGAAATCGCCATGACGAGGTCAGTGGCGCGCGCGGTGCTGATCTGACCGCTGCGCTGCGGTGATGCGAGGCGCCAGGAACGCATGATGGGGATTCGTGCTTGCGCTGCGTGGATTGGGTTGCGGCAAGCGTAGCACAGCCGGCGCGCGGCGCAGGGCTGCCACGGTGAGCGACTCATTAGCGACGCGTTATCGCCGAGTGAATGACCCTCGCTGCAACGCCACCACCCTCGGCAATTCGATCGTAAAGGTCGTGCCGGCCTCGTCGCTGGATGCGACGCCGACGTCGCCGCCATGCATGCGCGCGATCTCCTGGACGATATGCAGACCAAGCCCGAGCCCTTCGCGCGAGCGCGCGCCGTTGCCGTTCGACCCGAACGCCTTGAACAGATGCGGATACACCTCGGCCGGAATCGTGCCGCGATTGGACACCTTCAGCCGCACGCAATCCTCGGCGTCGCCATCGACCTCCACGCCGATATCACCGTCCGGCGCGCCATGATGCAGCGCATTGCTGACGAGATTCGACACCGCCTGCCACACGAGATCGGTATCCCACGCGCCGGCCGTATTGCCGGTGCTTGTGAACACGATCTGCTTGCCGCTCTTCTGCGACGCGAATTCATCGATGACCGAGCGGCACAGTGTGGCGAGGTCGATCGAGCGCGGCTGCAACGGCAGACGTCCGCCTTGCAGGCGCGCGAGGTTCAGCAACTGATCGACCATCCGCGCCATCCTCAGCGAACTGTTCTTCACGCGCGCGGCAACGGTCGCGGCCTGCTCGTCGGCGGCCGTGCGCATCAGGTATTCGGCCGACGCGAGCACCGCGCCGAGCGGCGTGCGCAGATCGTGACTGAGCACCGCCATCAGCATTTCGTTCGCTTCGAGCATCTGGCGCGTCGTCACCAGTTGCGCGGCGAGCTGGCGCTTCTGCTGCTCCAGTTGCACGAACACGTCGACCTTCGACTGCAGGATGCGCGGATCGAACGGCTTGTACAGGAAATCGACCGCGCCCGCCTCGTAGCCGCGGAACGTGCGCGACGCGTCCTGCGCGGTCGCAGTCAGGAAGATGATCGGGACGTGCGAGGTGCGCGGGCTGCCGCGCATCAGCGCAGCCAGCTCGAAGCCGTTCATGCCGGGCATATTGACGTCGAGAATCGCCAGCGCGACTTCGTGCTTGAGCAGCAGATCGAGCGCGGCGGTGCCGGAGTCGGCGACCAGCACCGCGACGTCGGGCCGCGCGAGCAATGCTTCGAGCGCGGTGATGTTGTGGGCGATGTCGTCGACGATCAGGATGTTCACAGGTGAGTTCGTCATGGCACCGGATCAGAGGGAAGTCGGCAGCGCGGTAAGGCGCCAGGCCAGGGTTTCGGGATTGAAAATCGCATCGGCGGCGCCACGCGCGATCGCCGCCCGCGGCATTTCCGCCGAACCGGCGCTGGCGGGGTCCTGCACCCACGCGGTGCCGCCGAGCGCGCGCACGCGTTCGAGGCCGAGCGCGCCGTCGTCGTTGGCGCCGGACAGCAGGATCGCGAGCAGCCGCTCGCCGTACACCGCGGCGGCCGATTCGAACAGCACGTCGATCGACGGCCGCGAGAAGCGCACCGCCGCATCGGTCGATAGCGCGACCGTGCGGTCCACTTCGACGAGCATGTGGTAACCGGGCGGCGCGACGTGCACGCGGCCCGGCAGGAGCAGCTCGCCCGCATCGGGTTCGAGCACCGGCAGCGCGCAGCGATGCGCGAGCGCCGGCACCAGATAGCTCGGCGAATCGGGCGGCAGATGCATGACGATCATCACGGCCGCCGCGAAGCGCGCGGGCAACGCGGCGAGCAGCACGTTGAGCACCTCGATGCCGCCCGCCGACCCGCCGATCACGACCAGCTCGTAACCGCGTGGCGCGTGCGTGTGCGCGGCGCCGCCGGCATCGGCGGTCTGGGTCATCGCAGGTTCGACGTTCAAGGATGGCATCGCGACCTCGCTAACGCTTCTGATAAATGCGCTCGGCCGCGCGGAACTCGTCGAACGCCGCGTAGTGACGCGAAAACCGCAGGCTTTCCTTGCTGCCGAGGCCGAGAAAGCCGCGCCGCACCAGCGCGTTCTCGAACAGCCCCAACGCGCGATCCTGCAAGCCGCGATCGAAATAGATCAGCACGTTGCGGCAGGACACCAGATGCGCTTCGAGGAACACTTCGTCGGTGGACAGGCTGTGATCGGCGAACACCACGCGCTCTTTCAGCGAGCCGGCAAAGCGCGCGCCGCCATACGCTGCATGATAGTAGTCCGACAGCGAACGGGTACCGCCCGCCGCCAGATAGTTCTGCGTGAAGCCCTGGATGCGTTCGAGCGCATAGATGCCCGCCTCCGCGCGCGCGAGCGCGTCGGGGTTGATGTCGGTCGCATAGAACAGCGTGCGCTCGGTGAGGCCCTCCTCGTCGAACAGGATCTTCAGCGACCACAGCTCCTCGCCGGTGCTGCATCCCGCGACCCACACCTTGATCGACGGATAGGTGCGCAGACGCGGCAGCACATGTTCGCGCAGCGCGAGGAAATACGACGGATCGCGAAACATGTCGCTGACCTGCACGGTCAGGTAGCGGAACAGCCGCGAAAACTCGTTGCCGTCGCGCATGATGCGGTCCTGCAATTGCGACAGCGTCTCCACGTTGAATTCATCGAGCGCCTGCGTGAGGCGGCGGCGCAGCGACGACATCGCGTAGTGGCGAAAGTCGTGCTGATACTTCAGATAGATCGCCTCGAGCAGCAGCCGCAGCTCGATGTCGAAATCGCTGAGACGCTGAGGTACGTCAGATGCGGACGGTTTCATCGCGTTTCTCGCTTGCGTGCTTGCGCTCGCGCTCTCAGCGCTGCCGCAGCCACACGCGGCACAGCGCGACGAGCTTGTCGACGTCGATCGGTTTCGACACGTAGTCGTCGGCGCCCGCTTCGAGGCAGCGCGTGCGATCGTTCGCCATCGCCTTCGCGGTCAGCGCGATGATCGGCAGATGCGCGAAGCGCGGATTGCGGCGAATCTCGCCCATCGCGGTCAGGCCGTCCATCTCGGGCATCATCACGTCCATCAGCACCAGATGCACTTCCGGTCCGCTCTCCAGTTCGTCGAGCGCCTCGCGGCCGTTGCGCGCGATCAACAGCTTCGCGCCGAGCGGTTCCAGCACGTGCGACAGCGCGAAGATGTTGCGCACATCGTCTTCGGCGAGCAGGATCGTGCGGCCCTCGAGCGCGTTGTCGCGTTGGCGCACGGTGCGCAGCATGCGCTGCTGCTCCGGCGCGAGCGACGACTCGACGCTGTGCAGGAACAGCGTGACTTCGTCGAGCAGACGCTCCGGCGATTTCGCGCCCTTGATGATGATCGACTTCGAATAGCGGCGCAGCCGGTGCTCCTCTTCGTCGGACAGCATGCGGCCTGTGTAGACGATCACCGGCAGCGATGCATGCGCAGTGTTGGCGGCGAGACGTTCGAGCAGATCGTAGCCGGTGCCGTCGGGCAGCGCGAGATCGGTGACGACGCAGTCGAACGCCACCGTCGACAGTTGCTCGAACGCCTCGGCGAGCGTCGCGACCGCGACGATCTCGGTGTTCTCGCTTTGCAGCAGCGCGCGGATGCTTGCACGCATCGGCGCGTCGTCCTCGATCACCAGCACGCGCTTCAGGCGCTGTTGCAGCCGCGCTTCGAGGCGGCGGATCGCGGCCTCCATCGTCGAGCGCGCGGTCGGCTTCAGCGTGTAGCCGATCGCGCCGAGGTGCAGCGCCTTGTCGGCGTGATCGGTAGCCGACACGATATGAATCGGAATGTGGCGCGTCAGCGGATCGTTCTTCAGCCATTCGAGCACCGTGAGGCCCGAGCGGTCCGGCAAACCGACATCGAGCAGCACCGCGGCCGGCCGCATGTCTCGCACCAGCGCGAGGCCGCTGGCCGCGTCGCTCGCGTGCACGAAGTCGAAGTCGAGTTCGTGCACGAGATCGCGCAGAATCGCGGCGAACGGCGGATCGTCTTCGACCGCGACGATCAGACGGCCTGCGCGGGTGCGGTTGTCGCGATCGTCGGCAATTGGCGCAGCAGCGGGCTCGCCGGTGCCGGGCTGCAAAGCGTCGCGCGATGCGACGGGCGACGCCCGGTTTGCCAGACCATTCGCCGGCGAGATCACCGCGGCGGGCGCGGCGTCGAGCGGCGTGTGCAGCAACGGCGCTTCCGCCGTCGCCTGCGCGCCCATGCCCATGCCCGTGCCCATGCCCATGCCCGCGTTGATCGCGCTGTCCGCGGCCTCGCGCGTATCGAGCGGCAGCCACAGCGAAAACACGCTGCCCTTGCCGACTTCGCTCGCGACCGTAATGCGCCCGCCCAGCAGCCGCGAAAACTCGCGCGAAATCGACAGCCCGAGACCGCTGCCGCCATATTGACGGCTCGTCGAGCCATCGGCCTGCTGGAATGCCTCGAAGATCATGTCGAGCTTGTCGGCCGGAATGCCGATGCCGGAATCGCGCACGTCGAAGCGCAGCACGTTGTCCTCGACCTTGGCGACCTCGAGCGTGACCTCGCCGCGCTCGGTGAACTTCACCGCGTTCGACAGCAGGTTGCGCAGAATCTGCGTGAGCCGCTGACCGTCGGTGACGAACGTATCCGGCGTACCCGGCAACTTGTCGAAAGCGACCCGCAAGTGCTTGGTCGCCGCGATCGGCCGGAACATTTCGTCGAGCGATTGCAGCGTCGCCTCGATCGACACCGTTTCGGGTTCGACCGTCAACTGCCCCGCCTCGACCTTCGACAGGTCGAGAATGTCGTTGATCAGCACGAGCAGATCGCTGTTCGACGCGTGGATCGTCTCCGCGTAGCGCACCTGCTCGTCGGTCAGATTGCCGCTGCGATTCTGCTGCAGCAGCTTCGCGAGAATCAGCGAGCTGTTCAGCGGCGTGCGCAATTCGTGCGACATATTCGCGAGGAATTCGGACTTGTAGCGGCTCGACTGTTCGAGGCGCTCCGCGTTGGCCGCCAGATCGTTCTGCGCGCGCAGCAGATCAGATTTCTGCCGCTCCAGCCGCTGCGCGTATTCCTCGAGCTGCACGTTGGTCTGTTCGAGCTCGGCCTGCTGTGCTTCGAGGCGCCGTTGCGATTCCATCAGCGCGCGGCCGCGTTCCTCGAGACCTTCGTTCGAGACCCGCAACTCCTCCTGCTGGACCTGCAACTCCTCGTTGAGCTGCTGCGTCTCGGCGAGCGCATCCTGCAGGCGCTCGCGATACAGCGCCGCTTCGAGAAAATCGCCCATGCTGTGGCGGATCAGCTCCATGAACTCTTCGTCGCGCGGCCTCACCTCGCGCAGAAAGCCCATTTCGATGACGCCGTTGACCTGGCCGTCGTTGTCGATCGGCAGGATCAGCAGATTGCGCGGCGCGCCGCTGCCCGTCGCCGACATGACCCGCACATAATCGGAGGGCACGTCGCGCAGCACCAGCGTGCGGTGCGAGCGCGCGGCCTGGCCGACCAACGTTTCGCCCTCCTCGAAACTCAGAGCGGCGGTCTGTTCGCTGTCGCGGCTGTATCCATACGCGGCGATGCGGCGCAGCGTGCCGCTTTGCCGGTCGCGCACGTACAGCGCGGCGACGACCGCATCGAGATATTGGGCGAGAAACTCGAGCATCGCGCGGCCGACGAGCGGCGCGCTCGTCTGGCCGACGACCTTGTCCGCTAGCAGGCGCTGGCCCGAGCGCAACCAGACCTGCTGCTCGAGCAGCGTGGTCTGCTCGTCCTGCTGACGCAGCACGTCGTCGTAGGTCTGTGACAGGTCCAGCAGTTCGCGACGACCCCGCCATGCGAGCAGGCCGCTGACGCCGAGGCTGAACAGCAGGAACAGGCCGACCAGCGTCGCCGTCACATTGCGCGTGGCTTCGGCGCGCTGCTGGCGCAGGCGCAATTGGACATCGAGAAAATCGCCGAATTCGCGGCGTATTTCGTCGAATTCCACCTTGCCGCGCCCCGCTGCGATCGCGCTCTCATAGTCTAGATTGCGGCGGCGCGCGTCGATGATCTCCTCGGCGAAGTGGGTCCAACGCTGCTGCAGCGCCTCGATCTGCTTGAGCCGCGCGATTTGCAGCGGGTTGTCGGCGACCTGCTTCTGCAAGGTTTCGAGCTGCGCCTTGAATTTCGGGCCGCCGTTTTCATACGGCGTGAGGAAACTCTCGTCACCGGTGATCAGGAAGCCGCGCATCGACGATTCGCGATCGACCGCGAGCCGCAGCATTTCGTTGGCGTCGCCGATCACGCGCTCGGAGTGCTCGGCCCAACTCATTGTCGACACGAGATAAGCGATCAGGCCGACGAACAGCGCCATCGTGACGAGGCCGACGCCCAAAGGCAGCGCGATATTGCGGCGAAGGATGCGGCGGAAACGGAGTTGATCGACGGCCTGCGATGCGGTCATTTTTTCTGTAAGTGGCATGGCGAATCGGGTCGATGCGGAATATTTTGCGGGGTTTGCGCACGGTGTTGAGTACCGCGAAGCGACCGCCGTCATCATACAAGGACGACACTCATCCTGTAACGGAAGGCGGCTGGTTGAGCTTGCTGGCAGGGCGCGGCAAATAAAGAAACCTGGCCGGCTCGCACCGGCCAGGTTCCTGCATCGAACACACATCATCGACACGCCGCATTGCGGCTACGCTCAGCGCCGTTTAGCGGCTAACGCGGCAGCGCAACCTGCCCGGCCCGCTCAGGCCGGCACCGATTCCGCCTGCGCCGCGCGCGACCACACGCGATGCTGCCCCGCGGCATTGAGGAACGCCTTCAACACATCGGCCGACTGCGAGTCCTCGCCGGTCGCGACGCCGTCCGACTGCGCCGGCAACTGCGCGGCCGTGAGCAGATCGCGCCCCGCGCCAAGCGCCGCGATCGCCTTCAGATGCTTGAACGCTTCGAGCACGAAGTGCCTCGCATCGCCCGATTGCGATAGCGCCTTCGCCCCCTTCTCGCCGCCGACGACGATCACCGCGTCGAACATCACCGACGGCAGCCCGGCGATCGTCGCGTCGGGTGCGAGGTCATCGATGCCGGCGAGCGTCGGTGCGATCAGCATCGGCGTCGCGCCTTCGCCCTTGAGCGCCTGCTGCAGCTGTTTGATCGCCGCGGCATCGGAACCGGGCGCGGCGAGCAGCGCGATCTTGCGGGTCTTGATGCCGGGCTTTACGCGATTGAGCAAACTCAACGCCGGCGATGCCTTCGGCCCAACCAGCCTGGCCGTGCCCTGCTTCGGCGCCGGCAGACCGAGTCCAACGGCCACTTTCGCGGCGAGACCGGCGTCGAAGTTCGCGAGAATCTCGTTGACCTGGCGCGCGCGAATCTCGGGCTTCGTCACCTTACCCAGTTCGAACTGATAGGCCGCCGCGATATGGTCTTTTTCAGGCTGCGACATGCTGTTGTAGAACAGCGCGGCCTGCGAGAAATGATCGGCGAACGAGTCGCTGCGCACGCGAATCTTCGTGCTCTCGACGCGTTCCTGATAGCTGTCGAAGCCGCCATCTTCGGCGGCCGGATCGGTTTCCTTCGGCCAGCCGTCGTTCAGCGAGTTCGGCTCGTACGACGCCTGGCCGACGTGAATCGCCTGTCGATGCATCGCATCGCGCTGATTGTTGACGGACGGACAGACCGGACGGTTGATCGGAATCTCGTGAAAGTTCGGGCCGCCGAGACGGCTGATCTGCGTGTCCGTGTACGAGAACAAGCGCCCTTGCAGCAGCGGGTCGTTGGTGAAATCGATGCCCGGCACGATATGCCCCGGATGGAACGCGGCCTGTTCGGTCTCAGCGAAGAAGTTGTCCGGATTGCGATTGAGCGTCATCTTGCCGATGATCTTCACCGGCACCAGCTCTTCAGGAATCAGCTTGGTCGGATCGAGCAGATCGAAATCGAACTTGTGCTCGTCCGCTTCCTCGACGATCTGCACGCCCAGTTCGTACTCGGGATAGTCGCCGCGTTCGATCGCTTCCCATAAGTCGCGCCGGTGAAAGTCCGGGTCCTTGCCCGCGAGCTTCTGCGCTTCGTCCCACAGCAGCGAATACGAGCCGAGCACCGGACGCCAGTGGAGCTTGACGAAGCGCGCCTTGCCCTCTGCATTGACGAAGCGGAACGTGTGGACGCCAAAGCCTTCCATCATCCGTAAGCTGCGCGGGATCGCGCGATCCGACATCGTCCACAGCACCATGTGCGCCGATTCGGGCACGAGCGAAACGAAGTCCCAGAACGTGTCGTGCGCGGACCCGCCGGTCGGCATTTCGTTCGGAGCTTCCGGTTTCACCGCATGCACGAAATCGGGAAACTTGATCGCGTCCTGGATGAAGAACACCGGCATGTTGTTGCCGACAAGATCGAAATTGCCTTCCTGCGTGTAGAACTTCGTCGCGAAGCCGCGCACGTCGCGCACCGTGTCGGCCGAGCCGCGCGGACCTTGCACGGTCGAGAAACGCACATAGACCGGCGTCTCGGTAGCCGGGTCCTGCAGAAACGCGGCCTTGGTGTACTCGCGCATCGATTCGTAGACCTTGAAGACGCCATGTGCGGCCGAGCCGCGCGCGTGCACGATCCGTTCGGGAATGCGCTCGTGATCGAAGTGCGTGATCTTCTCACGCATGATGAAATCTTCGAGCAGCGACGGGCCGCGTGGCCCCGCGCGCAACGTGTTCTGGTTGTCGGCGATCTTGACGCCCTGATTGGTTCTCAGCGCCTCGCCTTGCGGCTTCACGCGATTGCGTTCGAGATCGTTCGATTTCGCGTCGTTCGACTGCGCCGCCCCGTTTGCGTGGGCCGCGGGCTTCGGGGTATTCGCTTTACCTGCCATGGGAATCGACTCCTTGTGTTCGGGCGCGCGGCGACGAAGGCGTCGCGGCGCGCGATTACGGAGTCAGCAAGGGCTATACCTACGAAGTCGCGGCGCAAGGGCTGCGCGGCGCGCTACGTCAGAACCGGTAGTTGATCGACACGTCGGCGACACCGGTCGCGCGGCTGCGCGTGATCGGACTGTTGCCCGCGCCGCCGACGAGCTGCTCGAACGCGCCGTCGGCGGTCGCGAACCAGTGCTTGCTGAACAGCCAGATCGCGCTGACACCGAAACCCACCGACTTGAAGCCGGCGCTCGCGTGATACTGCGGATACTGCGAGTGAGCGGCCTGCTCCTGATTGACGCCGAACCAGCTGTTCATGTACTTGGAGTCCGCGAGCACCACGTTCGGCCCGGCGAACCAGAAGAACTGTTTGGTGCTGCCGGGCATCGGCATATAGGCGCCGAGATCGCCGATCCAGCCGTTCGATCCGCCGAAATAGCGGCGGATATCGGCGCGCAGCACGAGCGGAAAATCCTTCGAAATGACGTACTCGCCCGAGAGCTTCAGACCGACCGCCGGGTTGATGTTGCCGAGCCCGTTGAGTTCCTGCGGATCGTCCTGGGCGCGTCGGCCGAGATCGTAGACTGCGGCGAGACTCATGCGCCAGTTCTCGCCCTGCGCGAAGTTCACGCCGAAGCCTTCGCCGCTCGACAGAAAGAGCAGATCCTTGTAACGCACGTCGATGCTCGGACCGGCCACCAGGTGATAGCGGTCCGATCCCTCGAAGCGCGGCTGGAACGACGTGGCCACGCCGAAGCGCAGTTGCCAGTCGGGAATGTTCGGCTGCCACATCTTCTGCAGCGGAACGCCCACCGAGTATTGCCATTCGCCGAGCGGCGACGGCGTCTGCGCGAAGACCACACCCGGCACGCAGGCCATCGCACTCAAGGTCGCGGCGACGAAGAAGCTCGCCGCGATGCCGGTTTGTTTATGGCGGGGCGAGGCGCCCCGCTTCTTTCTACGGCTATTCACCACCGGAAGCCTCCGATCCGCTCATCGCGATGAGGTTAGGTTTTCGCCCGGGGTCCAGCGCGGACCCAAAAAGCACGGACGACCGCCGCACTGCTACTTGCGGCGTGTAATTTTTCCAATCGATGTCGCGGGCGGCGCGATGCGCACGAGGCGCGGCGAGCCCGCGTGACCCACGCGGTCATGTGGCCACTGCGCATGATGCTTGCGCGCCGCGGTGGCGCGGACAACGGCCCACGGAGCATGGCTTCGCAAGATATGCGCCAAGTCTGTGGAAGATTGATGACGAGCGCGACGCAACCGTTCGGCCGCGTCATTGCCCTACTTCGACGAGCACCGGCTTGTCGCGATACAGGCTGGGGAACAGGCGCTTCAGGTTGGCGATTTTCGGCATGTCATTGAACACGATATAGGCCGAATCGGGATGCAAGGTCAGATAGTTTTGGTGATACGACTCGGCCGGATAGAAGCCCCTGTACGGCTCCGTCTTCGTGACGATCGGCGCGGGGAACACGTGCGACTTGTCCAACTGCGCGATGTAGCTTTGCGCGACGCGCCGTTGCGCGTCGTTCAGCGGAAAGATCGCGGAGCGGTACTGCGTGCCGCTGTCGGGCCCCTGACGATTCAGCTCGGTCGGGTCCTGAACCACCGAGAAATACACCTGCAGCAACTGACCGTAGGTGACCTTGCCGGGATCGAAGGTGACCTGCACCGATTCGGCGTGCCCCGTGTCGCCGCCGCTGACGGTCTCGTACTGCGCGGTGTCGCGAGAGCCGCCCGAATAGCCGGACACCGCCCGCGTGACACCGCGCACATGCTGGAACACGCCCTGGACGCCCCAGAAGCAGCCACCCGCGAGCACCGCGGTTTCCTCGTGCGCGGTGCTGGCCGGGAGCGGTTCGTCGAGCGCGGGCGGTGCAATGACGACGGCGTTCTCCGCCGGGAACGCGACGCGCTGCGCAAGCGGCGACGCGAAGGCGACGGCGCCGAGCAGCAACGACAGTGCGGCCGCACGTGAGCGTTTCGAGTTGCCGCCGAGCGATGTAAGGGATTGCGGTCTGTTGCCAGTCATGATGGTCGCTCCGAAAAAGTGCAGACGCGCGCCCCCGCCTTGCCACCGTGCAGCCAGGCCGCACGCGGGTGCGCCGAAGCTTGGTCGCGCGGGCGCGGCGTTTATGACAGCATGCGCGTTTTTGCGGCCGGCTGCGCGGCCGGGTGGCCGAGCGGCTTACAGCGGAAATTTCGTGGTCGACAGGATTTCCTTCAGCACCATGAACGAGCGGATCTGCCGGACGCCCGGTAGATACAGCAACTGCTCCGCGTGGAGGCGATTGAAGCTGTCGCTGTCGCGCGTGCGGATCACCATGAAATAGTCGAACTCGCCGGTCACCACGTGGCACTCCATGCAGCCGGCCACCTTCTGCGCGGCCTTTTCGAATTCGGCGAACGACTCGGGCGTCGAGCGATCGAGCACCACGCCGATGATCACCAGCATGCCCGCGCCCGCCGCCTTCGGGTCGAGCAGCGCGACCACGCCTCGAATCAGCCCCGATTCCTTCAAGCGTTCGACGCGCCGCAAACACGCCGGCGCGCTCAGCTTCACTTTCGCGGCGAGCGCCACGTTCGAAATGGACGCGTCGGTTTGCAGCTGCCGCAGGATCGCCCGATCGATGCGATCGAGCGCGTGGTGGGGATCGGATGGTTTCGACCCAGTACGAACTTTTGTTGCGCTGGTGGCCATGTATACGAACTTTTATGAGGAAGAAGACATTCGCTAATTTTTAAAAGTACGTGCGCGCGATTTTTTTCGCAAGCTCATTTCCGATGATTTTTTCTAACATGAACCCACGGAAATCACCCACCACGGAGCCGCGATGAACCTGCAACGTTTCCCCCGCTACTCGCTCACCTTCGGGCCCACGCCGATCCAGCCGCTCAACCGTCTGAGCGAGCATCTCGGCGGCAAGGTCAAGCTTTATGCCAAGCGCGAGGACTGCAACAGCGGCCTCGCGTTCGGCGGCAACAAGACCCGCAAGCTCGAATATCTGATCCCCGACGCGCTCGCGCAGGGCTGCGACACGCTTGTGACGATCGGCGGCATCCAGTCGAACCAGACGCGCCAGGTCGCGGCGGTTGCCGCGCATCTGGGCCTGAAATGCGTGCTGGTGCAGGAGAACTGGGTCAATTACTCGGATGCGGTGTACGACCGCGTCGGCAACATCCAGATGTCGCGCATGATGGGCGCCGACGTGCGGCTCGTGCCGGACGGCTTCGACATCGGCTTTCGCAAGAGCTGGGAAGACGCGCTCGACAGCGTGCGCGCGGCCGGCGGCAAGCCGTACGCGATTCCGGCCGGCTGCTCGGATCATCCGCTGGGCGGGCTCGGCTTCGTCGGCTTCGCCGAAGAGGTGCGCCAGCAGGAAGCCGAACTGGGCTTCAAATTCGACTACATCGTCGTGTGCTCGGTGACGGGCAGCACCCAGGCGGGCATGGTCGTCGGTTTCGCCGCCGACGGCCGCGCCGATCGGGTGATCGGCATCGACGCCTCGGCGAAACCGGCGCAGACGCGCGAGCAGATCTCGCGCATCGCGAAGCGGACCGCCGAGAGCGTCGAGCTGGGCCGCGACATCACCGCGAAAGACATCGTGCTCGACGAGCGCTACGGCGGTCCGGAATACGGTCTGCCCAACGACGGCACGCTCGAGGCGATCCGTTTGTGCGCGCGGCTCGAAGGCATGCTGACCGATCCGGTGTACGAGGGAAAATCGATGCACGGCATGATCGACAAGGTCCGTAACGGCGAATTTCCGGCCGGCTCGCGCGTGCTGTATGCGCACCTGGGCGGCGTGCCGGCGTTGAGCGCGTACAGCTTCATCTTCCGCGACGGTTGATGGGGTTTAGAAGATTTAGCCGCCGGGCGTCCGCGGTTCGGCCGCGAGCTTTTTCCTCAAATGCTTGCGCAGAAACTCGACGAATGCCCGGATCGTGACCGAGCTTTGCCGATGCTGCGGATACACGGCATAGACGCCCGTCGCCGACGGCAGGAACGCTTCGAGCACGGGCACGAGCTGTCCGCTGGCGAGCGCATCGGCGATGATGAAATCGGGCAGCCGGACGATGCCCAGTCCCGCGACGGCCGAATCGCGAATCAGCTCGCCGTTATTGGCCCGCAACGGCCCGCGCACCTCGACGCTCCTGACCGCGCCGTCGACCCGAAACTCCCAGCCCACCGCGCCGCCGTGGCCGTACAGCAGGCAATCGTGATTCACGAGATCGGCCGGCACGGCCGGGCTGCCACGCCGCCGCTGATAACCGGGGCTGCAGCACGCGATCATCCTCACATCGATCAGCTTTTGCGCGATCAGCGACGAATCCGCCAGCGTGCCGATACGGATCGCCATGTCGAAGCCCTCGCCGACCACATCGACGGCGCGATCGCTCAGTTCCATATCGAAGCGCACGTCGCGATGCTCGCGCAGAAACGCCGCGACGAGCGGCGACAGATGCGTCATGCCGAACGACATCGGCGCGCTCACGCGTAGCAGCCCGCGCGGCCCGGCACGGCGCAACGACATCGCCTGCTCGGCGTCCTCGACCTCGCCGAGGATGCGCCTCGCCCGCTCATAGAACTCCTGGCCCAGATCGGTCACCGCCAGCTTGCGCGTATTGCGAATCAGCAGTTGCACGCCGAGCGCCTCCTCGAGCGCCATCACACGGCGGCTCACGAACTGTTTCGACAGCGACAGCCGGTTTGCCGCGGCGGTGAAATTGTGGGCGTCGACGGTCGCGACGAAGATTCGCATGTCATCGAGTTGCATCGTATTGTCCACTTCATTGTGACAGTGTTTCCGGTTTGACCATGATTATAACGATCCGGATTGACCTACACTGTCATTCATCGATCGCAGCCAAACATCTGGCCCGGATCACACGACAAAACTCAAGGAGAAAACAGCATGCTCGAAATCAGACACGCCAACCAACGTGGCCGCGCGGAACACGGCTGGCTCAGCTCGCGCCATACGTTTTCGTTCGCGCACTATCATGATCCGAAGCAGAACGGCTTCTCCGACCTGCTCGTGATCAACGACGACCGTGTGGCGCCGGCGCAAGGCTTCGGCAAGCATCCGCATCGCGACATGGAGATCTTTTCGTACGTGCTCGAAGGCGCGCTCGAACACAAGGACACGATGGGCACGGGCTCGGTGATCGTGCCGGGCGACATCCAGTTGATGAGCGCGGGCACCGGCGTGGCGCACAGCGAATACAACCATTCGAAGAGCGAGCCGGTGCATTTCCTGCAAATCTGGATCGCGCCGGCTCAGCAAGGCACGAAGCCGCGCTATCAGCAACAGCACTTCGGCGCGGCCGACAAGCGCGGCGTGCTGCGGCTGGTGCTGTCGCCGGACGGTGCGAACGGTTCGCTGCAATTGCAACAGGACGCACGTGTGTATGCGGGTCTTTTCAACGGTGACGAAACCGCGCGACTCGAACTCGCGAAGGACCGTTATGCGTATGTTCATGTGGCGCGCGGCAGCGTCACGGTGAATGGCGTGGAGCTTGGCGAGGGCGACGGGGCACGGGTGCGTGGCGAAGAAGCGCTGACGTTCACGCAGGGCCGCGACGCGGAAGTGCTCGTGTTCGACCTGCGCAACATCGAGACCTCGGCACTGTGGGCATAAGCGCTCCGCTTGCGCCGTTAATGACTCAATCTTGAACGTGGCTCGCTGGACGACGATGTTCAGCGAGCTTCAACTCTCTACCCTAACGGGAAAAATCATGCGCTATACGCTGTTTGAAAACCAGAAAGACGCTGTGGTTCTCGTCGCTCGAATCCTGTTGATGGTGCTGTTCGTGATGTTCGGCTGGTCGAAGCTGACCGGCTTTTCCGGCACCGTCGCTTATATGACGTCGACCGGCGCGCCTGTGCCGGAGTTGTCCGCCGTTATCGCGGTGGTGATGGAACTGGTCGTGGGCGTCGCGCTGCTGGTGGGTTTCTTCACGCGACCGCTGGCGCTGCTGCTTGCGCTGTATACGCTCGGCACCGCGATCATCGGCCACCACTACTGGAATATGACGGGCGCGATGCAATACGACAACATGATTCATTTCTACAAGAACATCGGCATCATCGGTGGCTTGCTGTTGTTGTGCGTGACCGGCCCCGGCAAGTATTCGTTCGACCGGCGTTGATATCGATTTCCGTGCTCTAACGAAAAAGGCCCGCATGCAGCGGGTCTTTTTTCGTGCGCAAACTGAAACGGCGGCCCGCGGGCCGCCGTTTGCGTCTCTGATCTACCGGATCAAACTGCTGCTTCGGCTTCCGCTTCGCTGACAGCCGCGACTTCTTCGCTGTGGCGGATCAGGTGATCGAACGCGGACAGCGATGCCTTCGCGCCTTCGCCCACCGCGATCACGATCTGCTTGAACGGCACCGTGGTCACGTCGCCGGCGGCGAACACGCCCGGCACCGACGTCGCGCCGCGCGCATCGACGACGATCTCGCCATGCTTCGACAGTTCGACCGTGCCCTTCAGCCATTCGGTGTTCGGCACGAGACCGATCTGCACGAACACGCCTTCGAGTTCGACCTGCTTCACTTCGCCCGAAGCGAGGTTCTTATAGACCAGTCCGTTGACCTTCTTGCCGTCGCCGGTGATTTCCGTGGTCTGCGCCTGCGTGACGATCGTCACGTTCGACAGGCTGCGCAGCTTGCGTTGCAGCACTTCGTCGGCACGCAGCGTCGCACCGAATTCGAGCAGCGTTACTTCGCGCACGAGACCCGCGAGGTCGATCGCCGCCTCGACACCCGAGTTGCCGCCGCCAATCACCGCAACGCGCTTGCCCTTGAACAGCGGGCCATCGCAGTGCGGGCAGTAGGCGACGCCGTGATTGCGGTACTCGCGCTCGCCAGGCACGTTGATTTCGCGCCAGCGCGCACCGGTCGCGAGGATGATCGTCTTCGCCTTCAGCACCGCGCCGTTTGCCAGACGCACTTCGTTGATGCGCCCAGGAATCAGCGCTTCGGCGCGCTGCACGTCCATGATGTCGACGTCATAGGCCTTCACGTGCTGTTCGAGCGCGGTCGCGAACTTCGGCCCTTCGGTTTCGGTCACCGACACGAAGTTTTCGATCGCCAGCGTATCGAGCACCTGGCCGCCGAAACGCTCGGCCACGACGCCAGTCGCGATGCCCTTGCGCGCCGAGTAGATCGCCGCCGCAGCGCCCGCCGGGCCGCCGCCGACGATCAGCGTATCGAACACCGGCTTCTTTTCCAGTTCCTTCGCGGCGCGCGCACCGGCGTTGGTGTCGAGCTTCGCGAGGATTTCCTTCACGCCGCTGCGGCCCTGGCCGAAGGTCTCGCCGTTCAGGAACATCGTCGGTACCGCCATGATCTGGCGCGCTTCGACTTCGTTCTGGAACAGCGCGCCGTCAATCGCGACGTGACGGATGCGCGGATTGATCAACGCCATCACGTTCAGCGCCTGCACGACTTCCGGGCAGTTCTGGCACGACAGCGAGAAATACGTTTCGAATTGATAGTCGCCGTCGAGGCTGCGGATCTGTTCGATCACCGCATCGTCGAGTTTGACCGGATGGCCGCCGACCTGCAGCAGTGCGAGGACGAGCGACGTGAATTCATGCCCCATCGGAATGCCGGCGAAACGAATGCCCGCTTCCTTGCCCGCTTCGCCGATCGAAAACGACGGCTTGCGCTCGTGGTCACCGCGACGCTCGATCACCGTAACGCGCTCCGACAGAGTCGCGATGTCGTTCAGCAGGGCCAGCAGTTCCTGCGATTTCGCGCTGTCGTCAAGCGATGCGACGAGCTCGATAGGCCTGCTAACTTTTTCGAGGTACGACTTCAGTTGAGTCTTGAGATTGGCGTCAAGCATGGCGTTGCGATTCCGTGACGAGGGGTGTTGGTGTCCCGGCGCCGCGCACATCCGGATAGGACATGCTGGGCCCGGGGAACGCACGAAACGCCGTAGCAGGCGATTCGCGCGGTGATGCGCCGGGATGACCCCGGCAGATGCAGACTGCGAGTGCAGCGTGAGCTGCGCGGACCTTAGATCTTGCCGATCAGGTCGAGCGACGGGGTCAGCGTTTCTGCGCCCGGCGTCCACTTGGCGGGGCACACTTGACCCGGGTGAGCCGCGATGTATTGCGCAGCCTGAACCTTGCGCAGCAGTTCGCCAGCGTCACGGCCGATGCCGTTGTCGTGGATTTCGCACAGCTTGATCTCGCCTTCGGGGTTGATCACGAACGTGCCGCGCAGCGCGAGGCCTTCTTCTTCGATCAGCACGTCGAAGTTGCGCGAGATAGCGAGCGTCGGGTCAGCCAGCATCGGGTACTTGATCTTCTGGATCGTGTCCGACGTGTCGTGCCATGCCTTGTGCGTGAAGTGCGTATCGGTCGACACGCTGTAGATCTCAACGCCAATCTTCTTGAACTCTTCGTAACGATCGGCCAGGTCGCCCAGTTCGGTCGGGCACACGAAGGTGAAGTCCGCCGGGTAGAACACGAAAACCGACCACTTGCCCTTCAGGTCTTCTTCAGTGACGGTCTTGAAATCGCCGTTGTGGTAAGCCTGTGCTTTGAACGGTTTGACTTGACTGTTGATGATCGGCATTTGCTGAATCCTCTTTGGAGGGTGGTTGGAAAGTAGAGTCAGTATCTCAGACTACACTTAATAGGTAAAGTGGATTGCGTTAATGAGTTCGATAGTCGCGCCCTATTAGTTTGGTCGGTCGAGACTATCGGGACGAATGGCGCGGCGTTTCAGCCCTTCAGAAGCCGCCACAGCGTGGTTCGGCCGATGCCGAGCGCGCGGCTGGCGGCGGCACGATTGCCGCCGGATTGTTCGAGGGCGCGCAGCGCATCCTCGCGGCTGGGGCTGGCGCGGGGCGCCGTGCTGCCAGGCCTGGCGTCCTGAGACGCTTCCGTGATTCGCTCGTCCCCGGCCGGCCTGATCCGGCCGAACTCGGGAAACACCGCCAACCAGTCTGGCAAGGCGTCGGCGGTCGAGTTCCCGGACATCTCGCTGGTCCCGTCGCCGATATAAATCGCCGCGCGCGCCAGCAGATTTTCCAGTTCGCGGACGTTGCCGGGCCACGCGTAGTTCGCGAAAAGCGGGTCGAGAAACGCGAGCACCCGCCCGAGCGCCGCCGCCGACAAGCCGTACTGCAGCGCGCTGCGCTCCAGCAGATGCCGCGCCAGCGGCGCGATGTCGGCGCGGCGTTCGCGCAGCGGCGGCAATTTTATCTGAAGCAGATTTAATCTGAAATACAGATCCGCGCGAAACGCGCCCTGCTCGACTAGCGCATGAAGATCGCGGTGCGTCGCGGCGATCACTCGCACGTCGACCGGCGTCGCGCGGCCCGCGCCGAGCTTCATCACCTCGCGTTCCTGCAGCACTCGTAATAACCGGCTTTGCAGCGCGCCCGGCATTTCGCCGATTTCATCGAGAAAGATGGTACCTGTGTGGGCGATTTCAAATAGCCCCGGCTTGCCGCCGCGTCGCGCGCCCGTGAACGCCCCTTCCTCGTGCCCGAACAGCTCGCTTTCGATCAGCCCCTCGGGCAGCGCCGCACAGTTGAACGCGACGAACGGATTGCCGCGCCGCCGACTCGCGTTATGGATGCCCTGCGCGACCAGTTCCTTGCCGGTGCCGCTTTCGCCGCTCAGCAGCACGGTCGCGTCGTGCGCGGCGCCGGCGCGCGCGAGCCGGCGCACGCGCTCGAGCGCCACCGACGCGCCGATCAGATCGTCGAGCCGATGCCGCGCGACCAGATGCCTCGGCCGCTGGCTGGTACGCAGCGAGCGGTCGATCCGTTGCGCAACGAGCGCGTCCTGCGCGGTCACGACGAACCCGGCCCGCGCGCCCTGCTCGATAATCGGCACACAGCTGACGATCAGCGCGCGCCCGCCGATCTGCTCGATGCGTTCGTCGACCGGCTGGTCGGCGACGCGCGTCTCACGCAACAGCGGCGCGAGCGCGCGTCCGACCCGCGCGGGGGTGTCCTCGTCGTAGCGCGGGGCCGCCTGTGCTGAGCCTGAACCGAGCAGGTCGAGCATCGCCGGGTTGACGGCTTCGAGCTGGCCGGCTTCGTCGAACGCGGCGACGCCGTCCCGCAGATGCGCAACGATCGTATTGAGGCGCACCCGCTTCGATTCCTTCTGGCGGCTCACCCGCGCCAGTTCGACCGAGCGCTCGAACGCTTCCTCGACCGCGGCGAGCGAGTACAGGAACACGCTTTCCATGCCGGCCTGCTGGGCCAGATCGCAGGCCATGCCCGCGCCGACCACCACGCGGCAGCCCTGCGCGGCGAGTTCATCGACCGCGAGCCGCACTTCGTCGATCGACCTGTACGCGCGCTGCCGCAGATCGACATTCAGCAGCGGGCTCAGATCGGCCAGCTCCTGCGCGATCGCTTCATGCAGCACCAGCCCGATGCGCGCTTGCGGCCACGTGGCGGTGGCGCGCGTGATTGCGCTCAACACGTCGAAGCCGTTCACCTTGACCATCACGACCGGCACGCTGAGATTCTCTTGCAGATACGCGCCGTTCGAGCCGGCGGACAGTACGACATCGACGGAACCTGCGTCCACGTACGCCTGCAGCGCGGCGACGGCGGCGCCGTAACCCTCCCGTACCGTGAAGAATTTCGCGCGGCCCGCATAGCGCGGCGCTACCGCCTCGCAAAGCGATTGCAGTCGGCTGATACTGACGAGTGCGACGCCGGGGCGGCCGACATCGACGGCGGGGCTCGGGTTCGCGACGAATGGGGTGAACGTGGACACCGCGGCTCTCCTTATTGAAACGTTCCGCGAAACGTTTCATGAAACGTTCCAACGATTGTGCCACGAACGCCCAGGCCGAGCCCACCGCGCGCAAACCGTTGTTCCATCGGCACAACGCGTGGAATGCGCGCCAATGGCACGTTTCCTGCAGAATGTCGCCCGCGTTCCACTACCGATTTCCCCTCTGGAGACCTGCATCATGACCACCACTTCCGCCACCCGCCGCGCCGCCTTCCGCGCCAAGGTCAACCAGCGTCAGGGCCTGCTCGTGCCCGGCGCGTTCAACGCGATGAGCGCGCGCGTGATCGAGGACGCCGGCTTCGAGGCGGTCTACATCACCGGCGCGGGCGTCACCAATATGTCGCTCGGTCTGCCCGATCTCGGCTTCATCGGCCTCGCCGAAGTCGCCGAGCACACCGCGCGCATCCGCGACGCGGTCGCGCTGCCGCTGATCGTCGATGCCGACACCGGCTTCGGCAACGCGTTGAACGTGCGCCAGACCGTGCGCGTGCTCGAGCGCAGCGGCGCCGACGTGATCCAGTTCGAAGACCAGGTGATGCCGAAGAAATGCGGCCACTTTTCGGGCAAGGAAGTCGTCGCGACGAGCGAGATGGTCGGCAAGATCCGCGCGGCCGTCGACGCGCGCGAAGACGCGAACCTGCAGATCATGGCGCGTACCGACGCGGCGGCGGTCCACGGCATCGAGGACGCGATCGAGCGCGGTCATCGCTTCATCGAGGCCGGCGCCGACATCCTGTTCATCGAGGCGACCGAATCTCTCGCCGACATCGAGCGTCTGCCGGGGCTGTTCGACGTGCCGCAGCTCATCAACATCGTGATCGGCGGCAAGACGCCGGTGCAGTCGCGCGACGCGCTCGCGAAGCTCGGCTACGGCATCGTGCTGTACGCGAACGCGGCGCTGCAGGGTGCGGTGCTCGGCATGCAGCGCGCGCTCGGCACGCTGCAAAGCAACGGCCGCCTCGACGAGGACGCGACGATCGTCGCGCCGTTCAGCGAGCGCCAGCGGCTCGTCAACAAGCCGCTGTATGACCGGCTGGACAAGGAATACGCGGCCAAGGACTGACGCAACGGCGGCGGCGCGGCGGCGCGCTGCACGCCTGCGTGAAAAGGGACCCTTTCTTGCGTTAGGATTCAGGGCTGGCAATCAGGCAAGCTGATGTCACCGCCAGCCCCGAAGCACAAAAACGCACACGACAGGTAATCTCAAGCACCATGAAGTCAAACCCTTCGCGCGCCGCGCGCCGGCCCGTCAATGGTCTTTGCGCGCCTACCAGCGCGCCGCGGGAGCTCGCGCGATGAGCAGCAGCGGCACCCGCACCGCGCATGTCGGCTGGCTGCCGTACATCGTCGCGGCCACCTTCTTCATGGAGTACCTCGACACCACGGTGATCGCCACCGCGCTGCCGCAGATGGCGCGTTCGTTCGGCGTCGGTCCGAACAGCCTGAGCCTCGGCATGACCGCCTACATGCTCGCGCTCGCGATCTTCATTCCGGCGAGCGGCTGGGTCGCCGACCGCTGCGGCGCGCGCACGGTGTTCGTCAGCGCGATCGGCGTGTTCACGGTCGCGTCGGTGCTGTGCGGGCTGTCACAGAACGTGCCCGAGTTCACGGCCGCGCGGCTGCTGCAAGGCATCGGCGGCGCGATGATGGTGCCGGTCGGCCGTCTGATCGTGGTCCGCAGCACCGAGAAAGCCCGCATGATGCAGGCGATCTCGACGATCACCTGGCCGGCCATCGCGGCGCCGGTGGTCGGCCCGCCGATCGGCGGCTTCATCACGACTTACGCGTCGTGGCGCTGGATCTTCCTGCTGAACGTGCCGTTCGGTCTCGCGGCGATCGCCGTCGCGCTCGCCATCGTGCCGAACCTGCGCGGCACCGAACGCAAGCCGCTCGACGTCGTCGGCCTGCTGCTGAGCGGCGTCGCGCTGACCGCGATCCTGTACGGCGCGGAGCTCGCGAGCCAGCCGGCCACCAATGCGTGGCTCGCGATCGCGGTCGTGGCGGGCAGTCTGCTGGTCGGCGCGATCGCGTTCCTGCACGCGAAGCGTCATCCGCATCCGCTCGTCGACGTGTCGACGCTGAAGGTGCCGACGTTCTCGGTGACCGTCGTTACCGGTTCATTCACGCGCATCGGCATCGGCGCGGTGCCCTATCTGATGCCGCTGCTGTTCCAGGTCGGCTTCGGGCTGTCGGCGTTCCGTTCGGGGCTGCTGCTGCTCGCGAGCGCGGTCGGCAACCTCGGCATGAAGGCGCTGACCACGCGCATCCTGCAGCGCTACGGCTTCCGGACGGTGGCGATCGTCGACGTGATCGTGGCAGGCATTTTCATCACCTTGTGCGGACTGCTGACGCCGGACGTACCGCTCGTGTTCGTGCTGATCGTGGTGTTCGTGTACGGCGTCACGCGCTCGATGCAGTTCTCGACGCTGGCGACGCTCGCCTACGCCGATATCCAGCAGACGCAGATGAGTGCGGCGAGCACGCTGTGGAGCGCGGCCATGCAAATGACGATCGGTCTGGGCATCGCGTTCGGCGCGGTGTCGCTGCGCGTGGCGGCGCTGTTCAACGGCGAGACGACCGGCCACGTGTTCACGCTCGACGATTTCCGCCTCGCGTTCCTGTTCGCCGGCGTGCTGACGCTGCTGTCGGTGATCGGTTATATGGGGCTCGCGCGCAATGCCGGACAGAGCATTGGCGGGGGTTCGCGCGGTGGCGAGACTGCCGCGAAGGGCTAAGGCACACGCCGCCGCTACGCGAACCAGGAGACACCCCGTGCAAGAAAGCGAACTGACGATTTCCAGCCGCATCGACGATCTCGACCTCGACATGGTCTACGCGTTCCTGTCGCAGCAAACGCCTTGGGCCAAGGGCATGCCGCGCGCGACCTTCGAGCGGGCCGTCGCCGGTTCGCTGTGCTTTGGCGGTTTTGTCGACGACGAGCAGATCGCGTTCGCGCGTCTGATCACCGACGAGGCGACCTTCGCTTACCTGTGCGACGTGTTCGTGCTGCCGGCGTATCGCGGCCAGGGGTATGCGTCGGCGCTGATGAAACATATGATTGCGAGCCCGTCGCTCGCCAGTCTGCGCAGAGTCGTGCTGGTCACGACCGACGCGCATCACGTCTATGCGCCGCACGGGTTCACGTCGCTCGCGAACCCCGAGCGGTATATGGAGCTGCATCGGCCGGATGTTTATAAAGCGGCCGAATAGGCGCCGCCTCAGCCGTACGCGCGCTCACGCATCCACTTCGTCATGATCCATTTGTCGCCGGCCAGCACCGGCGCGCCACCGTGCAGCGTCGACGGGTCGAGCTGGCGTTCACCGTTCATGTAGCGGAAATACACCGCGCCGCCCGCCCGCGCCGCGACCGATAGGCCCGCCGTGGGAAACACCGTCTCTCCGCCGTCCGCGACGTCGTTCAGATAGATGATCAGTGTCGCGACGCGTTGGCCGCCCTGCGCGGTATGGCTCGCGCTGCCCGGCTGATCGGGCGCGAAGAAGTCGAAATGCGGGCTGTACTCGCCGCGCGTGTCGTAATGAAGCACCTGCAGGCCTTCGCCGTTTTCGAGCGGCCAGTTCGTCAGGCTCGCGATGCGTCGCTCGATTCGCGCGATCAACCGGTCCTCGCCGCGCCGATACCAGACGCCTTCGCTGGTCCGGCTGCGGATCACGTCTTCGTGGCCGGTAAGTGGATTGACCGTCGTCGAGCGCTTCAACCGATGCCGCGAGCGTTCGATCAGCTCGGCGCATTCCACGGCCGACAGCACGTCGGCGAACACGACCAGCTGCGGGCGCTCACAGCGCAGCAGCACGCGTACGTCGCGGTCAGCGGCGCGGATCAGGTTGCCGCGCGCGAGCGGCGCAGCGTCGTATCGATAAGGATTGGTGGTGGGATCGGCCACGGTGGCGGGTGCTGGGGGCCGCACGCGCGCCGGTCGAACGCATGGTGGACCGCCACACGGGCTTCGCCGTCGGCAAAGCCGGCCTGCACCATCGCGTCGATCATCGAGCCCGGCGTGCAGCCGCGCGCGACATTGCTGCTCAGCCATTCTTGCCAGGCGGCATCGACGACTCGCATAGCGTTTCCTGTGCGGCGGCCCGGCAAGGCGTGCGGGCACGCGCGTGCTTCGATGATAGCAAGCGCGATGCGCGCGCCGCCGCCCGCACGCGCCTAGCCGCGCTCGCGATTCAACTGCCCGCGATAGTGCAGCAGCCCCCGGCGCGCCTGCTGCCTGAGCATCCGCTGCACGAACGGCGACCAGCCGAACAGCGTGCCGCGCACGCCCATCGCCTGGCGCATCCACAGCCACAGATCGAAGCGGTCGCGATGCTCGACGATGAGCCCGTCGCGGAACACGAAACGCGCTTCGATCCGGTTCACGACGTCGCGCCCGGTCTGGACGAAACGGTAGCGCGCCACCCACTGTGCGCGGCCGGTACGGTCGTCCGCCTCGATGCCGCTGAAGCTCAGCGTGAAGTCCTGCGCATGCTTGACGAGCATGCGCCACATGTCGCGCACTTCGTCGCCGACCAGCTCGCCGAAGGCGGGGTCGCTGAAGACGGCGTCGTCGGCATAACAGGCGACCATGGTCTCGGCGTCGCGTTGCTGGAAGGCGGTGTAGAAACGTTCGATCAGTTCGATGTTGGGATGGCTCATTGATGTCGTGTGGTGTATTGCGGGAGCGCATCACGTGTCATGCACGCGCAGAGTCGCGCCACGCTCCGGAAAAACAGCCCGCGCGCGGCAGGCGGCGGGCATGGCGCACACGATATAGGAAAACGGTGTGAATGGGGGGCCGGCGCGAGCCGACGACGGCTTGACCCTTCCGATACCGCCGCCTTGAAACGCGCCACCTCCGCCCGCCCGTCGAGCCCCCACACCACCGCCGCCACCGACGCGGCGACGAGCGCCGATAGCGCCGACGCGATCGTGGGCCCTTCACGAGCGGATCAGTTTCACCAGTTCGGCGATCTGCTTCGCGCAGCTTCGCCGCGCCTCTTCCTCGACGTCCCGATACAGCCGGATGATGGTTTCGCCGACCGGCGTCAGCGTGCAGCCGCCGCCGCTCTGACCGCCCTGCTCCGATTGCGTGGCCGGCGACTTCAGCGAGCGATTCAGCTCGTCGATCAACAGCCACGCGCGCCGGTATGACATGTCGAGACTGCGCGCCGCCGCCGAGATCGATCCATATTCGCGCACCGCTTCGAGCAGATCGACCTTGCCTGGCCCGAGTGCAACCGCATCGCCGTTGCGGATGCGCATTCTGAAGCGCACCTCGGGACGCGTGCTGGTGGACTTCGTCGCCGGAGCGGCTCTGCTTTTAGCGGGTTTTGCGGTGTCGGCCATGCGCGCAAGCATACACGAACGGTTTCGCGCCGACCCCTCAGTGGCGCGCTTCAAGGCTGCCGTGCAAAGCAGTACCCGTAGTCTTCGCAGCCCGGGCAACCCGGCGCGGGTCCCGGTTGCAGACCCAACGAGATCGCGCATTGCGCGGCGAGGAATTTCTTCCAGCGCAGGTTATCGACGTTGCGCTCGACCAGCGTCGGGAAGTAGCGCGTGAGCATCCACGTCACTTCATCGCGGCCCGCGAGGCCGAGGTCGCGCCATAGATGATCCGGACGCAAACACGCATGGGCGATGATCGTCGCGAGACAATGCGCGTCGTCGGGATGGACCGTGCTGCTCGCGCTCGCGACGAGCAGCGCGTGCAGTGCATGGACGAAGCTCGCGTGTTCGCTGGGGACCACCGGAAGCGGCAATGCCGGAATGCGCGCACGGACGAAGTGCCTCGCTAGCAGCGCGCGCCATGCATGCGCTTGCAGGCCGAGCAACGCGAGTTCGTTGCGAGCGTCGCGCGCGGCGATCAGTTTGGCGAACAGACGCGTATCGGCGTCCTCCGGTTCGGTGGCCCCGCGTAGCCACGCATGCATGCAGTCGGTCATCAACGGATCGTCAGGCATGGCTGGGTCAAACTTCCTCCGCATAGGCGCGGCCTCGAATCTCGGCCAGCGACGTATCGACCAGCAAGCGGCCCGTATCGAACACCGTCTCGAGCACTTCGTCCCACTCGCCCGCCACCGTGCGCTCGTCCCACACGATCGGCAACTTGACCGTCCGGTACTCGCCGCTGCCGCGATGGCGCAGCAACGTGAGCCGGCCTTTCTTCGAGCGCTTGCCGTGATCCGTGACCGGGTCCTTCGACACATCGTGCCACGTGTCGCCGAGCCGGATCGCGGAGCACTTCATCGCGAAGCGCTGCGTATCGCGGTTGATCTTCTGCAACAGCGCGCCGCCCATGCCGAACACGATGTTGTCGGCGGCGAAGCCGGCCTCGTCCATCGCGGCAAGAATCGCGGGGATCGAATCCGGATTCACCTCGTCGCCCTGGATCACACGTACGTGGTCGAGCACGCGCCGCCCCTTGCTGTTCGTCTGCGAGCCGAACGACGCCTCCAGCGAGCGCAGCGTGTACAGCACGATCGTGCACGGATCGCCGGAATCCGGGCGAATCACCAGCGTGCCGCCGGAATCGAGCACGGCCTGCTTCAACTCGCCGCCCCATGCGTTCAGCGCGGCGAACAGGTCGTAAGAGTCGGACACCACCGAAACGATCGCGCCCGGCTTGCCGAAGCGGGCGATCATGTTGCGATACGCGTCGACTTCGCGCTCGCGGCCCCACGCCGTGATCGTGCTGTGCTCGGCCGCCGGCACCGAGAACGCGGCCATGCTGTCGTGGTAGTAGTGATTCGCCGCAACCACGCCGAGCACCGTATCCGAGCCCATGAAGCTGACGAGGTGCGCCGCGCCGCCGATCGCGGCCGACTCCGCGCTCGACACGCCGCGCGCACCGAAATCGTGCAGTTTGAACGGCAACTGCGAGAGATCGTCGCTGCTTTTCAGCAGAGCTGCGCGGATCGTCTGGCGCAGATGCCAGCTTTGTGTCGCGACCGTGATCGGATACCACACGCGCATCAGCATCGTCTCCAGATACGACGCGAGCCAGAACACGTGAGGATCGTCGCATTCGACGGTGACGAGCACGTTGTGCGTCGGCACGACCGAGCCTTCGGGCACCGCGCGAATCCGCACCGGCAGATGGCCGCCATATTGCTGCACGACGTAGCGCCAGCCCGCTTCGTTGAACGGCTCGCCGTGCGCGCTGAAGAACGCGCGCGCCTGGTCGATCATCGCGCCGGTGACCGGCCGGCATAGGTATTCCTTCAGCAGCATTTGCAAGCCGAAAAACAGCGTGCGCTCGTAACGTCCGCCGCGCGATTCGATATACGAGAACATTGCCGTCGCGTCGGGCGGATATTGTAGAAAGTGCGATGCCTTGTACGAATCCGTATTCAGAATCGGATTGGACAGGATCGACGCGAGGTCGCTGAAACCCTGCGCGTTTTGCATGGACGGTGCTGCGCTCACGTGATTTTCTCGCTCGAGTGACCGGACGGCGCGAGCCGCTCTACCTCTTCAGAATAGGCCGCAGGATGACCCTGCATCTCACCTTACTACGGTATGCGCGATAGCGCTCGTCGTCGGCCTAGACCCCTGGCTTCAATTGCGGCGGCAGATTCGGCCACGTCGCGAGCAGCCGGCCGAGCATGCTTCTGCGGCGCTCCGCACCCGCCGGCCACAGCATGTTCGCGAGCAGGGTGATGCCTTGCGCGAGCCCGCTGTCGCGCGCGCACGCGACCAGCGGCACGCCGAGGCTCAGCGCCTCGTCGACGTGCCGATCGTCGCGCGCCAGTTGATGCGCGACCCTTGCGCCGAGCGTGCGTTCGAGCATCGGCAGATTGATCTGCGCATCCTTGTCGTACTGATTGACGACGACCCGCACCTTGCTGGCCGGATGCCCCAGCTCGCGAAAGATATCGAGCATGCGGCGCGCGCCATGCAGGTACAGCGGGTTCTGCCGCACCACCATGCAGATCGCGTCGCTATGCGCGAGCGCGCGGATCGTCAACGGATTCAGGCTCGGGCCGACGTCGATCAGCACCGCGTCGTAGCGCTGGCGCACCAGCGTCAGAATCCGCTCGAGTTGACCGGGCAGCAGTTCGGCGGCCTTCAGCGGATCGCCGGCGCCGGCGAGCAGATCGAGGTTCGGGCGCACGTGCATCGCGCATGCGTCGAACAGCGCCGCGTCGAGTTGCTCATTGCGCGAGCACAGATCGGCGAGCGTCATCGGCGGCGGGCGATTCGCCATCAGCAGGCTCGCGTCGGCGAATTGCTGGCTCAGGTCGATCAGCAGCACGCGCCGCTCACGCCGCGCGGCGAGCGCGCACGCGAGATTGACCGCGATCAGCGTGGTGCCGCTGCCGCCCTTGCTCGACGCGAGGGTGACCACGCGCGCGTGGCGCCGCTGGGGCGCGCGACGCCGAGCTTCGATCTGCGCGAGCGCATCGGCGACGGCGTGAGCGTCGAGCGGCCACGACAGCACCTGCCGCACGCCGACGCGCAGCGCCGCGTCGATCAGCGCGCTGGACGGCGCCGGCGTCACCAGCATGCAATGCAGCGTCGGCGCGCAGGCAAGCGCCTCCTCGACGCCGTCGAGTCCGCGGACGTTCAGACGGGCGTCGTCGACGATCAGCAGGTCGGCTGTGCGGAGCATGCGCGCGTGGATCGGCAGTTGCCGGGCCGAACCGTATGCGGTGTGCAGCCGATAACGCACGCCGCTCTGTTCGAGCCGCACGACGATGCGCTGCGCGTTTTCAATGCTCGCGGCAATCAGGAAGATGTCGATCATGGCAGCTCTGCGGCGCGTGGCGCGTCATGCGCGGGTTTTTATTCAAGTCGTCTGTTCACGATTGACGACGCAGGCTTCGGCGCGAAATCCTTAGCGCGGCGCTCCTCCGTGAAAACCATCAGCCGGCAAACGGTATTATCGAATTCCCGTACGGCCCCCGCGAGCCGGTATCGAGCAGCAGGCGTCAAACGTCGTCTTCATCGTCGTCACGCCGATGCGCCGCGCTGCGTTCAGCGCGCACCGACATCTCGTACAGCCCGTCGCGCAGCACGCCGCGACGGATCTCGGCCTGCGCGCGGCGCTCGAGCGCCTCGGCGACGACAAGCGTCAGCAGATTGACCGACGAGCCCGCCGCTTGCGCGAAAAAGCGCGCGCGCGACGCCGCGACATACCGCCGGTAAGTGCGCCCCGTTCCGTCCGAAGCGGCCAGCCTGCGAATCAGTTGTGGTTTCATGACAGCCCCCGATGTCGATCGGATTTGCGCCAGGTCACGCCGCTTCGTCGCAGCGCCCCGGCCGTCGGGCCAGGTTGCCGTGCCCGTGCCAACCCACGGACACGGCCCCTGGTTCACTTCGTACATTCGTCTCTCTATGGAGACGATGGCCTCTCTCCCCGCTTCATCGCGCCGGCCGGTCCTGATCCGGCGCTGCCCCTTCCCTTTGCGGCGCGTCGCTCGCGAATGTTGCCAGCGCGTTGCCTGTCGTTATCGCCATCCTTTTCGCGTCGTCAGGACAAAAAGTCGAAAAGGAAAAACGGCGAAGTCGATGCCCTTTTGTCGTCCGGTTTTGAATGGCCGTCATACCGGTCCGCCACTCAACCGTTTTTCTCACGTATTTAATAAGGCCCCGCCGCGCTCCCGCAGATACTTGATGGCTTCCCCGACCATGCCTGCGAGTGAGCTTTTTACCGCCAGTCTTTTTTAATCCGGTTTTCCCCGTACCGTCGACCTGGCTGCAAAACATTTTTCTGTGCAGACCTTATTGCAACGCTTATGCCAACCCGCTTAACAAGCGGTAAGGCGCCCGTCAAAGCTTCACGCCGCCGTGAAATCGGTTTGCTTTCGGCGCGGCGCGAGCCTGCCCGATTTTTGGCGCAGCGCGCATTGATTCGTTTCTGACACGCCAATTCCCCGCGCGCTGGCGGCAAAGCGCGCTCCCCGCCGCCTCCCGCCAGCCTCCAGGCTGGCCGCAAGGCCGGCTACACGAGGCTTCGCCGTTCCTCGAGGTTGCAAAAGCGTCCCGCCCGGCACCGCAAAGCGCAGTCGACTCGTGCTGTCCAATCTGTCGCAACTGTGAAACACGACTGCTTACGCTTCGTCAGTTTTAGTCACGCCTTAATACCAGGGCAATTGCTACGCAATGTGCGATTCCTCGCATAACCGACCTTGACCGTTTATTCATTAGTGATCCGTGTTAATCCGAAAGCCAACACGCATTCCTGATCCATGATTCTTTTATCTGGCGCTTTCAGGCGCTTTCGCTTATCGTTAGGCCATGCGCCAATCAGAGCGCTTGTATCAGGTCAACGAGGCAAGCCACGGTTCAAGTGGTTTTCACGATTCGGGGATAAAGTCGCCGGGCAGTTTCAGCAATGAACGACAAGGTCGCCGCCATTGCATGAATCGGTCCGCCATGCAGCGCGTTCCGGTTCGCGCCGCGCTTGCAGTGTCCCTTGTTCGTGTTCGCTGCTGCCGTGAATGCGTCGCAGCCGGAGTGCAGTAACTGGCCGCCTGAATCTCACAACGCCGCACAGCAGTCCTGAGGATCGAACGGGGGGAATCATGACTACGACTTGCACGCCGGCCGACGCGGAACGCACCGTTCTGTACGTGGCGAACGCGCCCGACCAGAAACTCGCCGAGTTTCTGGCCGCGTCGGGATGGCAAGCCGTGCACGCAAAAAGCACGGCCGTGGCCGAACGCATGATCGAACGCGGCAACATCAAGGTTGGTCTCGTTCAGTTGCCCGAAGATTGCACGTCTCAGCAGCTATCCGCGTTCGCGCTGTGCATGCGCCGCGTCGAGACCAACTGGGTCGCGCAGATCGTGCCGGGCCAGGCCGACAACGAACTGGTCAGCCGTTTCATCCTCGATTACTGCTTCGACTTCGTCACGCAGCCTTGGCTCAACGAGCGGCTCGTGTTCGCGCTCGGCCACGCTCATGGGCTGTCGAACCTGCGTCAGCCGCGCGTCGCGCCGGAGCCGTCGGTCGGCCGTCACGGCATGGTCGGTCAATGCGAGCCGATGCAGCAGCTCTACCGGCGCATCGACAAATGCGGCGTGACCGACGCACCCGTGTTCATCGCAGGCGAATCGGGCACCGGCAAGGAGCTGACCGCTCGTGCTATTCACGATCGCTCGCCGCGCGCGGGCCGCACGTTCGTCGCGATCAATTGCGCGGCGATTCCGCCGAGCCTGTTGCAGGCCGAACTGTTCGGCCATGAGCGCGGCGCATTTACCGGCGCGCTGCAACGCAAGATCGGCCGCATCGAGAGTGCGCATGAAGGCACGCTGTTTCTCGACGAAATCGGCGACATGCCGCACGAATGTCAGGCGGTGCTGCTGCGCTTCCTGCAGGAAGGCACGATCGAGCGGCTTGGCGGCAACGGTCCGATCAGCGTCGACGTGCGCGTGATCTCGGCCACGCACGTCGACCTGGAGCGCGCCGTCGAGGACGGCCGTTTCCGCTCAGACCTCTATCACCGGCTGTGCGTGCTGCGACTCGTCGAGCCGCCGCTGCGCGAGCGCGGCGGCGACATCAAGCTGCTCGCCAATTACGCGCTCAGCATGTACAAGCAGGACGGCGCGCGCAAGCTGCGCGGGCTGTCGAGCGACGCGATCGTCGCCATGTCGAACTATCCGTGGCCCGGCAACGTGCGCGAGCTGATCAACTGCGTGCGCCGCGCGGTCGTGATGAGCGAGGGCCGCTTCATCACGGCGAGCGACCTGGGCCTGCCCGAGGCCGACAATGGCCCGGCGGTCACGCTCGCGGAAATCCGCAGCAAGGCCGAAAAGGATGCGATCGAGAACGCGCTGCTGCGACACGGCTACAAGCTGTCCGATGCGGCCGCCGAACTCGGCATTTCGCGCGCGACGCTGTACCGGCTGATGCACGCGAACCGGCTGCATCAGGAGCCACCCGGACGCGGCGCGAGCAGCGGTCCCGATGCCGGCGACGAAGCCGAGCGCCAGACCTCGTCGTTGGCATGAGCGCGGATTTAAGCGTTTTTTTTGCGGTGAACGCTTAGCAGCGCATGGTGACAGCAATTGATCGATGAAGACTCACAAGCGCTCTGCTTGCAGCTAGCGTAGTCATACGGCGCGTCCCCGCGTCACCGCCAGCATTGCCACCCGGCAAGCGGCCTCCTACCCCTTGCGCCGCCTCGCCCACGGGGCCTGCCGGGCAGGCTTTCTGCCGGCTTCGCCAGGCCTGCCGGCCATCATCGGCTATGCTATCGGCTCAACGCCCCATCCGGCGAGCGCCGCCCTCGCGGCCCTTTCGCCCGTCCGGCGGGCCTCCGCCGCAGGAACTTCAGCGCCCGAACCCGTGTCCGTCCGGGGTCGCCCCGCTGAAACAGCCCTGCGTTCCGGCACAATCGTCCGCCCTGGCTTCGTCCCGCTCTACACCCCATGCAAAAATTTCTCCGTATCTGTTTTTTCATTTTTCTGGTCGCCGGCGCGGCGCCCGTGTTTGCCGCCGCGCCTGAGCCCGCCCATCCCACGCCCGCTTCCGCCGCCGTCACGCTGACACCTCAGCAGGCTCGCGACGCGCTCTCCGTCCTGAACGACCCCAAACGCCGCGCACAGGTCGCCGATACGCTGCAGGCGATCGCCGCGGCCGGCGCGTTGAGCGCGCCGCCCGCTTCCGCGCCGGCGGCCGCGGCGTCGGCACCGGCCGCCGCCAGCGGCGCAGCCTCGCTCGTGCCTGCCGCGTTCAAAAGCAATGGCCTCGCGTCGCAGATCGCGCGTCAGGGCGCGCATTACGTCGGCTATCTCGCGACCTCGCTGCGCGGCTCGATCGCCGCGCTGCTCGATGTCGCTTCGGTGCGCGCATGGTGGAACTGGCAGTTCGCCAACCCGCACGCGCGCGTGGTGCTGCTCAAGGTGCTGTCGTCGCTGCTCGCCGCGCTGATTCCCGCACTGTTGCTCGAATGGCTGACGCGCCGGCTGCTGCGGCGGGTCTACCGGGCGATCGCCGCGCGCCGCGAAGCCGCGCAGCAGGATGACAACGGCGCCGCGCCGGCCGGTCATACGCCGACGAACACGCCGCCGCTGCCCGCTCGGTCGTCGGTGCCGCCGGTGCTCGAGGCAGAGGCGCAAGCCGTCGCCACTGGCCCCGCCGCGCCGTACGCGACGCCATCCGAGAAAGGCCGCGCGATCGAAGCCGAAGGCAAGCGCAACGCGACGCACCACTGGACGCTGCTGCAACGTCTGCCGCGCTCGTTGCTTATCACGCTGGTCAGGCTGATTCCGCTTGCCGTGTTCGTCGCCGCGGCAAGCGCGGTGATTTCGATCATCACCGACAACGGCACGCCGCAGGACCGCGCGCTCGATTCGCTGATCGACGTCTATGTGGTGTGCCGCTGCGTCGTGATCGTCGGCGCGTTCTTCCTGCAGCCGAGCGCGCCGCGTCTGCGGCTGCTGCGCATGGGCGATGCGTGGGCCGCGTTCATCCTCGGCTGGATCGTGCGGATCGTCGGCGTGGTCGGCGCCGGCGTCGCGCTTGCCGAAGTCGCGCAGGCGCTCGGGATGAACGACGCCGCGCATCTCGCGCTGCTGAAAGTGGTCGCGCTGGTCGGTCACGTGATGATCTCGATCCTCGTGCTGCACTGTGCGAAGCCGGTTGCCAACCGGATTCGCATTCGCTTTTCCGCGCACGAGTCGTTGCAGATGTTCGGCAACGCGCTCGCGGACGCGTGGGCCTGGGTTGCCGTGGTCATCGTGATGGGCCTGTGGTTCGTGTGGGCCTTCGACGTACAGAACGGCTATCACGCGCTCGTGAATATCGGCGGCATGACGCTCGCGATACTGATCGGCGCGCGGCTCGTGTCGATCGTGATCTTCGGTGCGCTCGCGCGCATCTTCCACGTGCAGGACGAAGCGTCGCGCTCGCTCGTGCATCAGCACGCGTATCGATACTATCCGGCGCTGCGGCGCGTGATCGGCTGGGTCATCGGCATTGTCACCGCGTTCGTGCTGTTGCAGGCGTGGGGCGTCGATGTCGTCGATCTGTTCCGCAGCGGCACGATCGGCCACCGCCTCGCCTCGGCGCTCGCGACGATCGCGGTCGCAGCGATCATCGCGCTGGTGGTGTGGGAGGTCGTCAACGTGTCGGCCGAGCGCCGCCTCGACGACTGGACGAGCAGCGGCGATCTGGTGCGCGCCGCGCGCCTGCGCACGCTGATGCCGATGCTGCGCAGCGCGCTGTTCTGCGTGATCGCGCTCGTCGTCGTGCTGACGGGGCTGAGCGAACTCGGCGTGAACATCGGGCCGCTGCTCGCGGGCGCGAGCATCTTCGGCGTCGCGCTCGGCTTTGGCTCACAAAAGCTGGTGCAGGATTTCATCACCGGCATCTTCCTGCTGATGGAAAACGCGATGCAGGTCGGCGACTGGGTCACGCTCGCGGGCGTGTCGGGCACCGTCGAATATCTGTCGATTCGCACCGTGCGCCTGCGCGGCAGCGACGGCTCGCTGTTTACGGTGCCGTTCAGTTCGGTGTCGACCGTGAACAACACGAATCGCGGCATCGGCAACGCGGCGGTGCGCGTGAATATCGTGTTCGGCCAGGACGTCGAGCGCGCGATCGACACGCTAAAGGAAATCGGCGCGTCGCTGCGCGCGGATGACAAGTTCAAGGACGGCATCCTGGCGGACTTCTCGTTCTGGGGCGTCGATGCGGTCGACGGTTCGGCGATCACGCTGGCCGGCCAGATGCAATGCCGCGATACGTCGCGCTGGGGCGTGCAGCGCGAGTTCAACCGGCGCATCCTCGAGCGCTTCAGCGAGCTCGGCATCGAGATCGCGAATCCGCAGCGCCATCTGCTCACGTGGGACCCGGCGAGCAAGGCCAAGGTCGATGCGGGCGTGCCGCGCATCCACCACGTTGGACAGTCTGATGGCGGCGAGCACACTCCGCACAAGGGCGACGCGCCGCGCGACGATCAGATCCCCGTCGATCCGAGCCCGGCCGGTGGCCCCGGTACGCCCGCCAATCCGGGCTCGACCTCGCCGCACGCGTGACGTGACACGCCGCGCGTCGCACGCGTAAAGGTTCGCTAGCGCCGCGCAGCGCTAGCGAACCTGCCACCAGCGCGGCAACAGCCGCCGCACTTCCGGCCTGCGAAAGCGGTCGTCGATCAGATGCACGACGCCGCGATCCTGTTCGGTGCGGATCACGCGCCCCGCCGCCTGCACGACTTTCTGCAATCCCGGGTACAGGTACATATAGTCGTAGCCATTGCCGAAGCGCGCATCGAGCGCACGGCGCATCTGCTCGTTGACGTCGTTGACCTGCGGCAGACCGAGCGTCGCAACGAACGCGCCGATCAGTTGCTGTCCGGTCAGATCCACTCCCTCCGAAAACGCGCCGCCGAGCACCGCGAAGCCGATCCCCTGATTCATCGTCCTGAAGCGCGCGAGAAACGCATCACGCGCGGCTTCGTCCATACCGGGCTCCTGCGTCCACACCGGCAAGCCGGGATGCCGCTCGCGCAGCAGCGCGACCACGCGTTGCAGATAGTCGAAACTGCTCAGGAACCCGAGGTAATTGCCGGGCTGCGTGCCGTACTGCTTCGCGATCAGCTCGACGATCGGCGCGAGCGAGCGCTCGCGATCACGCCAGCGCGTCGACACATGAGCGGCCACGTGCACCTGCAACTGCTCCGCGCGAAACGGTCCTTCGACATCGAGCCATTGCGTGTCGTCGGCGAGCCCAAGCGTGTCGCGATAGAAATGCTGCGGATTCAGCGTGCCGGAGAACATCACCGTGGTACGCGCGGCCGCATAGCGTGGCGCGAGAAACGGCGCGGGGATCACGTTGCGCACGCATAGCGTCGCACTGGTTTTGTCGCGCGGCGCGTAACGGTCGGCGCTCAATGTCACGTCGAACATCGAGTGCTCGCCGAACTGCTCGGCGAGCGCGACGAAGTGCATCGCATCGAAGAAAAAGCGCAGCGCGTGTTCGTCGATCGACAACGGCGCGTCGGCGAGCTGATCGGTCACTGCGCCAATCAGATTCTGCGCGGCGGATAGCAACTTTCCGGGGATCTCCGCGTACACCTGGTAGCTGGCCGTCTGCGCGCGCTTCAGCGCATTCCATTCGCGCTGCAAACGTTCGAGAGGCTTCTTCAGCGCCGCCGGCGCGCTGTTGCGCGCGAGCCGGAACGCGCTTTGATCGAGCGACGCGGTATACATGCGCCGCGCGCGTTCCAGCAGGTTGTGCGCTTCGTCCACCAGCACGCCCACGCGCCACTGATTGATCTGCGCGAGCGCATGCAGCATCGCGCTCGCGTCGTAGTAGTAGTTGTAATCGCCGACGATCACGTCGGCCCAGCGCGCGAGCTCCTGCGCCAGATAGTACGGACACACGTCGTGCGCGAGCGCGGCCTCGCGCACCGCCGCGCGATCGAGCCGCGGCGTCGCGAGCGCCGCGGCGCGCGCCGCATCGAGACGATCGTAAAAGCCGCGCGCGAGCGGACATGACTCGCCGTTGCAGGCTTTATCCGGATGCTCGCAGGCCTTGTCGCGCGCGACGAGTTCGAGCGTTCTGAGCGGCAGCGGCGTGCTATGGTGCAGCGAATCGATCGCGTCGAGCGCAAGCGCGCGGCCCGGCGTCTTCGCGGTCAGAAAGAACACGCGATCGAGCCGGTCTTCGCCGCAGGCTTTGAGCAACGGAAAAATCGTCGCCAGCGTTTTGCCGATGCCGGTCGGCGCCTGCGCCATCAACGGCTTGCCGTCGCGCGCCGCACGATACACGGCCACCGCGAGCTCGCGCTGCCCACGGCGAAACTGCCCATACGGAAACTGCAACTCGACGAGCGCCGCATTGCGCGCAGCGCGATGCGCGTCTTCCTGCACGGCCCAATCGAGAAATCGTTCGCACTGGTCGACGAAGAAGATTTCGAGTTCGCGCGCGCTGTGCTGCTGTGTCAGCACGGTTTCCTTCTGACTGCCGATATCGAAGTACACCAGCGCGACCGTCAGCTCGGCGAGCCCGCGCGCCTCGCACAGCAGATGCCCATAGACGAGCGCCTGTGCCCAGTGCAGCACGCGATGATTGGCGGGCATGCGCGCGAGATCGCCGCGATAGGTCTTCACCTCTTCTAGCCGGTTCGCGATTGGATCGTAGCCGTCCGCGCGGCCACGCACGGTCAGACGGCGATGCGTGCCCGTCAGCGTGAGTTCGGTTTCGTAGCCGCCCGCGCGACGGCCGGCGACCATCTGATGACCAGCAATGCCTTCGAGCGAAGTCGGCGCGGGCGTGAAGCGCAGATCGAGATCGCCGCGCCGCGCGGTGAATTCGCACATCGCGCGGACGGCCACCACGTAGCTCATACGGCGCGCTCCGCTTCGGCTCGCGTCGCGACGTCCGCTTCGCCCTGCGCCTCTTGCCCGGCCCAGCGCACGTCGACGACGCGCACCGGCATGCCGTGCTGCGCGCAGTACGCGAGCCAGCGGATCTGGTTGTCCTGCAGACGATCGCCGGGGCCTTTCACCTCGATCAATTCATAGCGACGCTCGGCCGGCCAGAACCGGATCAGATCGGGCAAGCCGGAACGATTGCAGCGAATGTCGCGCAGCAAGCGCTCGAACCACAGCTTCAGATGTGCGGCGGGCAGACAGTCGAGCGCAAGCGCGACGAGTTCGGGCGTCAACAATCCCCAGAATACGAACGGCGACTGCATACCGGTCTTCTGATGCAGATGCCGCAGAATCGTGTCGCGATAGACACCGCTATCGAGCTGCGCGAAGCAGGCCGCGAACTGCGTGGCGCGGCGCGCGTGAAAATCGGGCGCGTGCAGATCGGCCGGTTCGCGCTGGAACAGATGAAAAAACGCGCCGGGCAGCGCCGCGAACACCGGCTCCCAGCACAGCAGGCCGAACAGCGAGTTGATCAGCGCGTTCTCGACGTAGTGCACCGGCGCGGCGTCGCTGCTCAGATGATCGCGCACCACGTATTCGACGGGCACCGGCGTGTCAGGCTTCGGCAGCACCAGCGTGCCGCGCTCCACCCGTCGCGCCGCCGCCGCGCGCGGCACGGGCACGCCGCATTTGCGCCGCAGGCGCGGCAACATCCGGGCGACACGCTGCGCTTCTTCTTCGCTCTCGGGCGCTGCATCGGCCTGCAAAGCCAGCGCGAGCGCTTCGCCGTCACGCTCGCTGCGCTCGAGCACGCGCATGCGTCGATGACGCGCACCCGGCCACGCGCATGCGTCGTACACCTCGAGTGCGGTGCTCCACTGTTCGCGCCGCTCGCACTCCTGGCCGATCCGGAACAGCAGTTTCGCGCGACGCGTTTCCAGCCACGGATTCGCGGTATCGATCGAGCGGACGGTCGTGATCAGTTCTTCAAGCGTGGGGGCGCCGGTGTCGACCGGTAGCCGTTCGAGCGCTTCGCGGCACGCGTGCAGCGCGAGATAAACGTCGATGTCCGCGCGTTTCTGGAACGCGCGCGACGACGGTCCGAACGCGACCTTCTCGTACTGGAACACGCCAAGATCGGCGAGTACGAACTCCGACCAGTCCTGATATAGATTGCCGAAGAACATCAGCCGCAAGCGATCGCACAACGGCGCGATCGCAACGTGCAGCACGCGGTCCGTAGTGGCGTCGTGCCACGCGGCGAGCGGACGTGATGGGCATGCTTGCGCTTCGCGGCTTTCAGCTTCGTAAAACGCGCGCAGCGTTTCGAGCAGATCCGGTTTGCGCAATGCCTTTGCGCCGGGAATTCGTGCGAACGCGTGCGCGAACATCTCCAGCAATTGCGCACGCGTGCTGAGGGCAAACAGATCGTCGAGCGACAGAGCCGGCTCGGTGTCGATCCAGCGATGCACCGTCATCGGCATCGCCGCCTGCAACGGACAGCCGATTTCCTCATAAACGAGGCGGCTCGCGCGAAACAACATGCCCTTGCGCATCAGCATGCGCACCAGCAACGCACGTGATGCCTGCGGCAATGTCGCGAAAGTGCTCAGAAAAGCGTGCTCTTCGTCGTCGAGCAGGTCGTCGTAACGCGCGGCGAGCCACGCCAGCGCGCGCTCGAAATTCAGCAGGTAGTAAGGGGCCTCAGAGCGGATCTCTGAGCGAGCATCGGTTGCCACGGACTTTGTGCAGGACCTGTATGTTTATACAGTGATGATAGCAAAGTCCGGCGCGGTATCTGCCGCGCGTCAGGCTGCGAGCCACACGACCGTCAACGAGCGCACGCCCTGCGCGCCGCGAATCAGTACGCCCTCGATATCGGCGGTGGCTGAAGGGCCGGTAACCAGCGCCGCGTAGCGCGCGCTGCGAAAATCGTCGCGACGATAGACTTCTTGCAGTCCATCGAGCAATTGCGCGGGATCGAGCAACACGACCAGATGCTGGACGATGTAGCCCAAGGCATTGACCACATATTCGCGCTCGCTGAACCACACCGAGCCGGTTTCGGCGACGCCAAAGCGCGCCCGCACCACACCGACGTCGACGTCCTGCAGCGACGCGGGGTCGGTATCGGCGCCGATCACGCGCGTGCCCGGCACTTGCGCGCTCGCCGATGCAATGGATACCGCCGCGCCAAAACGCTCGCGAATCAGTTCGCTAACGTCGCTCGCGCTTGCCGCCTCGACACAAGTGCCGCCCATCGTTTGCAGCGCCGCTGTGAAACGCGCTCGCAGATCGCCGCCAACCGCATCGAACAGCGGCACGTCGGGACGCGGCCGCGCGGCCGGTTGCGCGGCGCGTACTTTGGCAAGAAAAGCCTCACGCGTTGTCATTGCCGCCTCCGCGATTCTTTTTGTACCAGGCATGGAAAGTCATTTTCGGCGCTTCCGGCAATTCGCGCTGCCGGCCCCAGATATTCAGAGGGTTGTACAGCACGAAATTCGGCAGCCGCCGTAACGCGCTGCCCATCGACGCCACCGTCGCGCGATACAAGGTCGGACTCGATAGCAGACGCCCCGCCATCTTCAGCACTTCCTGCTTCACGAACGGCACTTCGTGCTGCTCGGCGATCACCGCGCGCCATTTATAGATCTGCTCGTGAATGTTGATCTTCACCGGACACACGTTCGTGCAACTGCCGTTGAGTGTCGATGCGAACGGCAGCGCGCTATAGCGCTTCAGATCGAAAGTCGGATTGATGATCGCGCCGATCGGCCCCGAATAGGTGCCGCCATACGACAGGCCGCCGCTGCGTCGATACACCGGACACGTATTCATGCACGCTCCGCAGCGTATGCATTTGAGCGAGTACCAGAAGTCCTCCATCGCGAGCCGTTCGGAACGGCCATGATCGACGAGGATGAAATGCATCTCGGTGCCCGGCCGCGGCGCACGAAAATGCGATGTGTACTGCGTGATCGGCGAACCCAACGCACTGCGCGACAGCATGCGCACGAACACGCCGAGATCCGACACCTTCGGTATCAGCTTCTCGATCCCGATCGATGCGATATGCAACGGCGGCACGTTCGCGGAAAGATCGGCATTGCCTTCGTTCGTGCAGACGACGACCGTGCCCGTTTCCGCCACCGCGAAATTGCAGCCGGTCATGCCAGCCGTTTTCTCGCGCACGAAATACGGCCGGGTATTCATGCGCTGGCTTTCTGCCAGATAGTGGATGTCGCTGTTCTTCGGATCGGTGCCGATGGTACGGCCGAACAGCTCGGCCACGTCCGCGCGCAGCTTGTGCACGGCCGGCACGACCATATGACTCGGGTCCTGATGATCGAGCTGCTGGATGCGTTCGCCGAGGTCGGTCTCCATCACGGTAATGCCGCGCGGTTCGAGATACTCGCGCATCCGGCATTCGTCGGTCAGCATCGACTTGCTCTTCACGAGCGTCGTCATGCCGCGCTCGGACATCAGCTGGTGGACGATCGCGTTGTGCTCTTCCGCGTTGGCCGCCCAATGCACGACCACGCCATTGGCCTCGGCCGCCGCCGCGAACTGCTCCAGATAGTCGGCCAGATGCGACAGCGTGTGCTCCTTGATGCCCGACGCCAGCGAGCGCAACGTTTCCCATTCGGCAATGCCGTGCGCCTGCGCGTCGCGCTTCTCGCGCAGGTCCCACAGACGCTTGTCGTGAAACGCGACATGCTCGGTTTTGCCGATAAAAGAACCCGCGGCTTTGGCGTGATCGATGCGGTGATGGTCGCCGCTCATGCGCGTGCTCCATTGAGAACCTGCGCGATATGAATGAAGCGCGCGTCGGCCTTCATGCGTTCGGCGCAACCCTGTTGGTGCATCAGGCAGGACATATCAGCCGAAACGATGTACTCGGCACCCGCATTCAGATGGTCGCGCACCTTGTCCTGCCCCATGCGCACCGACACCGCCTCTTCGGTGACTGAGAACGTGCCGCCAAAACCGCAGCATTCGTCGGGCCTCGCCGGCTTAACGAACTCGATGCCACTCACGCCTTCAAGCAATGCGCGCGGCTTTGAAAACGGCGTGCCGGCAATTTCCGACGCCGACGCCTGCCTCAGATGACGCAGCGCGCTGCAACTGGTGTGCAGACCGACGCGATGCGGAAACTCGGCCCACGGAAATTCGCGCGCGCCGATCACGTCGTGCAAAAACTCGACCAACTCGTAAGCGCTTGCGCGCACTTTCTTCACTTCATCGGTCTGCTCGAGCGCGGTCAGATGCTCTCGCACGTGATGAATGCAACTCGCGGACGGCCCGACGATGTAGTCGTAGCCGGCGAAGTTGCGCGCGAATAGTCGCTCGGTGGCGGCGGCGTCCGTATGCGCGCCGCTATTGGCCATCGGCTGGCCGCAGCAGGTCTGCTGTTGCGGATAGTCGACCTCGATGCCGAAACGTTCGAGCAGTTCGAGCGTCGCGATGCCGACCTCTGGATAGAACGCGTCGATAAAGCACGGGATGAACAGCGCGACTTTCATAGGACCTTCAGGAAATGCGGCGGGGATGATGTCGATTGACCGGTGCGGCCCGTCTGGCCGTCTTGGTCATGTTGGTCTGACCAAGACTATAAGAAAGTCGGTTGGCGGTGTCAATTCGAGCGGCCCGATCACCACGGCAGAGTAAGCGCGACCTTGGGCAGCGGGAGCTTGTTCGTCGGCCATCGAGCCGCCGCGTCCGTTCTCCAACACGACCGCTCAAACCGACTCCCGCAGCACCAGCCGATGCTGCAAGATGCGCGGCGCGGGGCGTCGGCCGTCCAGCAGCGCCAGCAGCATTTCGGCGGCCGCGGCGCCCAGTTCGACCATCGGCTGGGCCACGGTCGTCAGCCCCGGCTCGAAGATGTCGGCGATGGGCACGTCGTCGAAGCCCATTACCGCCACGTCGTGCGGCACCCGCCGGCCGGCCTTGCTAAAGCACTTGATCGCGCCGATCGCCAACGTGTCCGATACGGCGAACACCGCGCTCGGCGGGTCCACCACCGCCAGCAGACTTGCCGCCGCCTGGCTTCCGGCGGCGTAGCTGTTGTCGCCAGTCACACAGACAAGCTCGGGCGCAGGTGCGAGGCCGGCGCGCGACAGTGCCGCGTCATAGCCCTCGCGGCGCTGACGCGCATACAGGAAGCGCTCATCGCTCGTGACGAAGCCGATGCGCCGGTGGCCCTTGTTGATCAGGTACTGCACTGCGTCCGTAGCGGCCTGGCGGTGATCGATGCTGACATAAGGCACATCACTACCGGGCATGAACTCCGAGCAATTGACCCACGGCTTGCCATTCGCCGCCTCGCGCCGGGCTGCCTGGTCGGACATCGGCACGAGATTGATGACGCCGTCGCTCAGACTGCCGAGCAGCGTCGGCAGCGACGCGTCCGCTGTGCCCGCCCAGGCTTCCAGGTCGGCCGGAAGCAGCGTGTAACCGGCCTGGCGACTGACCGCGGCGGCCCCGCGCACGATCTCGGCGTAATAGGGATTGGCGAAATCCGGCATCAGCATCAGCAGAATGCGGCTCTGCCCGGTACTCAGGCTGCGGCCGAACGGATTGACGCGGTAGTCCAGTGCGCTCACAGCCGCCTCGACCCGCTCACGTGTGGCCGCCGACACGGGCTTCGTCCCGTTGAGCACACGCGACACCGTGGCAATCGACACGCCAGCTTCGCGGGCTACGGCTTCGATAGAGGGTTTGCTTCGCATAGGTAACAATTGTAGCACCGCCGGGAAAATTTTTTCCCGATACGCATTACTCAGAAAGCAAATTGAGTGGAGAGGCAGGCGTACATTGCCGGGGCCGTGGCTCTATCTGCCTGCATAGGGGTAAAGCCCATGTTCCGGAGAAGCAGGAAAGCGCTTACCCTCTGACCTGCACTGCTTCACTGCAATCGCTGCTCCAATCCGTGCCGCATCCCTTGACTCCTTGGACTGACGACCATGAATCAAGCCTTGCCCATTTCCATCCAGATTTACAGCCTGCGTAATGCGGGCGACCTCGACCGGCAGTTCGACATTGCAGCCCAAGCCGGATTTCGCCAGGTCGAGCTGATCGGGTCCTTGCTGGAAAATGCGGCCGATACCCGGAACAAGCTTCGGGCCCGCGGCCTGAGCGCCTCGTCCAGTCACCTCAGCATGGCCATGCTGCGTGAGCGTTTGCAAGAAGTCATCGCGGCGTGCGAGACCATCGGTTTCACCCAGCTGGTCATGCCCGCCGTGCCGCCAGCCGAGCGCGACAGTGATGCCGCATACTGGCGGGCGCTCGGCAGCGAGCTGGGCGAGCTCGCTCATCGGCTGGCCGATCAGGGCATCGGTCTCGCTTACCACAACCATGATTGGGAACTGAGAGCGAAAGAGAACGGCGCCACGGCGCTGGAACTGCTGTTCGAGTCCGCCGGGGCAAGCCCGCTCGGCTGGCAGGTGGATGTAGCCTGGCTCGTTCGCGGCGGCGCCGATCCGCTGCCGTGGCTGCGTCGTTATACGGGCCGTGTGGTCTCGGCCCATGCGAAAGACCTCGCGCCCGCAGGTGAAAAACTGGACGAAGACGGCTGGGCCGACGTGGGTCACGGCGTCATGGATTGGCCCACGCTCTCCGCGGCCTGCCGCGAAGCGGGTGCGCGTTTCCTCGCCGCCGAGCACGACAATCCCAGCGACGGCGAACGCTTCGCCCGCAATGCCTTTGCCTATCTGCACCAGCTCGGAGCCTGATCCATGAAACCTGTCCTCATCGGCATCATCGGTTGCGGCAACATCAGCGATGCCTATTTCACCGGCGCGGCAAATTCCGAGTTCGCGCGCGTCAAGGCTTGCGCCGACTTGCGTCCGGAAGCCGCCCGGGCCAAGGCCGCGCAGCACGGCGTTGCCGCGATGACGGTGGACGCGCTGCTGGCCGACCCCGACATCGAAATCGTCATCAACCTGACGGTGCCGCACGCGCATGTGCCGGTAAGCCTGCAGATTCTCGAGGCGGGCAAGCACGTCTACCTCGAAAAGCCTTTGGCTACCGACTTCGCGTCCGCACGCGCGATGCTGGCGCGAGCCGAGGCGTCGGGATTACGCGTGGGCTGCGCACCTGACACTTTCTTCGGCGCTGCCCATCAGGCCTGCCGCGAGGCGCTCGATGCCGGCCGCATTGGGCGCGCCATTGGCGGGGCCGTGGCCGTGTTGTCCCGCGGCATGGAATCCTGGCACCCCAATCCAGAGTTTTTTTTCAAGCCGGGCGGCGGTCCCATTCACGACATGGGCCCGTATTACGTGACCCAGCTGGTCAACCTGCTGGGACCGGTAGCGCGCGTGACCGCGTGCGCGAGCATCGGTTTTCCACAGCGCATCATCTCCAGTGAGCCGCTCCGCGGCCAGATCATCGATGTCGAGGTGCCCACGACGGTCAACGGCATCCTGCATTTTGCGAGCGGAGCCAACGTGTCGATGAGTGCCTCGTGGGACGTGTGGGCCCATCAGCGTGCGCCCATCGAAATCTATGGCACCGAAGGCACCCTGTTGGGCGTCGACCCGAATTTCTTTGGCGGAAGTCCGCGCGTGGCCGAACGTGATAGTGGCTTCAAGCCGCTCGACACACAGCATCATCCCTTTGGTGTCGACAACTTCACGTTGAGGAGCGGCGCGCACGTGGCCAACTACCGCGCCGTGGGCGTACTGGACATGGCGGTGGCGTTGCGTCGGGATCGGCCGCATCGCGCGAGCGGCGAACTGGCGTTGCATGTGCTGGAGGTGCTGGATGCCTTCGAACGCTCTTCGCGCGAGGGACGGCACATCGATATCGACACCGCCGTGCAGCGACCCGTGGTCGTGCCATTGGGACGAGGCGAAGAGGTATTTCTCGCCGACTGACCCGCCTGGCCTGCGTCGCCAGAGGTTTCGCGTGGCCGGGCAACTCAGGAAATCACGGCAGCCGACGGCTTCGTCGCATCGTCCTTGTAAATCTCGCGCACGAAGGCCAGATGCCGCTCGGCGGCCTTGCGTGCTTTGGGCGCATCGCGTGCGACGACCGCGTCGTAAATCGCCTGGTGCTGGCTCATCAACTGCTTTTCCATCGCAGCGTCGTAATCGATCAAGCGATGATACTGGCGCATGCCCTCGCGAATCAGCGTGTGAATGCCGTGCATCACGTGCGCCAGCGCGACGTTGTGCGTGGAGTCGGCGATCGCGAGATGAAACGCGGCATCGAGTTCGGCGAGATTCGCGCAATCGCGCGACGAGGACGCAGCCTTCAAGGCCTCGAACGCCGCGCGGATTTTCTTCAGGTCGGTGGCGGTTGCGCGCTGCGCGGCATAGACCGTCGAAATCGCTTCGAGCCCCTGGCGCAGCTCCAGAATGTCGGCACTGGTACGCGGATTCTGCAGCAGCAGTTCGGCAAGCGGCTTCGAGATGATCGGCGCGGTCACGTCGACCACCGTGAAACCGCCGCGCCCCGACGTTTCGATGTAACCGTCCGCTTCCAGCCTGATCAGAGCCTCGCGCAGCGACGGCCGCGACACGCCGAGCTGCGCCGCGAGATCGCGCTCGGCCGGCAGCCGGTCACCGGGCATCAGCGAGCCCTCCGAGATCAGTTGCTTGATCTGGTCGGAAACCACGTCGGAAATGCGCTTGCGCGCGAAGGACGGAATCGGGGTGAATGGCATAAGCGGCAAACGATGAAGCGCAGTTGACGAAGCGCGCGGCTACTGCACGGTGCGTGGAATTATACCGTTCGACATCGTGCGCCGATTCGCCGATCTCAACGCGGCTGAGCCGTATAAAAGCTCACGAGATCACGCTTCATCGCGTGCAGCGCGGCATCGTCGAGGTACACCATGTGGCCGGTCGGATAGTAGGCAATCCGCACGTTCTCGCGCAGCGACCGGTCGAGGCCGAGATGCGCGAGCGCATATTCGGTCGCGTAGAACGGCGTGGCGAGATCGAAGTAGCCGTTCAGCGACAGCACCCGCAACTGCGGATTCTGCCTCATCGCTTCGGCTAGATCGCCGCCCGCGTACGGCAGCTCCAGCCGTTCGCCCCACCATTCACGGTGTTTCCAGTCCCACTGCTTCAACGCGTCGTCGCTGAACACCAGATAACGGTCGGTCGGCGTGTAATGCAGGTCTTCCGACAGATGCTGATGAAGCGCCGCATTGAACGCATTCGACACGCTGTTCACCGACGCATCGAAATCGGGATCTTCCGCTGCATCGTCGTAATTCCGGCCTTCGACTCGCGCATCGTAGCGCCCTACGCTGCGCGACTCGTTGCGCAGCAACTCGTTTCGAAAGCGCGACGGATAAAGACGCAGACGGTTGCGCTTCACGAAGCCCACGTCGAGACCGGTGAAGTACGCGACGCGCGCGGCGATCGCGTCGCGCTGATCGTCGGGCAGCGCATCGCCCTGATCGAGCGCCTGCGCATACGGTCCCCGTGCGAACGCGCGCGCTTCGTCGAGAAACGCCGTCAAGTTCGCGGGCTTCGGCGTGACCTTGTCGTGATACCACGCGATCGCCGCGAAACTCGGCAGATAACTCACGCTCTTGAAATCGGTGCCGGGCGTGAACGCCGCGGAATTTAGCACCGACGACAGCAGGATCACGCCGTTCAGCGCGATATTGTTCTGCCCCAGCCGATAAGCGAGCATCGCCGCGCGCGCGGTGCCATACGATTCGCCGAACAGGTACTTCGGCGAATTCCAGCGCTGATTCACCGTCAGATAACGGTCGATGAATTGCGCAAAAGCACTGACGTCCTGATCGACGCCCCAGAAGTCCTTGCCCGTGCCATGCCCGACCGGTCTCGACAGGCCCGCGCCGACCGCGTCGACGAACACGAGGTCCGAGACCTCGAGCAGGCTGTCGGGGTTGTCTTCGAGCGTGTACGGCGCGGGCGGCGTGCTCGCGGGGCTCGCGGTGCGCACCCGCTTCGGGCCGACCGAGCCCATCATCAGGAATACGCTGCCAGCGCCTGGGCCGCCGTTGAACAGAAAGGTGATCGGACGCGTCGCCGGCGTTTTGGTCGGCACCGTGTACGCGACATAGAACACGCTCGCGGTGGGCACGCCGGACTTATCGTGCAGCAACAGATTGCCGGCGCTCGCCGTGTAGTCGAGCTTGCGACCGTTCAAGCGAAGCGAATGCGTGGTCACGCTGGTGGTTTCGGGCGGCACCGGAATCGCCGGCGCCGACGCCCTGTCGTTGCGTGGCCTCGCCGTCGCGTCGGCCGAGTCCGGTGCATTCGATGCGGCCGTCCGCTTGCGCGGCTCGTCGTTCGGGCGCGCTGTCATCGGGTGCGGCTCGCCCGATTCGCCGACCTGCGGCGCGGTCGGCGCGGAGGCGGCGGCGTCCGTGCCTCCCCTCGCATCTGCCTGTCCGGCTGCCATGCACCGTTCGCCGAACGACACCACAGCGGCGACGGAAAGCGCCACCGTCAGCGCGGCGCCCGGCAATGCCACTGTCAGCAAGCGGCGCAATGAGGAAGAGAAGCGAAGAATCATGAAGTCGTCCGCGACGAGTCGAAGTGCGCTGGAATTCCGTCTAGCCGGATTCCGGGGCAAAGCCGGCGTTCGATTCTTGACGCAAGTTTGCGCGGCGTCAACCGTCGGTGTCACGGCACGCACCAACATTACATTGCGCTTTTTCCTCCACGTGGCGCACACCTGCGCAGTCATGGCAGAATCGACAGCGCCTTCGTCGCCTTGCCGGGAATACCCAATGGACCAACTGGTACTGGATGCATTCGACGCCGCCGCGCTGATCCCCGGCTTTCGCGCGCCACACCTGCCGCAGGAACAGCCGGACGCCTCGACCCTCGACGTCGCCGAGCACGCGATGCGGCACTGGACGAGCGCCGTCAGCGGCCCGCTGACGCCCGGCTCGGACGTGCACCGGCGCGAAATGTGCCGCATGTTTCGCGAAACCTTCAATCCGTATCGCCCGTCCGTGCTCGCATGGCCGCCGCTCGAAGCCGCGACGCTCAAGCGCATCGTCGATCTGCCGATCTGGGACATCGCCGTGCAAACCGAAGGCAGAGCGCGCCTGCGCATGGCCGCCTACGCGGCGACGCTCGACACCCCGGACCTGCGCGACGCGCTCGCTCTTAACGCGTGGGAAGAAAACCGCCATAAGGAAGTGTTGTCGCGCATGGTGCATGCGTATGGCATCGAGCTCGCGAGCGAGCCGCCGTACATCTATCCGAAAGACACGGAACGGGCTTACCTCGTGACCGGCTATAGCGAATGTATCGACAGCTTCTTCGCGTTCGGCCTGTTCGAGGTGGCGCGGCGCTCGGGCCTGTTTCCGCCGGAACTGACCGAGACTTTCGAGCCGGTGATGCAGGAAGAGTGCCGCCACATTCTGCTGTTCGCGAACTGGGTCGCCTGGCATCGCGCGCAGCTGTCGTGGTGGCAGCGCATCCGCTTCGAGCTCAAGGTGGCGGGCGTGTGGGCGTTTCTGATTTGGGAGCGTATCGGGCTCGCGCGTGCGATGGATGCCGATGGCAACGTCCACGAGCACGATAACAACTTCACGGTCAACGGCGCGCAGTCAGTGACGGATGTCGATATCAGCGTGCCCGAATTGATGCAACTGTGTCTTCAGGAAAACGAACGTCGCTTCGCGGGGTATGACCCACGGCTGTTGCGGCCCGAAACGATGCCGCGGCTGGTGCGCTTCGGCTTGAAATTCGTGCGCAAGAAAAGGTAAACCGCGAGTAAGCCACGCGGAACGCATACGCGTTCTGCCGGCGCGCGCCCCACATTCGAGAATTGCGAATCGCTGCTTGACGGTCGAAGTCACTCGCGATCGCAGCGAATGGCGCGGGAGTCATGCCCGCGTCAGGCTGACGCCATGCGGCTTGCGTAAGCTAGGAACCCAGACGAACGACAAGGAGCGCGCAATGGAGTCTTTCCCGCTGTTCATCGTCGGCTCGCCCAGGTCCGGAACGACCTTTCTTTGTTCCGTGCTGAACGCGCATCCTCTGATCCAGCTGACCAACGAATGCCGCGTCTTTGCATTGCTGAAGGACTTCCTCGAAGTCGGCTGCCATCGCGCCGATCTGCTCGGCGAGAGTTCACGCGACCGCCTGCTCGCATTCGGCCATCGTACGTTGGGCGGATGGGTCGAGCGCTTCTATCGCGAAGAACTGAAGTTCGGCGCGCCGATCTGGGGCGACAAGCATCCGTCGTACGCCGACCCTACGGTACTGTCGGGCCGAACGGGCTCGATCGAACGCCTGCCGCGCTCCGGTTCCTGCTTGCGTCTGATACGCGAACTGCTGCCGCAGGCGCGCTTCATTCATATCCACCGCGATCCTCGCCACGTGGCCAATTCGCTCTTGCACAAGCATTGGACCGGATCGATCGAAGACGGCATCCGCGTGTGGGGGCAATACGTCGGCGAGATCAACGCATTCTTCGAAGAGATCCCGGCGCCTCACGCATTGACCGTGTCGTACCGGAAGGTCATCGAAGAACCGTGTGAGACGGCGGCGAGCATCGGGCAGTTTCTCGGCCTCGCGGATGCATCGCCGATCAGCGACTTCCTGATCTCGCAACGCCGCTCGCCGACGCCGTTCAGCGATCCGGTGACCGATATCGGCGATCTATATCTGATTCCGGATACGGCCGCGAGCGACGACACCCTGCTCGCTCTCGCGGGAAGCCAGGCGCGCCGGCTGGGTTATGCGGCGGCCTGAGGTGGCCTCTCAGCCGCGCACCCCTTCCACGAATCGCGCGATCCTGTCGCACGCCTCGATCAATCGATCCTCGCCCACCACCAGCCCCAACCTGACGAAGCCGTTCGCCGTTTCCCCGAACGCGCTCGCGTCGAGCACGGCCACGCCTTGCGCGCGAAACAGCTGCCACGTGAACTCGGTCGTATCGAGCCCGGTCCCGCTGACGTCGACCATCACGAACATGCCGGCTTCGGGCAACAGGCATCGCAAGCCCGGCACGCGACGCAAGCGCTCGAACACAACGTCGCGCCGCCGCCGGTAGATCTCGCGGATCTCGGCGACGAACTCGGCCCTGTTCTCCAATGCCGTCAATGCGGCCTGCTGGATGAAGCCCGGCAGGCCGTACAGCATTGCGAGCGCGAGCCGCGCCATGTGCTCGATCAGCGTCGCCGGCCCGATTGCCCAGCCGACGCGCCATCCCGCCATCGCGTGCGACTTCGACAAGCTGCCGATCGTGACCGTGCGCTCCGCCATGCCGGGCAGCGACGCAATGCTCACATGGTCGCGTTCGAACGTCAGTTCCGCATAGACCTCGTCGGACAGCACCCACAGGTCGTGCTCGCACGCAAGCCGCGCGATGCGCTCGAGATCCGCGCGCTGCATCACGACGCCGGTCGGATTGCATGGCGTCGCGAAGAAGATCGCCTTCGTGCGCGGCGTGATCGCCGCTGCGAGCGCGTCGCAATCGACGTGAAACGCGCGCGCCGGATCGACCGGCACCGCGACCAGCGTCGCGCCCGCCGCGCGCACGCAGGCCTCGTAGGTCAGATACATCGGCTCGGGAACGATCACTTCGTCGCCCGCTTCGAGCAGGCACAGCGACACCGCGAACACGCCGTTTTGCGCGCCGGCGGTCAGCACCACGTTGGCCGCGCTCACGTCACGGCCCGTGGTACGCGCGTGCTCGGCGGCGATCGCGGCGCGCAGCGGCTCGCGACCGGCCATCGCCGTATAGTGCGTATCGCCCGCGCGCAGCGCATCGATCGCGCGCTCGACGATCGGCGCCGGCGTCGAGAACTCGGGGTCTCCTACGCTCAGCACGATCACGTCTTCGCCCCTCGCTGCCGCCTGCTGCGCGACCCGATGAATTTCCCACGCCGACGTGCGACGCCCTTGCAGCCGCTCGACCAGATTCGAATACTTCATTGCGCTCACCCGTTCCATTCGACCCGCCAATGTAAAGGCACGCCGGCGAAACGTCCAGATACGAAAAAGGGTCATGCGAGCGGACAACCTCGCATGACCCTGTGCGCAATGTACTGCTGTTTGAACGACTGCTTTGCTTCAAACCCCCGTTAAAACTTCGGTGCGTCAAAGCTGCCGGCGCAGTTCCGCCGGCGGCACCTTCATCAGATGCCGGTATTTCGCCACCGTGCGCCGCGCGACCAGCACGCCCTGATCCGCGAGCATCTTCGCGAGCGTCACGTCCGACAGCGGATCGCGCGTGTTCTCCGCGGCGATCATCTCCTTGAGCAGCGCGCGCACCGCCGCGGCCGAGCAGGTGCCGCCGCTTTCGGTGCCGAGCTCGCGCGGGAAGAAATGCTTGAACTCGAAGATGCCGCGCGGCGTCGCCATATATTTGTTGCCCGTCGCCCGCGAGATCGTCGATTCGTGCAGACCCAGCTCGTCGGCGACGTCGCGCAACACCATCGGCTTCAGCGCGATCTCGCCGTACTGGAAGAAGGCCTTCTGATGCGCGACGATGCATTCGGCCACCCGCTGGATCGTGTCGAAGCGCTGCTGCGCGTTGCGGATCAGCCAGCGTGCTTCCTGCAGCTGCTGTGCGAGCGGCGAGCGGCTCGCGCCGGCCGACTGCGCGAACAGCTGTGCATACATGCGATGGATTCGCGCGCGCGGCTGCACTGCCGGATTGATCGACACGACCCACTTGTTGCGCGCCTGACGCACGATCACGTCGGGCACCACATAGTTATCCTCGGCGCGGCCGTAGCAATTGCCCGGCTTCGGATCGAGCTTGCGCACCAGCGCGCAGGCAACGCGCAGTTCCTCCGCGCTGCAGCCGATCTGCTTTTGCAACTCGGCCTGCTCGCGGCGCGCGAGACGTTCCAGATGATGCTCGGCGATCTGCCGCGCGACGTCGCGCCCCGGCGTACTGGCGGGCAGCGCATTGATCTGCAGCGCGAGGCATTCCGACAGCGAACGCGCGCCGAGCCCCGGACGATCGAGCGATTGCACGAGGCGCAACGCGACCAGCAGTTCTTCCTCGGTCAGCGTGGGCTCGAGATCGACGCTGTCGGCGAGGTCGGCGAGCGACTGCCGCATATACCCGTCTTCGTCGAGTGCCTCGATGATGAAACGGGCCACCGCGCGATCGCGGTCGTCGAGCCGGTATAGGCGCAACGCGTCGTGCAACTGCTCGCGCAGCGTGGGTTGCGAGCGAGCCCATTCGGCCGGGTCGCTGCCGTCCGCGTCGCCGTTCTGGCGCGCCGAACTGCGCGAACCGTAGTCGCCGGAAAAATCGGCGGGCATGTCGTCCTGGCCCGCGCTTTCGAGCGTATCGCTAGCGGAGTTTTCCGCCGGCAGTCCGTCCGGCTCGGCGGCTAGCGCATCGGCGGCGGGCACGTTGGCGTCTTCGCCATCAGCCGGCGTCGTGCCGGCGAGCGCGACGTCCTCTGCTTCGGATGAGTCGTATTCGAGGAACGGATTGGTATCGAGCGCCGTGCGCAATTCCTGCTGGAACTCGAGAGCCGACAATTGCAAGAGACGCACCGACTGCTGAAGACGAGGCGTCAGTGCAAGAGACTGCCTTGTGCGTAGTTCGATTGAAGGCATTGGAGTTGATCCCGTTCGTTGGTAGTCAAAGACTCAATGAGCCGAGTGCACTCTTCAATGCAACGTCCGTACCAGGTCGCGCAAGACGCTGTTTTGATTACGCTTTGTTTATTCAGGCGGAGGAATTGACGGGACCGCGAGCGCCGGTTTTTACAAACGGCTGGCAATTTGCGGTCCCTTTTCTTCACACCTCGGACGGCCTCGGGCACGGTCGCAACGCAGCCCTATTCATCAGTCGAAAAACCCTGATGGATACGGCTTTCGCGGGCGGTGTCAGCGGGACCCCAGCGGCCGGGCACGATACATGCGGAGCAGCGTTGTGTGGACGGACGCCGCCCTTCGTAAACACGCCAGTCATGCGTGGATGCGAGTACGGCGCCCGGTGTCGAGAAACGGGCCCCTGACGGTACCGTAGCGGCCACGACCCCACGTGTGTCATCAGCGGCTTGCGCCGCGATCGGCCACCGGCAACAAGACCGCCATTTTCATCACCACCTGAAGGAGAAAACCATGAAGACGATCCAGCTTCTGAAGACCGCAGGCAGTATCGCTGTCGTCGCGTTCGCGCTGAACGCGAACGCCCAGACCAGCGCTTCGGCTCCGCCCGCGGCGTCGGAAAGCGTCGGCCAGCATATCGACGACGGCACCATTACGACCAAGGTCAAGGCCGATCTGCTTGCCGCGAAGAACGTCAAATCGACGCATATCCACGTGAAGACCCGCAAGGGCGTCGTGTGGCTCACGGGTTCGGTGCCATCGGCCGAAGACAAGACCGCCGCCGAGGATGTCGTGCAGAACGTGAAGGGTGTCGAGAGCGTGAAGAACCATCTGAAGGTGGCCGCCGACTGATATCCGCATGATCGGTTCACGCCGATTCGACTGAGCGGAACGAAAAGAGCCGGCTGCGGAGCCGGCTCTTTCTATTGCATCGATGCGTCGATCAACGCTTCATCGCCGCATACCGGTCGCGCAGATCGCGCACACGATCATGATTCTGCAGTACGCCCTGGTATTGCCGCTCGACGATCGCACGCACATCGGCCGGCAAATCCTTTTCGAGCGCATCGTGATAGCGCTTCTTCGCGACGTCCTCGCCCTTTTCGCACTCGGCGAGAATCGCATGGTCGCTGCGATCCGAAACCGCCGATCTGACGTCGACCCAGCCGCGATGCAGCGCACCGGTCATGCTGCCGCCGGTTTCCGGCTTGCCGCCCAGGGTCTGAACGACATCCTGCAACTCACGCGCGCCGCGCGAGCACTCGTCTGCTGTCGAGCGAAACAGCATCTTCAGCTCTTCGTCGTGCGCATCCTCGGCTGCCTTCATAAAGCCCTTTTCGCCATCCTTCGACGTTTCGACCAGGTCATTCAATACGGAAACAACGTTGGTAGCCATTCAATACCTCCAAGGGTTTCGTTCATCGCGGAATCCGCCGCACGGAGCTTTTTATGTGCGTCGCGATGAATCGGTTCGACGCGCGGCGGGCTGCATGGGATAGCTCGCATCACGCGTGCCCGGCATACACGCTTGGCGCCGCGTTTCGATCTTCGCTGGAGTGGCACAGCAGTTGCGGCCGCTCGCATGACGGCATCACGCCTTCCTCATGCTGGCCGACGAATAGCGAAAGGCAGCTCGAACGATTTCAGCCGCCGCACGACACGCGGCAACCGTGGGTGTAACGCGACGTCGAAATCGCGCGGTAAACCGAAAACGGCCCGATCATCGTCATCGGGCCGTTTTCCGTTGGCATACCGCATCGCTTACATCACTCGCGCTTCTCCGCGAATTCCTTGACCGGTTCGGGCGTCTTCAGTGGATCGAAATCGGCCCAGTGCCCCTGCTGCCAGCGGCCGGTCGCCTTCTCGATCGACACGCCGCCCGCTTCACGCAGCACGCGTGCGGCATCGAGCTGATTGTCGGGCGACACGTGCACGGCGACGAGCACGCCCGATTTGCGGGCCTCCTCGTGATACGGCACGCGATAGTCCGATTTGCCATGCTCCTTGGTGCGCAACATCGCGCCGATCAGCGAGCCGACATACGCGCCGACGCCCGCCGCGATCGGCGACACCAGCAGCGGTGCGGAAAACGCCGCGAAAATCGCCACGCCGATCACCGCGCCGATGACCGCACCGATCGTCACGCCCAGGCCTCCGCCTTTGGGCGCCTCTCGCGCGCCGGGGTCGGCATCGGTGTCGCCGCCGATCGGGAAGCGCGCATGCTGGCCGCGCGGATTGACGAAAAACAGCGTGACGTCCTCTTCGACGAAACCCGCCTCGAAAAGCTTTTGCGCCGCGCCTTCCGCGGCCGGAAACGTCGTGAAGCGTGCTGCGACGATGAGTGACATTACGCCTCCTTTATCGTTGATTGGCGTTCACGGACCATACCATCGCCGGGGTGGCGCGCGTCACGAGCAGCGCGCCCAGTCAGTGCGACACGCGGCAGCCCTACGCCGCAGTGCCGCGATCCGGTTCCATGCCTTCCACTCTGAACAGTCCGCTATGCAACACCACGCCTTCTCCGTTGTTCTGGTCGAGCGCTTCCGCGCAGACCGAGCGGATGCGCTGACGGCCTCTGTCGAAGGCGGCCATCAACGCAGGTTCGAGCGCGGATTCCGCGCCGAAATGATCTTCCAGAGCCTCGGCGGTGATCAAGCAGACCACCGGCTCGCCATCGACGCGCGCAAGAAACCGCACGGTCAGATTGGCGCCGTCGAAGACCGGGTCGTCGTCGGGGAAAGTGATCTGCATCAGAGAGTCCTCATAAGCAGGCCGTGGCAGGATCGCGTTCATGACGAGCCCTTCAAGTTGCCGGCCAGTTGCTGCGCCATCTCGAGGTGATGCTTGATGGTTGGCAGCGCTTGCATGGCCGCGGCCTTCAGTTGCGCGTCGGTGCCGCTTTCGCTTTGCTGCTGGAACAGATCCACCGCACGCTGATGCGCTTCCACGCCGACCTGCTCGACGTAGGCCGCATCGAACCCGGAGCCCTTCAACGTCTGCAGTTTGCCGACCAGTGCGGAATCCGCGGACGGCGTCGGCTTGAAGCCCTTCTTCGCGACCAGCGCGGCCATCGCATGCGAGAGCTTCGTGTGGTCGGCGATCATCTGTTGCGCGAACTTCTTGACCTGCGGATCGTTCGAGTTCTTCAGCGCGATCTTGCTGGCGGCGATTTCGGTGGCGTCCGACTTCGACGCTTCGAGCACGAACTGCTGATCCGCGGGCGACAGCGTCGTTTTACCGGCCGGCGCGGCACTCGCGGGCGCATCGCTCGCCTGCGCGCTGGCCGTGTCGATCGTTGCCGCGCTCGCGCCCAACGCGGCCAGCGCGGCGGTCAACACTTGTAGGGAATACCGGAATTTCATGCACTTTCTCCCTGTCGAATCGCCGATGCGCAGTGTCGAATCACGATGCGCCGGCGTCGAAGCCAGCGCGCCGCATTCGATCAAGCCGCCTTGCGCTTCGTCAGTTGCCCGATCAGCGTCTTGTTGAATGCGGGCAGGTCGGCGGGTTTGCGGCTCGAAATCAGGTTGCCGTCCTCGACCACTTCCTGATCGACCCACGTGCCGCCCGCGTTACGAATATCGTCCTGCAGGCTAGGCCAGCTCGTCACCGTGCGCCCCTTGATGATCCCCGCCGATACCGGCAGCCACGTGCCGTGGCAGATCACCGCGATCGGCTTCTTCGCGTTGTCGACCGCTTTGACGAAAGCCTGCGCCTGCGGCAGCAGTCGCAACGCGTCGCCGTTCACGACGCCGCCCGGCAACACCAGCGCGTCGTAGTCTTCGGGACGGGCTTTGTCGAACGTCGCATCGACATCGACGGTGTCGCCCTTGTCGACGTGCTTGAAGCCCTGGATCTTGCCCGGCTTCGCCGAAATCACGTGGACCGTCGCGCCCGCCTCGGTGAGCGCGCGTTTCGGCTCCACGAGTTCCGCCTGCTCGAAGCCGTCTACGGCGAGTACCGCTACCTTGTAGCCATTCAGTGCATCAGTCATGCGTCCTCTCCTTACAGTGGCGCCGCGCTCGCTTGCTCGTTATGCAGGTGCATAGCGCGGCGCCTTCACTAAAACGTTGTCCCGCAAGACGCGTGCCCGTTTGCGCCGGTCAGCGCGAGCCGCTTCGTGCGCCAAACGCAACATGGTCAGACATCGGTTTCCTCTTCACCGGATCGCTCCGCGCCCGGAGGCACTCGCGGATCGACGACGTGGTCGGTGTCGATATCGCGATCCGCTTCCAACGTCGAATCGCCGTCGGCCGACGCGCGCTCGCCCGTACCCGAGCGATCGGTATCGCTGCCGAGCTCCGCGTCGCCGGTTTCGAGCGCGTGATTGTCGAGCTCCGTATCGACGTCGAAATCGTGACGCTTCGCGCCCGCCACGTCGCTGCCGCTATCGGACGAGTCGCTGGGACCCAGCGCGCCCGTCGTGCCGGAGGTTTGCTTGACAGTCCGCTGCGGCTCTTCATCGGGATTGAGTGTGCTGGTCATGAAAGCCCCCTTTCCAGTTGGTCACGTCGACTTATTCCGCAAGGACCGTTCCGCTCAAGCGCCCCGGTTCAGGGTGAATGGCATTCCCCTTGCTTCAGCCGCTTGAAACTTCTACTTGCGACCATGACTACCGCGACTCATTCCACGACCGCATCACGCAACCCGGCGAGCGCGACCGACAACACCGCACCGCAGCCGATGCCGCCGGGACTGCGCCACGCCGACGACGCGAAACCCGGCTACACGCGCAAGCGCGAGCGGAACGGCTTCATCTATTTCGACCTGAACGGCAGGCGCATCGTCGATGAGAACGAGATCCAGCGCATCAACTCGCTCGCGATTCCCCCCGCCTATGAAAACGTGTGGATCTGCCCCGATCCGCGAGGTCATCTTCAAGCGACCGGCCGCGACGCGCGCGGCCGTAAGCAGTACCGCTATCACCCGCGCTGGCGCGAAACGCGCGACGCCGACAAGTACGAACGGATGGCCGAGTTCGGCCGCGCATTGCCGAAAATCCGCGCGCGTGTCGCGCGTGACCTGAAGCTGACCGGCATGCCGCTCGACAAGGTCGTCGCGGCCATCGTGCAGTTGCTCGACACGACGCTGATTCGCGTCGGCAGCGCCGAATACGCGCGCGACAATCAGTCATTCGGATTAACGACGTTGCGCAAGCGGCACGTGAAGATAAAGGCCGGTCAATTGCGCCTCCAGTTTCGCGGTAAGAGCGGCATCGAGCACGACGTGACCGTGGACAATCCAACCGTCAAGCGCATCGTGCGACGTTGCGCGGAGCTGCCCGGCCACGACCTGTTCCAGTATCTCGACGAAGACGGCACGCGCCACGGCGTCGGCTCGGCCGATATCAATGACTACCTGCGCCGCGTGAGCGGCGCCGACTTCACCGCGAAGGACTACCGCACATGGGCCGGCAGCGTATATGCGCTGGCGGCATTGCGCCGTTTGATGTGCAGCAGCGCAGCCGAAGCGCGCGGTCATATCGTCGCAACCGTGAAAGACGTGGCGAGCCTGCTGCGCAATACGCCCGCTGTCTGCCGGCGCTGTTATATCCACCCGGCGATCATCAGCGCGTTCGAGGCCGACGAATTGCGGAGCCTCGCGCCAGGTCAAGCGCGCCGCGGACTCAAGGTGGATGAAGTGGCCTTCGCGGTGCTGCTGGCGCAGGCGGAAAAACGCGCGGCGAAACTCGCGCGCGCGACCAGTGGGAAAGGACGCAAGACGCGGGAGTCGCCGGCCGACGACACCATCAACGGTTCGCTGACGAGTCTGCTGAAAAAATCGCGCGTGGTGCGCAAGAAATCCCCGGCCGCGAAACACGAAAGCGCCGCGGCCCAAATGCACACTGGGCTGGAACTTCCATCTGAATCGAAACCGGCGGCCCAGTGACGGGCTCGGCGATGAATCGGCGAAGGCTCAAACGTCTTCCTCGAATGCCGCCATCACGAGCCAGACATCGCGCTCGCCGTCCCGTATCTCCGCCGCCAGCGCATACTCGTCGCCAGGCGAACAAACGCTCGCGAGCGTGTTATGCGCGACTTCGCCGTTGTCGAACACGCGCTCCGACAACGGCCGCACTTCCTGCTTGCCTTCGAACATCGGCTGTTGCCGACGATACACGAGCGTCTCGGATTTCCAGTTGCTGAAGCACTCGCGAACGTGCGCGAAGTCCCCCCCGCAGATGTTCGCCTGATAGTGAATGTTCCTGGTCACGATATTCTCCCCCGATGCGAAGCGGCATCGTCCGTGCGTCACGACGAACGCAACGGTGCATCGCCGCTTGCGCATCGATCCAGCGTTACTGTCCCTTTGTATCGCTGCTGGCATCGGCGCCGGGCGTGTTCGTCGTGTCGTTCATTGGCTTCGTTGCCTTCGACTTCTTGTGATGGTGCTTCATCGACGAAGTCGAGCCCCCGGTGCTGCCCATCGCATTCGGTGCGGGCTCGTTGCCCGCCGTCGGCGCGGCGGTCGCCGCGCCATGCGCATTGCCGCCGCCGGCGCCGCTATTGCCGTTGCCGCCGCCCGTCTGCGCGAACGCGGCGCCCGACGCGAGGGCGCCCGACGCGGCCACACATGCCGCGACCAGCCATGCCTTCGGATACTTGCTCATCTGGCTTCTCTCCATGAAGTAAAAAGGACGGTTGTGATCCTTCAGTTCCTGCCGCCATCGCTGAAAGTCGAGCAAGGCCTATGCCGCGCGATGCATGCGTCGCATGCGCGCTTCGCGCTTCGCCGGGCAGCGCTTGCGTCGGCATGGACGCAATAATTGCAAACGCGCTCGCATCCTTTACGCGCGCGGCGCCTCGTCGGGAGAATGCGGCGCCGGCTGGTATCGAGAAACTGCCGAGTAACGGGGGAGCAACTGCGCCGCACGGCTCGATGGAACGGCCGTTGCTAAATGTCTCGGTACATTCACCCCATCAAAGGAGCCCATCATGGTGATGCAGACCCAGACGCAAGGCGCGAACATCGTCGGCAAAGGCGCCGCGACCGCGGAAGGCCCAGGCCCGGACGTAATGGCTGCGGCTACGCTCGACGGCAACAAGGTCATCAGCAGCGACGGCGAGCACATCGGCAAGATCAAGGACATCATGCTCGACGTGCGGTCGGGCCGCATCGCGTATGCAGTGCTGTCGAGCGGCGGTTTTCTCGGCATCGGCGACAAGCTGCTCGCGATTCCGTGGAGTGCGCTGACGCTCGATACGCAGGAAAAATGCTTCGTATTGAACATGGTGGCCGAGCGCGTGAAGAACGCACCGGGATTCGATAAGGATCACTGGCCATCGATGGCGGATCAGACGTGGGCCACCACCGTGCATCAGTACTACGGCAGCGAACCGTACTGGGGCGGCGACGTCTATACGAACCGCAACGACGTGGGCGTCGGTGAAATTCCCCCGGGTTCGTCGGATGCACCCGAGGCCGGCGGCGTGAAGCTCTGATCGCCGAACCGACCATTTCCGATGCGTGGCCAGTCCGGCATTCCGCTTCAGGAGCAAACACAATGGCGACCCGAAAGACCAGCAGCAGATCGAAACGCCCTGTGTCGCGTGGCAAGTCGGGACGGCCACCGCGCCAGCGCCATGCGCAGGCGCAGGCCGCGCATCGCGCCAAAACCGCGCAGTCGAGCGGCGCATCCGGCGCGAAGAAATGGTCGCATCATGTGATGGAAACGAGCGACGCGATGGACATCCAGAAGAATATTTTCAAAACCGGCAGCGCGGAGTCCATCGCGCAATCGTTGAAGCACTCGTCGACGGTGAGCCGACGACGCAAGGGCACGCCGTTTCAATCGGCGATGTCGATGCTCAATTTCTACGTCAATCGGGCGGGCCGAAACCTGCCGAAGGAGCGGCGCGATACGTTGCAACAGGCCAAGCGCAAGCTGCGCGAAGCGTTTGGACGCGAGCCGCGGTGAGCTGCCGGGATCGCGGCGGCATTACGCGGCCAGACGCTTCAGTCGTCGCCAGGCTGAATGCCGAATGCACTCTGCACGGCATGACCCGGCGAAGACGATGGCGGGTTATCCGCTTCGTCGAAAGCCGACAGCACCGCGCCGATATACGTCGCGTGCCCGCTCGCGATTTCCGATGGCGCGCGGCGAAAGCGTTCCAGTAACGCACGCATCGGCGGTCCCTCGTCCACGAAGCTATTGACCATCCCCATCGCGCCGCCGATCCCCCTTATCGGTGATTCGATCTCACCTGCGATTTATGGGCAAGCGAGTCGTCATTGAAGGTGTCGAAACTGCAGAACTGTTTGCGTGGGTCAAGACAATCGATCAGATCGACCTCACACCCCACCGCCGCCCACGGTCCGCTGACTCTTCCACTGCCCCTGCTGCACCTCGAACAGCGTATAAGGCGGCTTGATCAGATCCCCATGCGGATCGAACGCGATTTTCCCCGTCACGCCCGTTACGTTCACTTTCGGGAAAGCCGCGACGATCTTCGCGCGATCGAGCGAGTCCGCGCTCTGAATTGCCTGAATCATCGCGAGCGCGGCGTCGTAGGCGAACGGCGCATACAGCTCGACATCCTGATTGAAGCGCGCCTTGTAGCGCTTGCCGAACTCCTGCGCGGACGGCAGCTTGTCGAGCGCAGGACCGGGCTCGAGATCGCGCGTCCCCTCGCCCGCGTTGCCGGCAATCTGCAGGAACGCGTTGCTCTTCAGCGCCCCCGCGCCAAACAGTTGCGCGGGCATGCCGAGCGAGCGCATCTGCTTGACCAGCATCGCGCCTTGCTCGTCGAGTCCGCCGAAAAAAATCAGGTCGACGTTTTTCTGCTTCAACGAAGTCAGGATCGCGCGCAGATCGACCGCCTTGTCGTTCGTGAATTCGCGATCGACGACATTGCCGTTCGCCTGCTTTGCGCCCTTCTCGAACGCATCGGCGAGGCCCTGGCCGAACGCGGTGCGATCGTCGATGATGCCGATGCGCTTCGCCTTCAACTGCTGCACCGCGAACTCGCCCGCGATCACACCGCCCACGCCGTCGTGCCCCATCGTGCGAAACACGTTCGCGAAACCCTGCGCCGTGAGCGCCGGATTCGTCGAGCCCGGCGTGATCATCGCGACGTTCGCCGTGTGATAGACGGCCGAGGCCGGAATGCTGCAGCCCGAGTTGTAATGGCCGATCACGCCGACCACGCCGTCGTCGACGAGCTTCTGCGCGACCTGGATCGCGATGCGCGGATCGGCCTGATCGTCCTGCACGTCGAGCACATATTTGACGGGTTTGCCGCCGATCATCGGATGCTTCTCGTTCGCTTCATCCACGGCGAGCTGCGCGCCGTTCTGCAGATCCTTGCCGACCCGCGCGACCGGTCCGGTCAGCGGTCCGACGAAACCGATCTTGACGATTTGCGGCTCGGCGCCGTACGACGGCGCATGCGCGCACAACATCCCAAGGGCGAGTGCGACAACCAGGTTTCTGCGTTTCATGATGTCCGTCCTCTTCCGTGCAGCAGTTGCGGTGGTTAAAAACGACGTGGGCTGTAAGGCGCGAGATCGACCGGCGGCACGCGCCCCGCCACCAGATCGGCGACGACGCTGCCCGTCACGCCGCCCAGCGTGACGCCCAGATGCTGATGACCGAATGCGTAGACGACGCGCGGCGACGCGCTCGACGCTCCGACGACCGGCAGGCCGTCGGGCAGGCTCGGCCGGAAACCGAGCCAGTCGCTATCCGGTTGAGGCAATTGCGGCAGCGCGAGCCGCGCGGAGCGCGTGATCAGATCGAGCAGCGCGGCATTGCGCTGCGGTCCATAGCCGCCCAGTTCGACGGTGCCCGCGGCGCGGATGCCGCCGTCCATCGGCACCATGTAGAAGCCGCGCTCGGCCCAGCCGCACGGCCGTGAAATCAGCGACGACGTGCCGGGGAAGCGCACGTGATAGCCGCGCTCGGTATCGAGAGGTACGCGGTCGCCGCATTGGCGCGCGAAGCGGCCGGAAAATGCGCCGGCACAGACGACCGCCTGCGCGGCATCATATGCGCGACCCGCGTCGTCGACGATGCGCACGCTGTTGGCGCCCGGCACGAGCGTGCGAACCGCGACGCGCTCATGCCGGAGGCCACGAGCGAGCAGCGCCGCGTGCAACGCCTGCAAAAAGCCGTGCGGGTCGCCGAGGAACCAGCTGCCGTTGAACAACGTGCCGTGCGCAAAGATCGGCGCGAGATTCGGTTCGAGTGCGGCAATGCCGGCGCGATCGAAGTTTTCGAAGCGCACGCCGAGCGAGCGGCGCAACGCGAGCGACGGCTGGGCCGCGTCGAACGACGCCGCATTCGAATACAGGTACAGGCATTCGCGCGGCCGCACGAAGCGCGACAGGTTATCGCTTTCGAGCATCTCGCGGTAACCGTCGAACGCGCGCGACAGCAGGCTTGCGAGCGCTCGAGCGCTGTGCTCGTAGCGCCGCGGCATCGACGCGCATAGAAAGCGCACAAGCCAAGGCGCCAGTTGCGGCAGATAGCGCCAGCGAATCCGCAGCGGACTCGTCGGCGAAAACAGGAAACGCGGCAGATTGCGGAACACCGCCGGGTTGTTCACCGGAATGCAGCCATAGTTGGCGAACGTGCCCGCATTGCCGTATGACGTGGCCTCGCCCGGACCGAGCGCGTCGAACAGCGTGACGTGGTGACCGTCGCGCATCAGCCAGTAGGCGCTCGACAGGCCGATGAAGCCCGCGCCCAGAACGGCGACTTCGCTCATCGCGTGCGCCGCCCGGCCGCACTGGCCGCCCGACCCGAACTTCCGCCCGATGCATCGACCGGCAGGAGCGTGCTCTGCTGCTCTGTCACGACCGTCCCTCCTGTACCACAGTTGCGCGTCGTCTTTCGACACAACGCCACACAAATCATGCTTTAATACTCACACAAAGTTTTTTTGTGTGCAATTAATTTGGCTTTGTGTGGACTTAGGTACTTTCCCCGAGCGAAACGGGCTGGCATCGTGCAGTGCGATGTACCTCCAGTTGCCGATGCGACGACGAACGGGTTTAGTATTGGCAGGGTCCTGCACGCTCGAACGGGATTTTGCATGGAGATTCACGCTGGATGAAAAGCGCAATTGACCACACAAACGGTGAGGACGTGCTCCAGACAAAGGGCCGTCAGCCGACTTATCTCGAAGTGTCGCGCAGCCTCGAGGAACAAGTCCGCAGCGGCCTCTACCCGCCCGGCAGCCGTCTGCCGCCGCAGCGCGAGCTCGCGTTGGAGCTGGGCCTGAATGTCTCCACCGTGTCGCGCGCGTACAAGGAGTTGCAGGCGCGGGGGCTGATCGTCGCGAGCAAGCGGCGCGGCTCGATCGTCACCGGCGGCGCCATGCCTGCCGTGCATGCCCGCAGCGACAGCACATCTGCAAGCGGCCACGCCGACGCGAACGCCGTGCTGGACCTGACCGTGAACCGGCCCGCTACCGGTGAATTCCTCACACAGCTCGCGCGGACGATGGCGCAGATCGCGCACGATCCCCGCTATCCGCAGACCCAGGAATATCAGCCGCCGCAGGGCCCCGAATGGGCGCGGGCCGCGGGCGCGCAATGGCTCGCCGCGCCCGGCTTCACGCCCAGCGCCGACAGCGTGGTCGTGACGAGCGGCGCGCAGCATGGCCTGTATGCGGTGCTGAGCAGCCTGATGGGGCATGAAGGCGTGATCCTGTCGGATCAGCTGACCTACTATGGCCTGAAAGCCCTCGCGCCGGTGTTTCAGTTCGAACTGGTCGGCATTCCTAGCGACGACGAAGGGCTGCTGCCCGACCGTCTCGAAGACGCGTGCCGGCATCGGCGCGTAAAGGCGATCTTCACGGTGCCGAATCTGCAGAACCCGACCGTCGTGACGATGAGTCTCGCGCGTCGCGCGGCGCTCGCCGAGATCGCGCGCCGGCATCACATCGTGATCATCGAGGACGACGTGTACGGCCCGCTGCTGCAAGCGCGCTTGCCGACGATTGCGAGCCTGTGCCCGGAGCTGACCTTCCACATCACGTCGACCTCGAAGATCCTCGCACCGGGCCTGCGCATCGGCTATCTGCACACGCCGCCGCATGGCGCGGCGCTGGCCGCGGAAGCGGTGCGCACGACCGCGTGGATGCCCGCGCCGCTGTCGACGCTGATCGCCACGCGCTGGATCGAGGATGGCACCGCGCAGACGATCCTCGACGCGCAACGCGCCGAGTTGCGCGCGCGCCAGGAGATCGCGCGCGAACTACTGCCCGCCGAGCATCTGAAGAGCGATCCCGCATGCATGTTCGTGTGGTTGCGCGTGCCGCCGCCGTGGCGCTCGGACGATTTCGCGGCCAACGCGCTCGCGCGCGGCGTCAACACGATGCCGGCCTCTGCGTTCGCGGTGGATCGCTCGACGGTCGAACACGGCGTGCGCATCAATCTCGCTTGCGCCGAGACGCGCGAGCAGCTGACGCGCGGCCTGCAAATTCTCGCGCACACGCTGCGCGACCGGCCGCGCGCGCTGTTCGGCACGATCTAGACTGCGGTGGAAGCGTCGGGCGGAGCCGCTAGAATACGGCACGACCCTGCCCCTGCGAGCCGCCTTCATCCGATGACTCCGTCCGACGATTCGAGCCCCTCCTCGCGCACGCCCGCCGCCGATGCGCTGTTCGCTTTCCTGAAGACGCTGCCGCTCGGCGACCGCTTGATCGAGGGCGGCTTCATGGCCGTGCAGGCGGTGGCGGGCGCGAGTCTCGCGTTCGGCATCGGCCGCGCGCTGCACACCGAGCAGGCGTTCTGGGCCGCGATCACCGCGATCGCGGTGAGCCAGCACAGCTATATCGACACTCGCAAGCTGTCGCGCGACCAGTTCATCGGCGCGATGGTCGGCGGCATTTGCGGGCTGATCGGCACACTCGCGGGCGGCGGCCATTTTGCCGCGTACGCGGCGACCGTCGCGGCCGCGATCCTGATCTGCTGGGTCGTCAACGTCGGCAGCGCGGCGCGCCTTGGCGGCATCACCGCGACGATCATGCTGCTGGCGCCCGGCATCGGCCCCGCGTGGGACAAGGCTTTTCTGCGGCTTGCCGAAGTGACGCTCGGGACGGTCTGCGCGCTCGTGGTCGCGCGGCTGATGGCGTCGCTCGAAAGACGTGCGTTCAACAAGGGCGAAACGCCCAAATAGAATCACGCGCGCGTCGATTCTTTAGTCAGTCATCCGGAGCATCGTCAGTTTGCGTGCGACGCCGGTAACGTCCCGGCGTCACGCCGACGCTTTGCGCAAACGCCTTGCCGAACGCCGCCTCCGATTGATAGCCGACCGCCTCGCCGATGTCCGCCGCGCTGCGTTGCGTGCGCAACAGCAGGTCGCTGGCGATCGCCATGCGGATCTGCGTCAGAAAATCCATCACGGTCATGCCCGCGCGCTCGTTGAAACGGCGCGCGTAGGTCGCGCGCGACATCGCCGCCCGCTCGCCGAGTTCGGAGATCGTCCACGCGCGTTCGGGTGCGTCGAGCATCGCTTGCACCGATGCGCCGAGTCGTGCGTCCGTCAGCAACGCGAGCATGCCGGCGCTGTTCGCATTGCGCTCGCCGTGCACGCGCAGTGCCATTGCGAACAGCGCGTGGCTCAAGGCCGTCACGATGGTGAGCGCGCCAGGCTGACGCCGCGCCGCTTCACCGCGCATCAAAGTGATCAGCGTTTGCAACGCATCGAGCGTCTGCGCGTCCCCGAGCGACACTTGCAGCGGATCGGGCAGCGCATCGAGCAGCAACGCCGACGAACCGGGCGCATAGACGAAGCGGCCGCACAGCAGATCGACGCCTTCATGAGTCGCGGTGTGGTTGGGCGTCTGCGCGGATGTGGCGGCTTCCTCACCGTCGTTGCGCCGCACCGGCAGCATGCCGTCGTGCCCGAGCGTCAGCGGCAGGCCGCCCGACGAGCGCTTCACGTCGCGCACGCGATGCGCGGCGCCACGCGGAAACAGCATGAAATCGCCGGCCTTCAATTCGAGCTGCTCGCCGGCGGCGGTCTCGATCACGCAACTGCCGTCGAGCACCAGATGAAACGGCGCGACGCCCCTCTCCAGCGGCGCGTGATCGATATCGAATGCGCCTGATAGCAGGCAGCGAAGATCGAGACTCGCTTGCGGCCGGGCAAGGTCGATCAGGCGACTAAGCGTGTCCATGAGACGAGCGCGCTAAAAGTTGAGTCGAATGAGTATTCAGGATATCGCGGCGCGGCGCAATACTGTTTCCACGACGCCGGCAACCGCTGGCGCGCAACGGACCAAGGAGCACTGCCATGTTGGACTGGATCGATTACCGCAAGGAACTGTTCGGCCGTATCGGCGAAATGTCGAAGCTCGCGCCGGACAGCGTGAAGGCGTATCAGGCGATGTCGAATGCCGGTCAGAAGACCGATCTGCTCGGCACGAAAACGCGCGAGCTGATTGCGCTCGCGGTCGCGGTGAGCCTGCGCTGTGACGGCTGTATCACGGTCCATACGGCCGAGGCGCTGAAGCACGGCGCGACCCGCGAGGAAATCGCCGAAGCGCTCGGCGTCGCGATGGCGGTCAACGCGGGCGCGACGCTGGTGTACTCGGCGCGCACGCTGGACGCGGTCGCCGCGCATGCGCAGGGGTAAGCGAGTCGATGATGAGCCGGGGCGCTCGCTAAGTCGGCGTGCGTCGTAACGCGCCGCATCGACCGATCATGTTCGGCGATGCGGCGCGCGGCCTTTGTTGAAGCGATTGATGAAGCGAGTATCAGCCAGCCGCGCGACCTTTCCTCAGAACTGGATCGTCGTGCGCAAGCCGAGAACCGCTTCGTTCCTGATGCGCTGGGACGAATCGTCCGGGTCCGGAATCCCGCCGCCCGGCCGCCAGAAGTACTGGAAGTCCGCTTGCAGCATCCACCACGGCGCGACCTGGTATTGATAAGTGGCTTCGAGCACCGTCTCCGCGCTGCGTGACGGATAGCCCGGCGTGTACAGCGCCTGCGCGCTCGCCAGATTCTGCGCGTGAGAACCGATCTTTGCATAGCCGAGCGCAAGCCCGACCACATCGTTGTCGCGCCCCTTGAACGGCGCCTTGAGTGTGACGCCCGCGTTGACGCCGAGATCGACCAGATTGCGATCGCCCGGCGCACCCATGATGCGGGCGAACACGCCGACCGACTGCGGACTGTCGGGGCCCGCGCGCCACACCATCTGGTCGGCAACCGCGTAGAAGCTATAGTTGCCGCGATGATTCGTCGGCATGCCGTTGCTCGCCGGATTCGCCAGCGACAGGCCGCCGGTGTCGAAACCCTGATCCGCGAAGTGGTTGCTGTTGTACCAGAAGCCAAGCTTGTAGGTGCCCGGCAGGCCAGCCGGCCTCGGATCGGAAGGATTCGCCGACGGCTGGTTGATCGCGTACTGCAGTTCGCCGATCACGAGCGCGCCGTTGCCGAGATTGAAGTTCGTGCCGCTCGCGTTGAGCTTTTGCGGATCGCCGACGCCTGGCGCCGGGTTGCCGTCGAATACGCCGCCCAGCACGGTGACGCCGTTCGCGAACGATGCGCGCGCCCTCACGCCGAGCGACGACAGCGGATAGGCCGGTCCGCCCGCGGGCAGATCGACGGCCGGCAGCACCGGCCAGCCAAACGTTGCGTTCATGAAGGTGGCCGCGTACTGGCTGACCATGAACTCCTGATCGAGACTCTGCTGGCCGATCTTCACATCGACGTTGCCGAGCGACTGCTGATACCACAGTTCCCACAGACGGGTCGCGGCGTCGGCTTCGATGCCGCTCGCAGTTTGCAGTGTTTGCAGATTTCTGGCGGTCAGGCTCGTGCCGTGAATCTGCAGACCGGAGACGTTGAAGGTGCCGCCCGGCAATCCGAAGGCCTTTTCCGTATCGACGACGAGTCCGAACCCGGTCAAGCCTTGATAGGCACCGCCGCGATTCGTGCCGCCCGACAGGTTGCCCATGTATTCGCTGGTCTCCTGCAGATTGAACGTCACGCCGTAGTTGCCGAGCCAGGGACGCAGGCCGCCCATTTCGCCGAACAGGTTCGAGCGCTCCCACAATCCGGTCGGCGCTGCGACGGTCTGACCGGCGGGCGCCGCGTTGTCCGTGGCGCCTGGAACCGGTGCGGCCGGTGCAGTCGATGGCGCCGCTTGCGCCGGGGTGGCGTCGCCGGGTGTCTGCGCGAACGCGCAAGGGCCGAGGCCGAGGGAAAGAACCGCAGTCACGGCGATCGAACCGCCGGAGCCCAGTAGTCTGCGCTTGTCGATATTTTTCATCGGTTATTGGGGATTGGAGTTATAGGCGGATGGCTCCGTCGTTATTCGCACATGCGCATGGACGTGTGTGAAAGATCCGGCAAACAGCAAGCGCAAATGCGAAAGCGCAATCGCCTCTGCAAGCAGGCTCGCAAACGACGGTCAAAAAAAGAGCAGGCGTGCTACAGAAAACCGACGGCAAGGCCGGTTGGAATTGAAGCGCGCTAACCCGACTTCAGCGAGTCAGCGGCGAAGGAGTGAACCTGCGGCGACTATCTCGCGGTGGTGCTGCCGGTCCTGGCCGGCATCGGACTTCCACTTTCTGGACACGGGTCCATGGACGACTCCTTCGATACGTTGGGGCGGATTGTATTGACATGCTCCCAAAAAGCGCAAGTAAAAATCGCACAAGGACGGCCTCGGGTTCTTTCGAAGAATGTTGGCTCTGCTTACAGAATCTGGTTGACTCCGGTTTTTTACCGCGTCTGGAATTCGCCCGTTTTCTCAAATGAGGCTGATGCCTTGGACACCTGCAGTAGTCAATCTTCGAACAGTTTCACTGCCTGACCGGCAGAACGGAGCGCGCCGCAGCAAAGCCCCTTCGTGCACCTCGATCATTAGCGCCATGTGGACGCGGCCTTCGCTCGTCCACGCTGGCACGCCCTCGCAAGCCTTCGGGTTTGCGGCCGGCGCTCGCCCATACCCGCGCCTGCTCGCGGGTTCGGACGAGTTCGGTAGAGCCACGCTGCGCGTATGGGCGCAGTTCAACCCGACGAGGGGCCGACATGCCCGACAGTGACAGTTGTTGTTTATGCCCCTTCCCTTCAGCCTTACAGAAGGAAAGCAGCTAGCACCCTGACGCCGCGCCAAGCGTGCGATGTTTTGCCAAGCTCCTGTCACGAATCGACGCCATCATCGAAAGATTGTGGTGTTGCCTCGTCGTGACCGTTGCTTGCTGAATAAGCCCTTTCATCGACTTGCAATTCGTCATGTTCCAACTCAACGATCCGTCGCGAATCGATGCTCAGGCCACCGCCCTGTACGGCGGCACGACTTCGCTGCTCACAAATACGTGATCCTCGCCTATGACCAGCTGCTGCTCCGTCCGCTCGTCGCGTGGGCCGACAAGTTCCGCATGGAGACCACGAGTTCGGGCAACGCGCCGCAGTCCTGGCTGCTCGACATGATGCCGCCGGCGACTTTCCGAAGATCATCCTTGGCGTCGCCGTGATGGCGCTATTCGTCACGCTGTTCAACCCCGCGCTGTGGCGCCCCCTGTATGCCTTCGCCGAATCAAGGCTCCGACTCGACCAGGAGTAAAGCCATGCAAAACGTCATTCAAGCCATCCCCGCCGACCTGCTCCCGTCGTCGCCGCGCCTGGGCGCGCAGGTGCTGAACATCGAGCACGTGAGCCGCGGCTTTCATAAAAATCAGAGCGAGCTGCTGGTGCTCGACGACGTGAATCTGACGCTGCGCGAGGGCGAGATCGTCGGACTGCTCGGCCGCTCGGGCTCGGGCAAGTCGACACTGCTGCGCATCATCGCCGGTTTGATCCGGCCGACGAGCGGCAACGTGACCTACCTGGGCAAGCCGCTCGACGGTCCAGCCGAGGGCGTCGCGATGGTGTTCCAGACCTTCGCGTTGTTTCCGTGGCTGACGGTGCTGCAGAACGTCGAAGCGGGGCTGGAGGCACTCGGCGTCGGCATCGAGGAGCGGCGCACGCGCGCGCTCGCGGCGATCGATCTGATCGGTCTCGACGGCTTCGAAAACGCGTATCCGCGCGAGCTGTCGGGTGGCATGCGGCAGCGCGTCGGCTTCGCACGCGCGCTCGTCGTCGATCCGACCATCCTGCTGATGGACGAGCCGTTCTCCGCGCTCGACGTGCTGACCGCCGAAACGCTGCGTACCGACCTGCTCGACCTGTGGAACCAGGACCGCATGCCGATCAAGGCGGTTCTTATAGTCACGCACAACATCGAGGAAGCCGTTTTCATGTGCGATCGCATCCTCGTACTGTCGTCGAACCCCGGGCGCGTGGTGGCCGAGACCGTGGTGCCGTTCGCTCATCCGCGCAACCGGCTCGATCCGGATTTTCGCGCGCTCGTCGACGAAATCTACGCGAAGATGACCGCGCGCCCCACTGGAGCCGCGGCCAAACGCGAACTCGAACCCGGCAGCTGGTTGCCGAACGTGTCGACGAACCTGATGGCTGGTCTGATCGAAACGCTTGCGGCAGCGCCCTATAACGGCCGCGCCGACATGCCCGAGATTGCGCGCACGCTGCAGTTGGAAGTCGACGAACTGTTCCCGATCGCGGAGATGCTGCAGTACCTCGGCTTTGCCGAAGTCAGCGAGGGCGATGTGTTCCTCACGCCGCCCGCGCATCGATTCGCCGAGGGCAGCACGCAGGAGCGCAAGATCATGTTCGCCGATCATCTGTTGCAGTGTGTGCCGCTCGCCGCGCGAATCAGGAAGGTCCTCAACGAACGGCCCGGACATCGCGCGCCGCGCGTGCGCTTCGAGCAGGAGCTCGAGGACCTGCTGTCCGACAGCGCGGCGCAGGAAACCCTCGATGCGGTGATCGACTGGGGCCGTTACGCGGAAATCTTCTCGTACAACGACAAGACGGAAACCTTCAGTCTCGCGGATGTCGAGACCTGAGCAGGGCCGAAACGAAATGGCCGCGGAGAACCCGACGCAGGTGCTCCGCGGCCATTTTCCAGTTCGCACCGATCTTCACGGATTGATCTCGCCCGCACCGGGCCGGCCACGCAGCCGCCCGGCGATGCGGCCGAACGCGTACCACTGCTGAGCGATCAGCCCATCCCCATACGAACGCGCGGCACCATGCGGCGCGGGCAGCTGATCGCGGATGCCGGTCGGCTCGACGGCGCGCTCCCACGACGCGGTGCCGAACAGCATGTCCCACCACGGGAACAGCACGCCGAAGTTGCAGCCGTAGCGGGTGCCTTCGTGGCCATAGCCGATCGCATGATGACGCCGATGAAACGCCGGGCTCACGATCAGGCGTTCGAGCAGCCATCCATACGGGAGGCGCGCATTCACGTGCTGCACGCTCTGCATGAAATTGCCGAGCGCGACGAGCACGACGAATTGGTTTGGCTGCACGCCGATGAACAGCGCAATGGCCGCAAAAAACGCCGCCTGCAAGATGTCGTCCAAAAAGTGATTGCGGTCGTCGGCCCACAGCGACATCTGCCGCTGGCTGTGATGAACCGCATGCAATTCCCACCACACGCCGAACCGATGTTGCCAGCGGTGATACCAGTAGCCGGCGAAATCGAGCACGATCAGGTAGATCAGAAACGACACGAGCGGCTGATCGGTGACGCCCGGCCACAAATCATCGACGTCGATGTTGGGCACGTCGTGGATCGCCATCAGGCTCTGCCAATGATTGAAGAACGGCTGCAGCAGAAAGAAGAACGCAAGATTGACGATGCCGAGCTTGGCGATCCACGTGTAGACCACGTCCGCGCGCAACGCCCTGCGGTCCGCCCATGTCTCCACCGGGCGCAGCGCTTCGAGCGGGCGCAACACCAGGTACGACACCAGTATCTGCATCGCGCCGACGATCACCCAGTAGAGCGCGTCGTAAGTGTCTTCGTCATAGCCCATCAGATTGAAGCGGTAGAAGATCGGCTGGACCACGTCGACGTACAGCAGCGTCTGCAGGGCTGAGATGCCATTGTCGAGTTGAGCGACGAGTTCGTGAATCATGTAAAGCCTTTCGGGTTGCCTCAGTCGGGATTGGGCGCGTAGACCGGCGCGCGGTTGGCGAAATAAAGACCGTGCGGCGAGCGCCCCACCACGATCGTATCCACCAGCCGATGCGTGCTCAGGTCGATGACGCCGACGTGCCTCGCGAAGCGGAACGTGACCCATAGATAGCGCCGGTCCGCCGATAGTTCCATGTCGTCAGGGCCCGGCATCAAACCGGTTATGTCGGCCACTTTGGTCAGCGTGTTGTAATCGAGAATGCTGATCGTGTTCTCCACGCGATTCGACACGGCGAGATGCTGGCCATCGTCGAGATTGCGGAAGTTGTGCGCGCCGCGGCCCGTGTGGATCTTCTTCACGAGTTGGCGGTTCTTCCAGTCGACCACCGCGACATTGTCTTCGCCCGTCATGCCGACGAGCAGATAACGATCGCCCGGGGTCATCCAGAGTCCGGCCGGCGTCTTGCCCACATGCAGCGTCCACGACACTGACTGTGTCGGCAGATCGATCGCCGCGACCTCGCCCGTGCCCTGAAGCGTGACGAACACGGTGCGGTTATCGGCTGCAAAGGTCAGGTGGCTCGGGGTCTTCGCGAGCGGAATCCGCTTCGCGAGCGTCACGTTCTCGCCATCGTAGCGATAGATATCGAGGCGATCGAGCCTCAGGCCCGCAGTGACGAACCACTTGTGGTCGGGCGAAAAACCAAGCTGGTACGGGTCTTCGATGCCCGCGACACGGCGTTGCACCCGGCCGCTGTGCGGGTCGACGAACATCAGGTCGTTCGAAAACGCATCCGCGACGATCAGCGAACGACCATCGGGCGTGATCATCAGATGATGAGGCTCCTTGCCGGTCGGCTCGGTGCCGATCACTTTGTGCGTGACGGGATCGATCAACGTAAGCTGCGCTTCGCCCGAGTCGAGCACGATCACGTTGTCGGCAGCGTGGGCGAGATGAGGCAATGTCAGCGAACAGCAAGCCAACGCCACGAAAGCGCCGGTTTTTGTAATCGAAGCGAATGCGAATGTCACGAACCGGATAGGACTCTGAAATACGACGCTGGGCATCGGTGCGGCCGATGCGGAAGAAGACCTGCCGTGTGAAGTCTACGCGCAATCGCGTGGCAAATGTGATGAAGATCGCGGCCGCGCGAGCCTCGAACTCGCGCCGCCCAACGATGAAGATTCAGGCCTTCGTTCGCGAGAACGCCGTCGCGCTATCGCTGCACGACATGCCGAACCTCGGCCAGTTGTTGCCGGCGCTGTTCGCCCTGCCGCTCCAGCATCCAGCCCGGATACTCGGCTGGCAGCGCGCTGACCTCGGCGAGCTTCGCGAGCTCATCGGCGGATAGCGCGACGTTGGTCGCCGCGATGTTGTCGTCGAGCTGCTCGATCTTCTTCGCGCCGACGATCACCGTGCTGACGACACGCTGATGCAGCAGCCACGCCAGCGAGATCTGTGCGACCGATACGGTCTTCGCCGCGGCCATCTCGCGCATCACGTCGATGCAGTCGTACGCACGCTCGCGATCGATCGGCGGAAAATCGAAAGTCGTGCGACGGCTGCCCGCTTCACCCTGCTGTTCACGTCCGTACTTGCCGCTCAGAAAACCACCGGCGAGCGGGCTCCATACCATCAGACCGAGGCCTTCGCTTTGCAGCATCGGCACGAGCTCGCGTTCGAGATCGCGGCCCGCGATCGAGTAATACGCCTGCAACGTTTCGAAGCGTGCGGTGCCGAGCCGCTCGGCGATGCCGAGCGCCTTCGCGATTTGCCATGCGGCCCAGTTCGACACGCCGACATAGCGCACGTGGCCGTGCTGCACGAGCGTATCGAGCGCGCGCACGGTTTCTTCGATCGGCGTGGCCGGATCGAAACCGTGGATCTGATAGAGGTCGACGTGATCGAGTTGTAGACGCTTCAGGCTCGCCTTGATGCCGTCGAGGATGTGATAGCGCGACGCACCGCGCGCGTTGGCGAACTCGCCGGTCTGGCCGAACACCTTGGTCGCGATCACGACCTTGTCGCGCGGCACTTTCAGATTTTTGAGCGCGTTGCCCGTGATGAGCTCGGACAGGCCGCCCGCGTAGACGTCGGCCGTGTCGATGAAATTAATGCCCGCGTCGAGCGCCCGGCCGACCAGCCGCTCCGCGTCGCTTTGCTGCAGATCGCCGATCTGCCGCCAGATGCCTTCGCCACCGCCGAAGGTCATCGTGCCCAAACACAACTCCGATACAAACACACCGGTACGGCCCAACTGGTTATATCGCATCGTCGACGCTCCATCGTGGGGACAGGGAGAATCGTCAAGCGTACTGCAAATGGCGGTGGCTGGCAGGACGGGCGCACGCGGCGAAACTACGAATTCCAGCAGTTACGCAACGCCCAACGCGCCGCACACGAGCGCCGAAAACCTGCGAGACTGACCGCTATTGCGTCGGCAGCGTGGAATGCCCAGCAACTGCAAAAACGGGCGCCATTAGCGAGTACTGATCCAGCCACCCCCACTGGATATCCCCCGCGCCGCCCTCATCTACACGAGCATGACTTCGGCAAAAACTGCCGCCGCACTCGACGCGGCGCCCCGCTCCCGCAAGGCCCGCTCCACCGCGAACGCGGCGCGGCCCGTCGCACCTGCCTTACCGCCAGCTCCGCAGGCGCTCGCCGGCTTTCACCCGGCCGTTGCCAGCTGGTTCCAGAAAACCTTCGCCGCCCCGACCGATGCGCAAGCCGCCGCCTGGCCGCAAATCCGCAGCGGCCGCTCGACGCTGGTCGCCGCGCCGACCGGCTCCGGCAAGACGCTGACGGCGTTCCTGTCCGCGCTGAACGACCTGGTGTCGCAAGGCCTCGCGAACGACGGCGTGCTGCCCGACGAAACGCTGGTCGTCTACGTGTCGCCGCTGAAGGCGCTGTCGAACGACATCCGTCTGAACCTGCAACTGCCGCTCCAAGGCATCGCCGCGGAACTCGACGCGCTCGGCCTGCCGCCGCTCGACATCCGCACCGCCGTGCGCACCGGCGACACCACGCAGCAGGAACGCAACGCGCTGAAAAAACGCGCGCCGCACATTCTCGTGACGACGCCCGAGTCGCTGTACGTGCTGCTCGGCTCCGATTCGGGCCGCCGCATGCTGGCGACGGTGCGCACGGTGATCGTCGATGAAATTCACGCGCTCGCGGGCAGCAAGCGCGGCAGTCATCTCGCGCTGAGCCTCGAACGGCTCGACGCGCTCTGCGGCCGGCCCCTGCCGCGCATCGGGCTGTCGGCGACGCAAAAGCCGGTCAGCGCGGTCGCGCGGTTTCTGGTCGGCGGCGCGAGCCTCGATAGCGACGTGCCGGCCGAGTGCGCGGTGATCGACGTCGGTCACGTCCGCGCGCGCGACCTCGCGCTGGAGATCCCGCCGGTGCCGCTCGAAGCGGTGATGGCCAACGAAGTGTGGGAGCGCGTCTACGACCGGCTCGCCGAACTGGTCGCGCAGCATCGCACGACGCTGATCTTCGTCAACACGCGCCGCATGGCCGAGCGCGCCGCCCGCCATCTGACCGAGCGGCTCGGCAAGGACGCGGTCGCCGCGCACCACGGCAGCCTCGCGAAAGAACATCGTTTCGACGCCGAACAGCGCCTGAAACGCGGCGAGCTGCGCGTGCTGATCGCGACCGCGTCGCTGGAGCTCGGCATCGATATCGGCGACGTCGATCTCGTCTGCCAGATGGGTTCGCCGCGCGCGATCGCGCCGTTCCTGCAACGCGTCGGCCGCTCGGGACACCACGTCGGCGGCATGCCGAAGGGGCGGCTGTTTCCGGCCTCGCGCGACGATCTGCTCGAATGCGCGGCGCTGCTCGATTGCGTGCGGCGTGGCGAGCTCGATGCGTTGCGCATCCCGCGCGCGCCGCTCGACGTGCTCGCGCAACAGATCGTCGCGGAGGTATCGAGCGCCGAGTGGAGCGAGGATGCGCTGTTCGACATGCTGCGGCGTGCCGCGCCGTATGCGGATCTGCCGCGCGAGCAATACGACGCGGTGCTGCGCATGCTCGCCGAGGGCTACACGAGCCGCCACGGTCCGCGTGCTGCGTATGTGCATCGCGATGCGGTCAGCGGCACGTTGCGCGGCCGGCGCGGCGGCAAGCTGGTCGCGGTGACCTCGGGCGGCACGATTCCCGAGAACGCCGATTACGCGGTCGTGCTCGAACCGCAGGCGCTCAATATCGGCACCGTCAACGAGGACTTCGCGGTCGAAAGCCTCGCCGGCGATGTGTTCCAGCTCGGCAACGCGTCGTACCGGATTCTGCGCATCGAAAGCGGCCGCGTGCGGGTCGAGGATGCGCAAGGCCAGCCGCCGAACATTCCGTTCTGGCTCGGCGAGGCGCCGGGGCGCAGCGACGAGCTGTCGTTCGCGGTTGCGAGATTGCGGGAGCAGGTCGAAGCGTTGCTGACGGAGGGCGAGACACGAGCAACCACGGCAACCGCCGTAGCCGCAAGCGAACTCGAGCCCACCGCGCCGCGTCTCGACCACGCTATCACCTGGCTCGCCGACAACCTCGCGCTCGACGAACCGGCCGCGCGCCAGATCGTCGAATACCTGGCGCGCGCCCGCGCCGCGCTCGGAGTCTTGCCGACGCAGAGCACGCTCGTGATGGAGCGCTTCTTCGACGAATCGGGCGGCACCCAGCTCGTGATCCACTCACCGTTCGGCAGCCGCGTGAATCGCGCGTGGGGGCTCGCGCTGCGCAAGCGCTTCTGCCGCAGCTTCAACTTCGAGCTGCAGGCGGCGGCCACCGAAGACGCGATCGTGCTGTCGCTGACCGGCAGCCACTCGTTCGTGCTCGACGAGGTGTGGCGCTATCTGCATTCGAACAGCGCCGAGCATCTGCTGACCCAGGCGCTGCTCGATGCGCCGTTATTCGGCGTGCGCTGGCGCTGGAACGCGACGACCTCGCTCGGCCTGCCGCGCTACGCGGGCGGGCGCAAGACCGCGCCGCAACTGCAGCGCATGCGTAGCGAGGATCTGCTTGCAAGCGTGTTTCCCGAACAGGCAGCGTGTCTGGAGAACGTCGTCGGCGAACGCGAGGTGCCGCGCCACCCATTAGTCGACCAAACCATCGACGACTGCCTGCACGACGCGATGGACAGCGAACGCTGGCTCGCGCTGCTACGCCAGATCGAGCACGGCGAGTTGCGGCTCGTCGCGCGTGATCTGCCGGCGCCGTCGCCGCTCGCCGCCGAAATCCTGACCGCGAAACCGTACGCGTACCTGGACGACGCGCCGATCGAGGAGCGCCGCACCCAGGCGGTGCTGAACCGCCGCTGGACCGACCCTGAAAGCGCCGACGATCTCGGCGCGCTCGACGCCGCCGCGATCGACAGCGTGCGCGACGAGGCCTGGCCGCAAGCACGCAACGCCGACGAAATGCACGAAGCGCTGACGGGCCTCGCCTGCATCACAGAAGCCGAGGCGCGCACGCATGAAGATTGGCCGACGCTGCTTGCGGCGTTGGCGAAAGCCGGCCGGGCGACGCGCTTGCCGCTGGCCGCGCAAGCAGACGCAAGCACGGGCAACGACGACGTCAGCGACGGCGCGCTGTGGCTGCCCGCAGAACGCCTGACCTGCTTCGAAGCGCTCTACCCCGGCATCGCGCGCAATCGCTACACGCCGCCGCTGAGCGCCCCGAAGGGCTACACCGAAAGCTGGAGCGCCGACGACGCGCTCGTCGACGTGCTGCGCGCGCGGCTGACCGGTTTCGGCCCGCTGACGGTCGACGCGATCGCGCGCCCGCTCGGATTGCCGGCCGCGCGGATCGAACCGGCGCTGATCCGTCTCGAGGCCGAAGGCTACTTGTTGCGCGGCCGCTTCACGCCGCACACGAGCCACGAAGAATGGTGCGAGCGGCACCTGCTCGCACGCATCCATCGCTACACGGTGAAGCGGCTGCGGCGTGAGATCGAGCCGGTCGAGCGGCACGACTTCATGCGCTTCCTGTTCGAATGGCAGCATCTGACGCCGACCACGCGCGCCGAAGGCCGCGACGCGCTCGCCGCCGCGCTGGACCAGCTCGAAGGCTTCCAGGCCGCGGCCGGCGCATGGGAGGAGGACATCCTGCCCGCGCGGGTGCGCGCCTACACCAGCAGTTCGCTCGATGAGCTATGCCGCGCCGGCAAGATCGTCTGGACCCGCCTGACCGAGCGGGCGCGCGGCGCCGCCGGTCCGGTCCGCGGCACGCCGATCGTGCTGCTGCCGCGCGCGCAGTTGCGCGCCTGGCGCGCGCTGCTCGATCCCGCGCGCCAGGTCGAGTTGTCGGCGCTCGCGCAAAGCGTGCACGACACCCTCGCGCAACACGGCGCGATGTTCTTCGACGAACTGCTCGCCGAGGTGCGCGTGCTGCGCATGGAGCTCGAAAACGCGCTCGGCGAGCTGGTCGCGGCCGGCCTCGCGAACTCGGACAGCTTCGCGGGTCTGCGCGCGTTGCTGAAGCCGGTCGCTAAACGCAACGCGTTTTCCAGCAGCCGGCGCGCGCGAGCGAGCGCGCTGATCGGCGGCATGGACGACGCCGGGCGTTGGGCGCTCGTATGCCGCCCGTCCGCCGTCGCGCCGGAAAATCCGTCCGGGCGGCGCAGTCAGTTGCCGCCCGAGGTGCTCGAACACGTCGCAATGACGTTGTTGCGCCGCTACGGCGTGGTGTTCTGGCGCGTGCTCGAACGCGAGGCCGAATGGCTGCCGCCGTGGCGCGATCTGCTGCGCGTGCTGCAGCGGCTCGAGGCGCGTGGCGTGATCCGCGGCGGGCGTTTCGTCAACGGGCTCGCGGGCGAGCAGTTCGCGCTGCCCGAGGCGATTCCGCTGCTGCGCGAGGTGCGGCGGCAAGCGAACGACGGTGCGCTTATCTGCGTCGCGGGAACCGATCCGCTGAATCTCGTCGGCACGCTGCTGGTCGGCGACAAGGTGCCAGCCGTGGCCGGCAACCGCGTGCTGTATCGCGACGGCGTGCCGGCGGCCACGCTGGTGGCCGGCAAGTTCTGCTTCGACGCGGCGCTCGACGCCAATCCGATCGACCGCGAACGCGCCCGCGCGCTGCTCACACACCGCTTCTAACGACGTCACCGTGGCCTCGTTTTGCCATGCCATCGTGCCGCCGCGCGCGGCCACCCCGGCTCGTGCTCCTGGTTAGCAAAACGTTAATGATTCGTCGCTCGAATTGTCACGCTTGGATACAATGGGACAGTTTCACTTTAGTATGAGGAAGACCGTCTGTCGCCGCCCGCCTTGATAGCGACCGCCGGCACTCTCCGGGGATTTCATGAGCGACGAGCTACACGACCAGGTGCTTCACGCGCGGTTCGGCACGAGCAGCCCTCGCTGGCGCCTAGCGGCGGCCAGCGACACGCTGGAACTCGCGCCGGCGCACGGCCACGCGGCTGCCGGCGTCGCCATTCCCCTCAACTCTTGCCAGGCCTCCCAGATCCGCGCGCTGAGCGGCGTCACCTCGCACGTAGTCGTCGACGTGCAGTTGGACGGCGCGCCGCTGCGGCTGCATCTGGTCGGCAAGAAACTCGATTGTCATCGCTGGGGCGGCACCGCCTCGACCCATGCCGACACCGAATCCGTCGCGCGCGCACTGCTGCACGGTCTGTCGTTCGCCGAACAGGTCGTCTCGGAGGTCAATTCAGTCGTCGTCATCGTCGACCGGCACGGCCGGATACAACGCTTCAACCGGCTCGCCGAGGAGCTGACCGGGCTCAAGGAAGAGGACATCATCGGCCGCAGCGTCTGGACGCTGTTCATGTCGTCAGACGACGGCGCGGTCTCGAACCAGGTCAGCGCGCACTTCTTCAACCGTGGCGAACCGTACGAGATCGAACGGCGCATCAAAACGGTGCATGGCGAGCGGCTGTTCCTGTTTCGCAACAAGTTCGTGAGCAGCGGCAGCGGCATCGAAGACCAGTTCCTGATCTGCTCGGGCACCGACATCACTGAGCAACGGCTCGCGCAGGACCGGCTGATCGAGCAGGCCACCACCGACCCGCTCACCGGCCTCGCCAATCGCAACGCGATCCAGGAGCGCATCCAGATCGCGATCGAACAGGCCGCGCCCGGCGAAACCATCGGCGTACTGTTTCTCGATCTCGACAACTTCAAGAAGGTCAACGATCACTACGGCCACGTGTTCGGCGACCGGCTGATCTGCGATGTGTCGGACGCGATCCGCAACTGTCTGAACCCGGGCGACTCGCTCGCGCGCCTCGGGGGCGACGAATTCATCGTGCTCGCGGCGAAGGGCTCCGCGCATGGCCTGGAAAACACCGCGCAGCGCATTCTCGATCGCATGCGCATGCCGTTCGCGGTCGGGCTCGTCGAGGTCTATACCGGCTGCTCGATCGGCATCGCGCGTTGGCCCGAGCATGGCGAAACGCTCGAATCGCTGATCCGTTCGGCCGACACCGCGATGTACGTCGCGAAGGACGAAGGCAAGCGTACGCATCGCGTGTTCTCGCCGGACATGAACCGCCGCGTCGCTGAGTTCATGTGGCTCGACACGAATCTGCGCCGCGGGCTCGAGGAAGGCCAGTTCGCGCTGCACTATCAGCCGAAGCTGAACCTCGCCACGGGCGCCGTGCAAGGCGCGGAAGCGCTGGTGCGCTGGAACTCGCCGGAGCGCGGGCAGATCATGCCCGCGGAATTCATCCGTTATGCCGAGGAATCCGGCTTGATCGGCGTGCTCGGCCGCTGGGTGATGGAGACCGCCGCGAAACAGGCGGCCCGCTGGAAGGCGGCCGGCTATGACCTGCGCGTCGCGATCAACGTGTCGGCGCGACAGCTCACGGATACGGCCGTGGTCCGCCATTTCACCGAGGCGTTGCAGCATGCGAGCCTCGATCCCTGCCTGGTCGATCTCGAGTTGACCGAAAGCTGCCTGATCGAAAACGAAGCGGCCGCGATCGAACTGATCAAGCAGTTCCGCCAGCTCGGCGCGCAGGTGCATCTGGACGACTTCGGCACCGGCTACTCGTCGCTGTCGCAACTCGGCCGTATTCCGCTCGACGTGATCAAGCTCGACCGCAGCTTCACGCGCTCGATCCACGCGGATATGAAGGCACAGGCGCTGGTGCGCTCGATGGTCGCGGTCGCGCAGGAACTCGATTTCCAGGTCGTCGCCGAGGGGATCGAAACCGATGCGGAAGAAACCTTCATGAAGGGCCTGGGCGTCGATTACGTGCAGGGTTTCCTGTACGCGCGGCCGATGCCCGCCGCCGAATTCGAGCGCTGGCTGCTCGATAGGCGCAAGCTCAGGCTGATCGCCTGAGCCTTGCTGTCGCGCGCTTCAGCCGAGGCGCGCGGACCAGCCTGCCACTTCGTCCGCACTCATTCCGACGGCGCGCGCCGCGGAGTTAATTTGCATCCACGTAGCCGCGTCGATCGGAATGCCGGCGGCCTCGCGTTGCGCGCGCGTGACGCGCTCGGGTTCGCCGGGTTCGTAGATGCGCTCGGTGCCCGCCGCGAGCGGCGACGCCTTCACCCACGCGAGGAACGCATCGGCTTCGGCTTGCGCATCGGGCGCGTCGAATGCGGTCGGATCGATGATCACCGACAGCATGCAGTTGATGATCGCGTGCGTGGTGCCGAGCGTGTCGGCGTGCGTCGTGAAGCCGCCCGACAGCGCGCCGCCGAAAATCTCGCACATCGCCGCGAGCCCGAAACCCTTGTGGCCACCGAACGGTGTCAGCGCGCCGAACGGCGCTTCGTGCATAACTTTCGGTTCGAGCGTCGGCATGCCTTCGTGATCGATCAGCGCGCCGGGTGGCGTGTGCTTGCCCTGGTTATACGCGACGCGCGTCTTGCCGAACGCGATGGTACTGGTCGCGAAGTCGAGCACGAGAGGCGGCTTGCCGGGTCGCGGATAAGCGGCGCAGAACGGATTCGTGCCGATGCGGCGGTCCGCGCCGCCGAACGGCGCGACGAGCGGATCGCCCGCCACGTTGACGAAGTGGAACGACACCAGACCGGCGCGCGCGCACTGCTCGGCCCAATGCCCGATGCGGCCGATATGGTGCGCGCCGCGCAAGCCCACCGCGCAGATGCCGAGCCGCCGCGCGCGCTCGATGCCCCGCTCCATCGCCTCGAACGCGATCACCTGACCGAAGCCCTTGCCGCCTTCGACGGTCAGCACCGCGCCCGCGTCTTTGATGACGTCGGCATGCCGATTCAGTTGCAGTTGCTGGTCGGCGAGCGATTCGACATAGCGCGGGATCATGCCGACGCCATGCGAGTCGTGTCCGGTCAGATTCGCGGCCACCAGATGATCGGCGATCAGCTCCGCTTCGCGCGGCGCACTGCCCGCTCGCTCCCAGATCGCCCTGACGTAGGCATGCAGTTGATCGGCCGGAATCCGGGGCGTGGTGGTTTGGGCAGTCTGGGAGTCGGTCATTCAGCGTGTCGATGTGGTTCGAACGGAAGGGAGCATCAGTCAACAACGGGCCCGGGTCGCGCCCGAGCCCCACTCAAACGAGGCCACGACTCACGGCGCCGCGGCGATCACTTCGGCAACCGCGGCCGTCAGTTTCTTGCCGTACGGCACGTGCAGGAACTCGTTGGGCCCATGCGCATTCGACTTCGGCCCAAGCACGCCGCACACCATGAACTGCGACTTCGGGAAGCCCGCCTTCAGCACATTCATCAATGGGATGGTGCCGCCGAGGCCCATGTAGGCGGCGTCTGCGCCGAAGTGCTGACGCGATGCATCGCTGAGCGCGGTGGCCAGCCACGGTGCGACCTCCGGTGCGTTCCAGCCGCTCGCCGCCCCCGCATCCGGCTTGAACGTGACCTTCGCGTTGTACGGCGGATCGAATTCGAGCAGCGCCTTCAGTTCGGCGACGGCCTTTTCCGCTTCGATGGTCGGCGGCAGACGCAGCGACAGCTTGAACGCGGTGCGCGGACGCAGCACGTTGCCGGCGTCGGCGAGCGCGGGCAAGCCGGCCGCGCCCGTCACCGACAGCGAAGGACGCCACGTCGAATTGAGCAGCGCCTCCTGTGGATCGGTCGTGGTGGGCAGCACCTGACGGCCGTCCTGCCCGCATGCCCACGGCATCTTCTTCCATACGTCATCGCCGAGAATCCTCGCGGCAGCCTCCGCTTCGCGCAGACGATCGGCCGGCACCGGGCAATGAAAACCCTTCGGCAGCAGCGTGCCGTTCGCGGAGTCTTCGAGACGGTCGAACAGTTGACGCATGATGCGGAAGCTCGACGGCACGATGCCGCCGTAGACCCCCGAGTGAATCCCCTCGTCGAGCACCTGCACTTCGAGATCGCCGGCGACGAGCCCGCGCAGCGACGTGGTCAGCCACAGCTGATCGTAATTGCCCGCGCCCGAATCGAGACACACGACCAGCCCGACGTTACCAAGCCGCTCGCGCAGCGCGTCGACGTAGGGCAGCAGATCGTAGCTGCCCGACTCCTCGCAGGTTTCGATCAGCCCGACACAGCGCGGACGCTCGACACCTTGCGCATCGAGCGCGGCGAGCGCCGTCAGGCTCGCGTAGATCGCGTAGCCGTCGTCCGCGCCGCCGCGGCCGTACAGCTTGCCGTCCTCGAGCTTCGGCGTCCACGGACCGAGGTCGTTGCGCCAGCCATCGAACTCGGGCTGCTTGTCGAGGTGGCCGTACAGCACGATGGTTTCAGTGCTGCCCGAGCGCGTCGCGGCGGTCTCGAAGAAGATCACCGGCGTGCGGCCCGGCAGGCGGATCACTTCGAGCTTCAGGCCGCGCACCGGTTGCTGCTCGGCCCATTTCGCGGCGTCGGTGATCACGCGCTCGAGGTAACCATGCTTCGCCCAGTCGGGATCGAAGGCCGGGCTCTTCGCCGGCACCGCGATGTAGTCCGTCAGTGCGGGCACGATCTCGTCGTTCCACTTGCGCTCGACGAATGCTCGTAGCGTGTCCGGGTTGAGGTGGGCCTGCTGGGTCGTGTCGGTGATCATGATCGGGTCCGTGAAGTACTGTTCGGTCGAAACGATCATCATAGTCCCGATGCGTGTCGGGCTGAACCCCTTGCGGTGATTGGGTGGGGACTGGAACGCGCAGGGTGCGCGGCGGGCGGCGGCCATTCGCGCGACAATCACTACATGCATCGCGCATGAGGAGCTTTTATGAGTGGCAACGTGGCCGTTCAGGCCATCGGCGCGGCGTTCGCGCTAGCGCTGTATTTTCTGCCGGCGATCATCGCGGACCGGCGCAAGCGTCGTGACGTGCTGACGCTCGCGCTATTTAACGCCTGCCTCGGCTGGACCGTGCTTGGTTGGGTGCTCGCGCTGTATTGGGCGCTACAGCCGAATCCGGCGGAGAGCCTGGCGAGCGACGTCGTCGAGACTCGCAAGATGTCGACCTTGCGCGCGTTTTCGTCGGCACTGACGCTGCGCGTGCGGCGACGCGAGGCCGCGCGCGACCGGCCCGAGCGCTGAAACGATTCGGGCGGCTCGCGCAATACGCGCAATAAACGAATAACAGGAAACGGTTTGATTGAAGCGTACGTGCGTCACTCAGGCCGCGCGCCCGATGCGACTCCACTGTACCGAGCCCGCCGGAATGGAGCGCGGTTCCGCACGCACGGCTTGCGCGGCAAAGGTTTCATGACGCAGTTCGCCGTGTTCGTCGAACCACTCGCAGATCAGCCAGTCGCCCGGATTGCGTGCGACCGGACCTGCATACGTCACGGTCATGCGCGGGCCCCCTTCTTTTAACTTGACGACGTCGCCCACGTTGAAGGCGGCGGATGTTGTCTGGAATGCGTCAATGGTAGCGGTCAGCATCTTTGGTCCCCCTATCTTGAGCGTTTTTAAGTTGAGCCCGGCTTTAACGACTTCGACCTGTTGAATGGGTACTCTAAAGTTTAGACAGATTAACAATCGAATTTAAACGCGGCAAGCGCTTTTTATTGATACCGTTTTCACTGGAACCGAGGTTGATGCCAAACGGTTAAAGTTCCCGGCATTCCCAAAACATTCTCCGCCAAAACATTGCGGCTAACCCTATGTGCGCTACCGCACAAATGCAACAGTTACTGCCGGCGGTTTGCAGGCCGGTAGAAAATACGACGCCGGTTTCCTCTGATTAGAAAACCTGACGCGATAACGGTGAGCCGTTAATCAGAAAGACCTGTTTGATCTAAATCAGAATTACCTGTGAACGAGTAGATCGCCGGTAAATGCCACGTAGTTCGTTATACCGCTTCGTTCAAATTGAACGATTTTTCTGAGCGAGCCAACAAATGAAAACGATTACCAATGGCTCAATTTCAAACCGCCGGAGCGACTGAGCGCCGTACGCTTTGCTGATGACGCACCAGCAGCACGCTCAGGCCGATACACACGAACATCAGCGCGGCATTGATAGCCAGGCTCAGCTGAAACGCGTGTGCATACGACGCGGGTGCCGCGCTGCCACCGAGCGCCCCGAAGAACGCGCCGCTCACCGCCGCGGTGCCGAACGCGGAGCCGATCTGCAACGTCGACGACACCACACCCGATGCCAGCCCCGCCTTCTCGGGCACCACCTCCTGCAGCACGATGCGCATGATCGACGGCAACAGCAGACCATGTCCGACACCCGCGCACACCAGCCCGCAGTAGAACAGCAGATCGGGCGTCGCGGATCGAGTCGCGGACCAGCCGGTCACGGCGAAGCCCAGCGTCATCATCGAGAAACCGAGCGTCAGCACATGCGCGCCGATGCGCTTGACCACGGCCGGCGACGTCAGCGGCCCGATCACGAAGCCGAGCGCGAACGGCATGATCGCGATGCCCGACGCGAGCGGCGTCCAGTGCAGGCCGGTCTGCAGGAAGATGCCATAGGTCAGGAAGAACGCGCTGTTGCAATAGAACAGGAATGCGAGCACCAGACCGAGCGCGAACGCGCGATTGCGGAACAGTTGCAGATCGACGAGCGGATGGCCACCGCCGCGCTCGACGCGCCGTTCGGTCGCGACGAACAGCGCGAACACCGGCACCGCGAGCGCGAACATCGCGAAAGTCCACGCGGGCCAGCCGGCTTCGCGGCCGTGCGTCATCGGATAGATGACCAGCAGCAGCACCGCCGACAGCAGCGCAACGCCCTTCAGATCGACGCCGGTATGCGTGGCCGGCTGGTTCTCCGGCACGAACTTCCATGTGCCGATGAACGCCGCAATGCCGATCGGGATGTTGATCAGAAAGATCACGCGCCAGTCGAGCCCGAACGGGTGATACGTGATAAGCGCGCCGCCGCCGAGCTGCCCGACGATCGACGACAAGCCGAACACGAAGCCATACAGACTCATCACGCGCGTCTGCTGATGCAACGGTACGACCGCGCGAATCGTCGCGAGCACTTGCGGCGCCATCACCGCGGCCGCGATGCCTTGCACGATGCGCGAGATCACCAGCATATGGCCGCTGGTCGCGAAGCCGCACAACGCCGACGCGATCACGAAAGCCGCCATGCCCGTCATGAACATGCGACGGCGGCCGAACAGATCGCCGAGGCGGCCGCCCGTGATCAGCAGCACCGCGTAAGCCGACGCATAGGCCGAGACGACGAGTTGCAGCTGCGCGTCGCTCGCGTTCAGGCCCGTGTGAATCGACGGCAGCGCCAGGTTGACGATGAAGTAATCGAGCGGCGCGAGAAAGGCGCCGACGAACAGCACCGCGAGCGCGAGCGCCTGGCGCGGGAAGCCGGGCGCCCCCGCTTTGGCGGCGACAGCCATGCCTGCCATCGCCGGGCCGGGCACAGTCACCGCCCCGGCTGGGCAGGCCGCGCCGCTAGCGGACCCACCGAATGCCGCCGGAGCGGACTTGATCGCTTCTCTTTTCATGACCAATCGTTCAAGAAATGGTTAAAAAATTTTTGCGCCGGTGTTCGCGAACGAGCTGCTAGACCAGCGCGCGCATCGCCACATCGACGATAGCGATCAGCGCATCTTGCTGTTGCGCGACCCGTCCCATCACCCGCAGGCCCTGCATCACGCACAGCAGGAAATCGCCGACGGCTTTTTCGTCCAGCGACGAATCGAACGCGCCGCTCGCTTGCCCGCGAATCACCGCCGCCGCGAGCAGGGTCGCCATGCGCCGCTGAATCGCGGCGACGCGCGCGCGCAGCAATTCGTCATCGGGCTGCATTTCGAGCGTCGTATTCGTGATGAAACAACTGCGCCGGCCGCTCAACGCGCATGACACCCGCGCGTAGTGCAGCAGCGCGTCGCGCAGCGCCTGCTCTGGATCAGCCGTCGCGCTCAGCCGCTGCGCAAGCCGTGCGACCGCGCCTTCCGAGTAATGCTCCAGCGCGGCGAGCATGATGCCGTGCTTGTCGCCGAACACGCCGTACAGGCTGCCGCGCAGCAGACCGGTGGCCTTGCACAGATCGTCGATCGACGTCGCGTGGTAGCCGTGATCCCAGAACACCTGGCTTGCGTTCGCCAGCACGGTGTCCGTGTCGAACTCGCGCGGACGGCCGCGCTGGGATGTTTCGCCGGCCTTTTTCGCGGCTTGCCTGGAATGACTCAATTGCGATGACCTCGTTGCTACGTTGGCGTCGGTCTGTGGATATTATGACTGGATGTTCAATAAATCAAGGACGGCCTTCCGTAGGCCTACTCGCGTCGGGGTCATCCGTTCATTCCGACTACCGCGATGAAAAAGCCGGCGGCGGGCATCGCCCTTCGCCGGCTTCGTTGCGCTGGAAGTGACAGCAAAGGCTCAGGTCTCCAGCTTCGCATCCATCGTAATCGTTGCATTCAGTACCTTCGACACCGGGCAACCGGCCTTCGCGTCCGCCGTGGCCTTGTCGAACGCGGCCTTGTCTGCGCCCGGAATCTTTACGGTGACGTCGAGATGCACCGCGGTGATCGTGAAGCCGCCGCCGTCCTTGTCGAGCGTGACGGTGGCCGTGGTGCCGATCCGCTCCGGCGTGATGTTGGCCTTGCCCAGCTCCGCCGACAACGCCATCGAGAAACACCCCGCATGCGCAGCCGCGATCAGCTCTTCCGGATTCGTGCCGATGCCGTCCGCGAAGCGCGTCGCGAACGAGTATTGGGTGTCCTTCAGGACGCCGCTGTCGGTGGAAATCGAGCCCTTGCCGTTCTGCAGGCCGCCTTGCCAGACTGCCGATGCCTTGCGCTTCATTGCTCTCTCCTGTTTATGCCTTGCCGCGCACGCTGCTCGACCGAAGATGATGCCCGCCGCGGCGGTCCGCCCGGATGTGTCCGCGCCTGGGCATCGGTCGCAGGTGCCGCGCGGCTTGCAGGCGCGGGCGTGGACCGGATTTCATCATAGGTGCTTCCGTGTTTCGGCGCGGAAAAACGCCCTTTTTACTATCTCAAAACCCGCAACAATATTTCACCAGAAAGCCGCTTTTTTGCCGACCTCGCAAGAAATAGACTGCGTTCAACGGATCGGGAAATGCAATTCAAACCGGTTCACCACACAATCAATTGGAGGTCGTTATGAAATCGCTTCTTTCCGCCGTTGTCGTCGCATCCGCTCTTATCGTTCCGGCGGTGTCGTTCGCCCAGCAGGCAAACGGTCCGATCACGCGCGCTCAGGTGCGCGCCGAACTCGTAGCCGCGCAAAAAGCGGGCCTTCTGAACCAGAACGACACCACGTATCCGAAGACCGTGCCGCAGGACTCGACGATCGTCACCGCTTCGGCGGAGGGTACGCAGGATGTCGGCGGCGCGAAGGCCAGTTCGTCGGAAGCAGGCGCGCCGGCGACGGTGCAGCAACGTCTGTTTTCGACGTATCGCGGTAACTAAAAGGTGGTAACCAAGCGTCTTAACTAAGCGTGATAACTGAGCACGCTGGCAGTTAACGCAGCACGCAGTAAAAAGCCCCGGTTGCGAAGTTCGGCAACCGGGGCTTTTTTTCGTTGGCGCGAGCGGCGCTGCTGCGCGGCCGCTCGTTGGTAAAAACGCTATTCGGGAAACGGCAGGCTTTGCTGTCCCACTGCGCGCATGTCGAACACGTTCAGCGTCATCGCGACCAGCGCGTAGTAGCCGAGCAGGCCGACCAGGTTGATCACGACCTGATGCCCGAACCGCCGGACCGCCTGCCCATACGTCGTGTCCGATACGCGCCTGGTCTCATACAGTTCGCTTGCGAAGTCGTAGATCAGTGCGTCGTCGGCATCGGCGAACTCGGGGCGGCGCCCCTGGCGGATCGTCTCGGCGTCCGCAGCGGCCACGCCCGCCTGCAGCGCGATCGGATAGTGGATGTGCCACTCCGCCTGGGCCTGCCAGCGCGAAGCGGTGACCAGAATCGCGAGTTCCGACAGCCGCAGCGGCAGCCCGGTCTGGTAGCGGCAAAACGCGCCGAGGCGTTGCGCGTGCTGCGCAAGTCCCGGGCTATGGATCCAGCCGAGGAACGGCCCGTTCAGGTTGCCGCGCGGGCCGGACAGGATTTCGTCGAGCACCGCCTTCTGCTCGGGCGTGGCGGTGGACATCTCGAAGTGAGGCAAGCGCTCGGTCATCATGGTTCTCGCTAAGGGCAATGGTTCGGAACAGCTTAGACGGCGGCGAGCGACGCGCCGATCGCATCGTCGAGGCGGCTGACGATCACGTCGATGTCGCGCTCCGTGCAGATGAACGGCGGCGCGATCAGCACGTGGTCGCCGCTCTTGCCGTCGACGGTGCCGCCCATCGGATACACCATCAGGCCGCGCGCGAACGCTTCGCGTTTGATCGTTGCGTGCAGTTTCAGTTTGGCGTCGAACGGCTCTTTGGTACCGCGATCCTTCACGAGTTCGACGCCGACGAACAAGCCGCGCCCGCGCACGTCGCCGATATGCGGGTGCTGCGCATAGAGCTCGCGCAGCCGGCCGCGCAACTGCTCGCCACGCGCCTGCACGTTCGCCAGCAGATTGTCTTCCGCGATCACGCGCTGCACTTCGAGCGCGGCCGCGCACGCGGTCGCATGGCCGATATAGGTATGGCCATGCTGAAAGAAGCCGGAGCCGCCGACGATCGTCTGATAGATGCGGTCGCTGACCAGAGTCGCGCCGATCGGCTGATAACCCGCGCCAAGGCCCTTGGCGATGGTCAGCATATCCGGCGCCACGCCGTCTTCGTCGCACGCGAACAGATAACCGGTGCGGCCCATGCCCGACATGATCTCGTCGAGAATCAGCAGCACGCCGTAGCGGTCGCACACCGCGCGGATCTTGCGGAAGTATTCGCGCACCGGCGGCACCGCGCCCGCCGTGGCGCCGACCACCGTTTCCGCGACGAATGCGGCGACCGTGTCCGCGCCGAGTTCGAGAATCTTCTGCTCGAGTTCATCGGCCAGACGCTGCGCGAACGCTTCTTCGGTTTCGTCCGCGCGCTGTTCGCGATACGCGTAGCACGGGCTCACGTGATGCGCTTCGATCAGGATCGGCAGGAACGGCTCGCGGCGCCATGCATTGCCGCCAATCGCGAGCGCGCCGAGCGTGTTGCCGTGATAGCTCTGCCGACGCGCGATGAAATGACGCCGCTGCGTCTCGCCCTTCTCGACGAAATACTGACGCGCGAGCTTCAGCGCCGCCTCGATCGCCTCCGAGCCGCCCGACACGAAGTACACGTGCTCGAGTCCGGCCGGCGCGCTCGCCACGAGCCGGTCGGCCAGTTCCTCGGCCGGCTCCGTCGTGAAGAACGACGTGTGCGCGTACGGCAGCTGTTGCGCCTGCCGCTTGATCGCGTCGATCACGCGCTGGTTGCTGTGGCCGAGGCACGACACGGCGGCGCCGCCCGACGCGTCGATATAGCGCTTGCCCGTGGAGTCGATGATTTCGATGCCGTCGCCCGCGACGGCCACCGGCAAGGACTGCTTCGGAGAACGATGAAAAACGTTGGTCATGATGTTCAGCTCCTGCTGATGGAGGTGCGGACTGAGACGCAGGCCGGCTCGGGCGTCGCTCACGCGATGAAAGTGTCGAACACGCATTGCCGCTGGCGATACGCCTCATCGACACGCCCGCACTGCCGAACAGCACGGTCCCTAAGGTGTTTTCGTCGTCGGAATCGTGCGGATCGTCGCTGCATCGACGCCACGGGCCGCACCGATATTCAACAATCGGTACGTATTTATACGCCTATACAACATTTGTTGTCAAACGTTGTTGGACGGCACCGGCTGGAGCGCGGCGTGCCCTCACGCAATCGTTCAAGGCACGTACGCGCCCTTCGCATGCAGCGATTGTTCGGCGAGCGCGAGCTGCTCGAGCGCATCCGCGCCTTCGAGCGCGAGCAGATGCGCGACCAGCGCTTCGGTGATCGCGGTGGCGGCCACCAGCGACGGAAAGAACGACGGGCTTTCGTGCGAGAAGATCAGCACCTTGTCGGCGTTCAGCGCGATCGGCGACACCGCGCTGTCGGTGATGGCGATCAGCTTGCTGCCTTTTTCGAGCGCGGCTTCGGCGACGCGCGCGGCTTCGACCGAATACGGCGCGAAGCTGATGACGATGGTCGCGCTGTCGCGCTCGATCGTGCGCAGCTGCATTTCGAGCGTGCCGGCCTCGCCGTTGAGCAGCGATACCGACGGCCGAAACAGCCGGTAGCCATAGACGAGGCCGAACGCCACCGGATAGCACGAGCGGAAGCCCGCCACGTGAACGTGCGGCGCGCGCCGCAATACCCGCGCGGCCTCGACGATCACGCGACCGTTATGCGCGGCGGTCGTTTCGAGATTGTGCTGTTGCGCGACGAGCAGGTCGTTCGCGAGCGCATCTTTCGATTTGACCATCGAGCGCGCCCGGCTCGTCAACGGCTCCGGCCGCGTGCGCACGCGCGCGACGAACAGATCGCGCAATTCGTTCCAACCGGGAAAGCCCAGTTGCTGCGACAGCCGCACCAGCGACGCCGGCTGCACCTGCGCGCGCTCGGCCACCTTGCGCATCGACGACACCGCGACCTCGTCCGGATGATCGAGTAGGAAGCCCGCCCCCATCTGGAACTGCGGACTCAGTTCGGGGAAGCGCGCCCGGATCAGGGCGACGAGCTGATCGAAGCTGTCTGGCATGTTGAGGTGGCGCGGCGCCGGGGTAAGAGATGACAACAAATGTTACCACCGGGTAGCAGTGTTTCAACGGCGCGAAGACGCTCTGGCGCCCTTCAGTGACTCCAGATTGCGCGGCCGACGTCGGCGGGATCGCGCAAGTCCGCAGACAGCGCAAGCGCGGCGCCGCCGAGTTCCCTGGCGGCGGCTTCCAGCCGCGAAGAGTTTGTTCCGATCACCCGTAAGCTCACTCCACCAGCGCTTCCCGATGCGCGTCGACGAAGTCAGCCATGCTGTTGAAGCGGAAGTCGAGGTTCGGCTGCGAGCCCGGGTCCATCGTCGCGCCGAAGCCCGGCTGCGAATGACGACGGCAAATCCAGCACGACGCCAGCCCGAACTCGTTTGCGGGCTTGTGGTCATGAAAAAGGCTTTCTGCGGTGTGAAGGATTTTTCCCTTCCTGATGCCCCGCTGATCGAGCTTCTGAAGCATGTACTCGAAGTTGCGCAGCGACGGCTTGTAGGAGCCGACGTCCTCCGCCGTGATGATCGCATCGAACCCAACCTGCAGCCTCGCGTTGCTGTAGGTGAAACTTTCGTTGTCGATGTTCGACAGGATGACCAGCTTGTAGTGCTGCTTCAGATATTGCAGCGCGGCCGCCGAATCGGGGAATGCTGGCCAGTTTCTGATCGAGCGACCGTACGCCACGCATTCCTCGTGGGTGTAGGGGAGGCCCCATTCCTCTGCCATGCGCTTATACACGATGGACAGCAGTTCCTGATAGCGCTTCGCGGGCGTGAATATCTGCTGCGACGACTCGTGGCGAGCGTGGGCTTCCAGAACCTGGTCGCGCGTGAGCGGCGTCCTGGCTCGCTCCAGCAGAGGCTGCAGGGCTTCAAGGATGCCACTCTCCCAGTCGATCAAGGTGCCGTAGCAGTCAAAAGTCAGTGCCTCGAAATCGGTCAGTTTCACGACTCCCTCCTGTCAGATGTCCATGATGAAAATCACAATGGATTGAGCAACTGCCGGAACCAGAACTCTAATGCAGCAGCGAAGCGACAGCGTCATTTCTCTTCGCAAACCCTGGCGTTTTCCCGAATGCGATCCCACGCCGAAGCGGAGCTAATCTGATCAACCGGTCCAACACCTGGAGACTTTATGCGCCCCCTCGTCATAACAATGGCTGTCCTGACAGCCGCCGGCATCTCCGCATTCGTCAACGCTCAATCGGTGGTCACCTTCGGTCACTCAGCTCCACTCACGGGCCCGCAGGCGCCGAACGGAAAGGACAACGAGAACGGCGCCCGCCTCGCTATCGACGAACTCAACAAGAGCGGTGTCACGGTTGCTGGCCAGAAGGTAACGTTCAAGCTGGACTCCGAAGACGATCAGGCAGACCCGAAGATCGGCGTTCAGGTCGCGCAGAAACTCGTCGACAGCGGCGTGATCGCCGTGCTGGGCCCGTACAACTCGGGCGTGGCGATTCCGGCATCGCGCGTCTATAACGCGGGTGGCGTACCGATGCTGCCGGTTGCGTCCAATCCGGCGCTGACGAAGCAAGGCTTCAAGAACATCTTCCGTATCGGCGCGAGCGACGAGCAGCTAGGCGGGACGATGGGCCAGTTTGCGGCCAAGACATTGAAGGCCAAGACCGCCGCGGTGATCGACGACCGCACGGCCTATGGGCAAGGCGTGGCCGAGCAGTTCATCAAAGAGGCCAAGGCAAACGGAATTCAGATCGTGGACCAACAGTTCACGAACTCGTCGGCGACTGACTTCCTCGGCATTCTGACCAGCATCAAGGCCAAGAATCCGGATGTCGTCTTTTTTCGGCGGATACGCTGCTCAGGGCGCGCCGATGGCCAAGCAGATGCGCGCACGCGGACTGCGTGCCAAGCTGCTTGGCGGCGATGGCATTTGCTCGGCCGATATGGGTAAGGTCGCCGGTGACGCGGCCTCCATCGTGTATTGCGCCCAGGGCGGCATTGCGCTCGACAAGACCCCAGCCGGCCGTGAGTTTCTGCAGAAATACAAGACCGCCTTCAACACCGACACGCAGGTCTATGCGGTCAGCTATTACGACGGCGTAAAACTGCTGGCCGATGCGATGGTCAAAGCAGGCACCACGACCGACAAGGCAAAGCTGACCGCCCAGTTGGCAAAGACCGACTACAAGGGCGTGGCAGGCACCTACTCGTTCGATGAAAACGGCGATCTGAAGGGCGCACCCACGACCGTCTATGTGATCAGAAACGGCCTTCCGGTGCCGTACGGGCAGTGACGTTCAATCGAGCAACCCCAAAGCACCCATGAAAATCACCCGCACAATTTCAACAGTCGAGGTTCACACCGGCGGCGAAGCATTCCGTATCGTGACGAGCGGGCTGCCTCGTCTTCCCGGCGACACCATCGTCAAGCGTCGCGCTTGGCTGAAAGAAAACGCCGACGAAATTCGTACGCTGATGTTCGAACCGCGTGGTCATGCGGACATGTACGGCGGATACCTGACCGAACCCGTTAGCCCCACGGCAGACTTCGGGATCATCTTCGTCCACAACGAGGGTTATAGCGACCACTGCGGGCACGGCGTGATCGCGCTGTCCACCGCGGCGGTCGAGTTGGGGTGGGTTCAGCGCCAGATTCCCGAGACCCGCATTGGCATCGACGCTCCTTGTGGTTTCATCGAGGCCTTCGTGCAATGGGATGGTGAACACGCCGGCAACGTACGTTTCGTGAACGTTCCATCGTTCATCTGGGAAGCGGATGTCACGGTTCAGACGCCGTCGTTTGGCACGGTCAGGGGTGACATCGCGTTCGGTGGTGCCTTCTACTTCTATACGGACGGTGCACCGCACGGCCTCGCGGTCCGCGAGTCTTCAGTCGAGGAACTCATCAGGTTTGGCGCCGAGGTAAAACAAGCCGCAAATCACGCTTACCCGGTTGAGCATCCCGACATCCCGGAAATCAACCACATCTACGGCACCATCATTGCCAATGCGCCGCGGCACGAAGGCTCCACGCAAGCCAATTGTTGCGTGTTCGCCGACCGTGAGGTGGACCGTTCGCCCACCGGCTCAGGGACGGGCGGGCGCGTCGCGCAGCTCTATCTGCGCGGCGAACTGGCCATGAACGAGACGCTCGTCAACGAGTCCATCATCGGTACTGTCTTCAAGGGGCGCGTACTCAGCGAGACGACCGTCGGCGACTTCAAGGCGGTCATCCCCGAGGTCGAGGGCAGCGCCCATGTTTGCGGCTTCGCTACCTGGATCGTGGACGAGCGTGACCCGCTAACTTACGGTTTCCTCGTCCGATAATCGGCTCAAGCGCTCCTCCGGTTCCGAAGCGCGAAGTACACACCGGCCCCGAGCGCAACCAGCAGGACCACGATCAGGCCGCCCCCCATGCCGGGCAGACCGGTCATGCTGCTGGTCGCACTGGGCGCCGCGGAGGCAGCCACCGGCGCTGAAGCCACTGGCGCGACCGGTTGCGGAAGCGCCACACCGGCGGCACTACCTTGACGTACCAGAGAAGCCTCCGATGTCGGCGAGGCCGGGGACGCCTGCGGCACTTCAGCCGCGGACGCGACAGCAGGCGCTTGCGGATTGGGTCCGACAGGCGCCAGCGTGGTTTGCGAAGGCACCACGACAGATGCGGCCGCCTGAGGACCGGCTTCGAGCGCTCGCGCCATGGTCTTCCACTTGTCGAATACGCCATCCACGCAGTGCACGTCGATACACGCGTTGCGCGCGTGACGCCACTGCGCCAGCTGCGCGGACGACAGTTTGCCGCTGCCGAGCAGTGCCTGTTGTTGCGCGAAGATGTCGTCGTACTCGTTGTTCAGGATCGCGTGATCGCAAATGACGCGCTCAGCGGGCTGCTGTGTGGTTGCACACTGAATGTCGTTCGCCGACGCCGCGGTCGAACCCAACGCCGCCAGGGATAGCAGCAATACTCCAATACGTCGTGCCAGGTGCACCCGTCCTCCGAGAATGTGAGCGTCAAAGTCCAGGCACCACGATGAATCCGCCCGACTCGTCACCGTATGTATCGACTCTGCCTTCCAGCAGATAACGTGCCGCCAACGCGCATAGGGCCGCGTCGACATGGTCGATCGATGTCAGCGGTGCAGTCGCGATGCCTTCCCGTTCGAGAATAGCCCGGCGCTGCGGGCCCTTTTGCTTCGCGGATGCGACGTCCGTCCCGAGAAAAGCGCACGTGATCGCGTGAGGAAACGTTTCGAAGCACACGCGACCCGTGATTTCTTTGCCGCCCCCGAAAAGCGCAAAGTGCGCGGCGAATGCGTCGTAGACGCGCTCGCCGTTGAACATCCATGCATAGAAGCCGCTTTTGCTGGCCATCGCCAGTTCGCGAGCCGGTGTCGCAAACGAAAAGATGCGCTGCCGCGCGAGTGCCTTCTCGGCAAGCCTTCCCGCGGCGCCCGTTCGCCAACGACACGGCGCATCGATGCCGACCGCCGCCACCTCGTGCGCGCGACACCGCTCGAGCATCTGTTCGGCGGTCGCGTTGCCGAGTTTGCACAATATCCGAGTGCCGCGCAGGATGACCAGATGGTTGCCCTTCCGGTCCCCGCCGACATCGATGCCCGCGACGGTCGGCGGCGTCAAAGCAGCGCCACCACCCTCACATCGCCCTGCTCCGCCGACGCCACCACCTTCTCGCCGATCCGGCGGAACGTGATCGACACCGACGAATCCCCGACCCGCAGATCGCTGACCTCGAGCCAGTCGATACCTTCGGGAAGCATCGGCTGTTCGATCAGCACTTCGCGGCGCTCGGCGTCGATCGTGATGCCCAGACACGCCTCGAGCATCATGAACGGCGAACCGGCCGCCCATGCCTGCGGCAAACACGCGACCGGATAGGCCGTGGGCGGCTCGCCGCGGCGTCGCGGGAAGCCGCAGAACAGTTCCGGCAAGCGCATGTCGAAATTGACCGCGGCCTCGAACAGCGCCTGCAGCAGTTTCACGGCCGACCCCTTGGCGCCATAGCGCGACAGCCCGCGCGCGCATAGCGCGTTGTCATGCGGCCAAACCGAGCCGTTGTGATACGCCATCGGATTGAAGCGCGCCTGGCTCGCCGCCAGCGTGCGCACGCCCCAGCCGGTATGAAACAGCGTCGAGTCGAGCGCGCGCACCAACGCTTCGCCGCGCTCGCGCGTGGGCAGGCCGAACGCCAGCAGATGCCCCGCGTTCGATGCCATCACGCGACACAGCTCGCCATGACCGTCGAGCGCGATGCCGTAAAAGCCGACCTCGTCCATCCAGTACTTTTCTTCGACGCAGCGACGGATCTTCTTCGCGCGCTCCGCATACTGCGCGGCCGCGTCGCGCAGACCGCGCAGCTTCGCGAAGCGCGCCATCGTGTCGAACGCGGCGCTCGCATAGGCCTGCACTTCGACGAGCGCGATCGGGCCGTCGGGGAAGCGCCCGTCCGCATGAAACACCGAGTCGTGACTATCTTTCCAGCCCTGATTCGCGAGGCCGCCATCCGATTCGCGCTGGTAGTCGAGCAGTCCGTGCCGGTTCTTGTCGCATACGCCCGCGACCCACTGCGCCGCGCGCTCGAGCGCGGGCCACAATTCATCGATCAACGCGACGTCGCCAGTGCGGGCCGCGTAGGCGCCGGCCAGCACGATGAACAGCGGCGTAGTGTCGACACCGCCGTAGTACAGCGCGAACGGCACTTCGCCGGCCGCGGCCATTTCGCCCTTGCGCATCTCGTGCATGATCTTGCCCGGCGCGGCGTCGCGAAACGGCGAGTTCTCGCGCGCCTGATGCTCGGCGAGAAAGCGCAGCACGCCGGCCGCGAGATGCGGCTGCAGCCACAGCGTTTGCAGCGACGTGATCACCGCGTCGCGGCCGAACGGGGTCGAAAACCATGGGATGCCCGCGTACGGGTACGGGCCGGTCGCGAGATCCGTCGTCAGCAGTTCGAGGTCGGCGAACGAACGGTCGATCCATGCGTTGAACAGCGGGTTGCTCGTACGCACGCGCGCGCTCGCGCGGCGTCGCTCGCGCATCACCAGGTGGGCATCCACCAGCGCCGCGCGCACCGCCGCACGGCCGACGCGCGGGCGTTCCGCGTCGATCTGCGACATATGCGCTTCGCTCAGCGCGTGCACGGGCTGCGACACGTCGGCGCCGGGCCTGCTGCTCATCGGCACGACGTGCACGGCCACCGACAGATAGATCGACACGCATGCCTGCGCGGGCAGCTTGACGGTGTAGTCGGCGCGGTCGGCGAACAGCGTGTCCGGCTGCGGGGAGAACGCGATCTGCACGTTGCGCGCGACGTCGTCGAGACCGACATAGCCGAGCAGCACCTGCTGATTCTCGACCCGCGCGGGCTGCACGCGACCCTGTTTGTCGCGCTTCAGGCCGCGCACTTCGAACATGTCGCGGAAATCGCTGGAAAACGAAATCGACAGCGGCACGGTCGCATCGCGCGTGCCGTAGTTCGTGAGCTCGATCGCCTCGTTGAGCACGGTGCCCGACAGCACGCGCACACGCTGGACGTGGATCACGCCTTCGGGTGTGCTGTCGCCGCCGAGCGGCGGCAGCGGGCGGTTGGTCAGATGCGCGGTGAACGTGGTGTTGTCGCTGCTGACGCTGCCCGACAGCAGCGACGGCGCGCGCCCGCCGAAGGTCAGCCGCAGTTGCGACATCACGCGGGTGTCGTTGACGAACAGGCCGTCGTCGTGACCGGTGATATCGCCGAGCGGATCGTTGACGATGAAGGTGTCGCCCGACTTGAGCACGTGCTGCGTGGCGCTCGCGACGTTGAGGTTTTCCGTCGGGATGAAGACGCCGTCCTGCTCGGGATCGCGATGATCGACGCCGCCCGAGTGGGTCAGCCCGCCGAGGGCTTCTGGCTGCTGTTTCAAGGTCGCTCCTATCAATTCGATGCTGCTTTCAGTTGCACTTCGGGTCTCGCCTCGGATTCGCCGCCGGGTTGGCCGGCTTGGCCGCCCCTGGTTGGCCAGCCCATCCGATTGTAGAGGCTCTGAGGGCGTCAGACGAAGTTATCGCGTAGGAGTTTCGGCTTTTTGCGCCATTTTTTGACGCCGTTTTCGGTGGCACAGGACGTGCAGGCGGCGGGATGCGCGGAATGCAAAAAAACCCACGGCCTCTTGAGCCGTGGGTTCGGGACCGTCGTTAAACGCGTTGTTGGACGTCTATCCGGCCTGTTACCGCTTTGCGATGGGTTTCGCCTCGCGCGGCGTCTCGCCGACGAACAGCTGACGCGGACGGCCAATCTTCTGCTCGGGATCGGCGATCATTTCGTTCCACTGCGCGATCCAGCCGACCGTACGCGCCATCGCGAAGATACACGTGAACATCGACGTCGGAATGCCAAGCGCGCGCTGCACGATACCCGAGTAGAAGTCGACGTTCGGGTACAGCTTGCGCGACACGAAGTATTCGTCTTCGAGCGCGATCTTTTCGAGTTCCATTGCGAGCTTGAACAGCGGGTCGTCGTGCAGGCCCAGCTCCTCGAGCACTTCGTGGCAGGTTTCGCGCATCAGCTTCGCGCGCGGGTCGTAGTTCTTGTACACGCGGTGGCCGAAGCCCATCAGCTTCACGCCCGAGTTCTTGTCCTTCACCTGCTTGATGAACTCGGGAATGTTGTCGACGGAGCCGATTTCTTCCAGCATGTTCAGCGCGGCTTCGTTCGCGCCGCCGTGCGCCGGGCCCCACAGGCATGCGATACCCGCCGCGATACACGCGAACGGATTCGCGCCCGACGAACCGGCGAGACGCACGGTCGACGTCGACGCGTTCTGCTCGTGGTCCGCGTGCAGGATCAGGATACGGTCGAGCGCGCGCACCAGCACGTCGTTGACCACGTACTCCTCGGCCGGATTCGCGAACATCATGCGCATGAAGTTCGCGCTGTACGACAGGTCGTTCTTCGGATACACGAACGGCTGATCGATGCTGTACTTGTAAGCCATCGCGACCAGCGTGGGCAGCTTCGCGATCATGCGGATCGCCGATAGGTCGCGATGCTGCTGGCTCGTGATGTCGAGCGAGTCGTGGTAGAACGCCGACAGCGCGCCGACCGCGGCAACCAGAATCGCCATCGGATGCGCGTCGCGGCGGAAGCCGCGGAAGAAGAACTGCATCTGCTCGTGCACCATCGTGTGCTGCTTGACGGTGTTCTCGAATTCGGCTTTCTGCTGCGCGTTCGGCAATTCGCCCTTCAGCAGCAGGTAGCAGGTTTCGAGGAAGTCGGCGTTCTGCGCGAGGTTGTCGATCGAATAGCCGCGGTACAGCAGCTCGCCCTTGTCGCCGTCGATATACGTGATTTCGGAGTTGCACGCCGCCGTCGACATGAAGCCCGGGTCGTACGTGAATTTGCCGGTCTGGCCGTACAGCTTGCGGATGTCGATGACGTCGGGGCCGAGCGAGCCCTGATAGATCGGCAGATCGATGGTCTGGTCGCTGTCGGAAAAGCTCAGCGTGGCGTGTGACTTCGAGTTCATCTACGTGTTCCTTTTGCTTGATACCGCAGTCGTTCCGGCATGCATCGCGGTCGTACGGCGAGGCGCGACCTCGGCGCTCTCGAACCAGTACAGGCATGCTGAGGTTCCGCTGCGCATTCTACGGGCCGGCGTGTCGTTGATTGCGTCGATTGCTCGCAACAGACCATCTCCGCGTGCGCAACATTGGTTGTTGGCATGGGGCGCTGGCATCGCGCTGCCGATGAAAGTTGTTCGAAAGTCGGAACACCAGCTGCAACAATGTTTTGCTGCCAGCAGACTGCGTCGGGCTGGGTCCGTCTGCGATACTCGGTGTGTGCATTGATGCTTGCGGCCCGCGATTCGAAGCGGGCTTTTTTGGTCACACAGAAAAGCAGGACGAATACAAATGAATGCCTCTCTCGAAACGCTGTTTCCGGATCACGTCCATACCGAAGGCCACACGGTCACCGCGCTGAATCATCAGGACATCGTCGTCGCGTTGTCGGCGGCGCTGAAGACGCAGAACGTCGCGGTGCTGCACATGCTCTATCCGCGCACCGACGCGCGCACCCATCGCAGTCTCGACGCGCTCGTCGACGTGCTGCATGGACACGGCCTGCATGAAGTCGCGGATCTGATCGCGCGGGAAGCGCACTATCTGCTGTTCACGGACCCGGTGAAGGCGTGGAAGGTGTTCCACGAGATCCGCAACGATTCGCTCGCGATCGGCGTGCATCTGTACTATCACGGGCTCGTCGGCGAAGCGGCCGAACGCGCGCTCGACAAGGACGCGCATCGCAAGGCTTGATGCAGTCAACGGGCGATCGGCGGCGACGCGCGCCGGCCGATCGCCGTTGATCCTCGCTTCCCTTCCTCAGCGCGCGCTCACCGCCTGAATGAATTGATCCACGTAACGATTGAACGCGGACGGATGCGCGAGGTTCATGCCGTGCGACGCACCGCGTACCGTTTCGCGGCGTGCATCGGGCAACCATCCCTGCAGCGCCGTCACCGTGCGGTGGAACATGTCGGGACTTTTCTCGCCATCGATCAGCAGCACCGGGCAGCGCAGGTCGGCCGCGTCCTCGGGCACGTAGGCGGGCAGCGGATCGCGGAATTGCCGCGCGAGCGTGTGCGCGTTGTCGGTCGCCATGCGGCGAAAACCCGGCGTGCTCATCGCCCAGAAGCCGGGACGGCTCACCGAATCGACGAACAGTTGCAAGCCTGCTTCGACCTCGCCGCTTTCTATCAGTTGAGCCGCTTTCGCGCGCAATGCGTTGACCGGCTCCGGCAGGCTCGCGGGCGGACGTCCGGCGATCTGCAGCGGTCCGCCCGGATCGGCGAGCGTCAGCGTACGCACGTGTTCGGGATGGCGTCGCGCGCAATGGTAGGCGACACAACCGCCGCGCGAATGCCCGACCACATGCGCGGGCCCTGCGCCGAAACCAGCGATGAACTCCGCCACTTCATCGGCGTGGCTGCTCCAGCTGAACGGCAGGTCCGACGCGCTATCGGTGACTGGCCAGTAATGCGTGAGACTGACCGCGACACAGCGATAGCGCTTCGACAGACCGGCCAATTGCGGCTGCCAGTAGCGGTAGTCGCACAACGAGCCGTGCACGAACAGCAGCGGTTCGCCAGCGCCGGCCTCGATGTAAGGCATGCGCAAGCCGCTACGTAGGTCGATGAAGGATGGTGAGGACAGCGACGAAGCTGAGACGGATTGATTCACGGGTGGTGTAAGGGCGGCGCGACGTCGGCACGCGAATTCGTGCGGAGCCGGCAATGAGAGCTGTGGGAAATAAGCGTACCGACGTCCATCAAAATGGGAAGCGATGTGTATTGTCACATAAGCGTTGGCGACGCGTCGGGCGGCATCGATCCACCCACGCGTGGCGACACGCTGATTATTCGCGTTCAGAACACTTCATCAGTTGGGCGATGCGGACGCCATGGCATCAAATGCCAACATTGCCGCGCGTGAAGACATGCCAGAGGACATGGAATCGTCCACGCGCCGGCGACAGATGCACTACTCGCTCAGGAGGCGCTGTATCTCGTCAAGGAAGGAGGCAGTCGTGTAACCATTTACCTCGTAACGAAATCCGCGACGGAACCATTTTTGGAATGCAGCTTCCAGATCATTCTCGTTCGGGTGCTCGCTCCTGAACGAGGCTAATTCTCGGATCAAATTTCGATGCCAGTAAGATTCATTTCTTTTGTAGCTCGCGATAATTTCCGGGACGGTATTTCCAAAAAGGTCGAAGTCCTGGCCGAAATATGTAGTGAATATATGCTCCATCGCAGGATAGCGCTCTGATAAATCCATTTCTTTCTCAATCAACGTAGGCGGTAAAGACGTAATAGGGCATTCCATTATAGGCTTCGTACTTCAGCGTGACAAAAACCTTGTTTTTTCGAGTAAGTTTTCCAGTTTCCCTAACTATTCCGTATCCAATGTCACCGGAAACGACTTTGGTAACTGTGATCGTGGTGTTTGGGGATGCAGCCTGAGCCCATTGCCTGATTTTTGCCGCGTGGGCGTGCAGTGTTTCCGAAATGGCGCGTTCGGCCTGTTCAAGATTCGTAAACGACGATACCACGTCTCTTTTGGGTTCGCGTTTCAGCCGGTCCCTGAGCCATGCCTGATCTTTTCCGACATGCTTCACGATGGTGTGTCCACCCACTCCGCGAAGCATCTTTGCCTCATGTTCAATCAGCCTGATCCGGCCCATTGTGACACTGGCCGCGCGTGCTGCTTTGATCGAGCCAGCAAAGCCGAATGGCACGGCCATATCGACTGACAGGCCGATGTTGTTCGCCAAGTCGGGACTGGCTTTCATCGCCTCGGCCAACTTCGTCGTCCCTTGCTGGGTCAGCGTGGCAGTGTCCCGGCCCGTCCAGATCTGACGCAGACCGGCCGCCGCCGTATCAGATCCATGCACGCCGAACACAACACATCCGGCCTTGCTCTCCATCGTCGGTTCTGGAAGCACACACAGAGCCCCCGCACCGACCATTTCCAGCACTCCGCCGACAACCTGCAAACCGCCCCATAGACGGTTGGAAAGCATCTCCGTGGGGCTGATCGACTGGCGGGAGAGCACCGCCGCCAGTTGCGGCGCACTGAGCACCACGCGCACGCCGTCCGAATCCCGTTGATACGACGTTCCGAACTCCAGTAGCTATTGGGACTGCCAAGCTAGCAGGCGACCACAGCGGCACGGAATGGGCGATGGATGATTTTAATGTCTCGTTGCGATCAACGAAATCGTAAATAGTTGTCAAAACGGGCTTATCCCGAATTAATGTGATTGACCGTGGTCCGCTTCGATGGTTAATTCGCGAGGTATCACCTGAAAACTCTTGAGGAGTGCAATGGAGCTACTGAAACAGCAAAGCAGTGGAACGGATTGGACAGTCGAGGAAGAATGCGACCTTTGCCGTATCACCTATTCGATCTACTCAAACTTCCCGCCGATGCCCCACGCACAGGCCCTGAACGCCGAAACCGGCGAGTTCTTTCCGTTTGACAGGGTCCGTAAGATGAAATCCGGCTACGCCATGGCCGAAGCGCTGGGTTACGCATGGGCGTGCAATTGTCGCGAACGCTCACAGAAGCATTTCGACCAGCAGTTCACGCTGCGCGACAGCGCTGGCCGTTCGCTTCCACAGACGCCCTATACGGTCCGTTTCCCGTCGGGCGAACTGAAACATGGCGTTACCGATCACGCAGGGCGTACAACCCGCCACAGAACACGCGACGGGCAGCAACTAGCGGTGTACCTTGGACACAGGGAGGCTTGATGTCGGCTATCTACCGCAGATTCACAGGAACGCACCGGGCGCTACAGTACAGACGGGACCCGATCGGTTCAGATTTCATTGGTCACGGGGGGCGTAATGCCTGATGCAATTGGAAGCGCTCTAACAGACACAAACCCGAATTCGTGCGTTGACCTGCGTTGCGACAGGCATGGCAAGCCGTGGACCGTCACCGAAAGTCTTATTCAGTTCACCGCGCAGTGGGAAGCATTTCGTGCACACCTTTACGATAATGATGGCGGCGGCCGGGGCGGAAATACCACGATCGGATACGGCCATTTGGTACATATGGGGCCGATCAATGGCTCCGCATCGGAGACTCCGTGGTTAGCGGGTGTCACGGTGCCTCAAGCCTTCGCGCTAATTCGTGAGGATATCAAGGTTGCAGAGCGCATAATAAATCAAAGGATTCTCCTTCCGCTTTATCAATACGAATATGACTCACTCGTCGATTTTGTCTATAACGTTCGGGGGCATACCAAGGAAAGTCTGCTGAAACTGGTAAACACTGGTCACTATGACAGAGTGCCCGCAAAGTTATTGGAATATACCAGTGCGAGTGGGGCTCGCCCAGGCGGGTTACTGAAACGCCGACACGCTGAGGCAAAAATGTTCAGAGACGGAATCTACGATGCGAGTCACTAACGTCTTAGCCGCAACTCTCATTGGTTGCGTTTCGATTTCCGCATTTGCTGACGCTGCCTGCGACGCTAAGGCAAAGACGCGCGACGACTTTCTGGCTTGCACCAGCATCGATACGGATCGGGCGTTATCTGGAGCGATGCGTTTGTATCAGGCAATCAGGCCATTGACAAAAGGTGAAAAGCAAGTCGCGCTAGATCGTAATTTCAATATTTGGCAAAGTCGCCTCAAATCAGATTGCGATATTTTAGGAAAAGCATTCAATGATTGGGGAGACGACTATTCGCCGGATACGGACTTTCAAATTGCAGAATGCCGTTTAAAGATATCAGCACAAGAACTAGAGTTTTATAGTTGGCTCGCCTGTCCTGATGATATCGAGACTTCAGACAAGCCGAAATGTGCAGCGCTCAAGGAAGCCTTGGGGCAACGTAAATAGCAGATGCCCCGCTTCGGCGGGGCTTTTACCTTGGGCGCTTCGGCGCTGTAGATCGCGCGTCGTGTCATGCAACGAACCGGTACGATGCGGCCTTCGCGGCTACGCCATGGCCGGAGCGCTGGGTTACGCATGGGCGTGCAACTGCCGCGGCCCCGCCCCCAAACGGTCCAATGAGCAAGCTCAATGAGCACACTCTCGCACGTTTGCTTCGTGAACTTCGCAGATACGCATGCGCCGATGCTTGCATCATCGGGCCGCGCGAGTGTTGTCGTCTGGGTCAATATCACGTGGCCGCGCTTTCGCACAAGCGCGGGACTGTCGCGCTAGTGCACCTGCGATGCAATGGGGTGGAATGCAATTCGGCAGACAACCAAGCCCCCACCCACCACTCACTCGCCCCCGGCTTCGTCCACCCACCCCGCCGCTGCCGCCGCCCCAGCGCCGCGCACCGCGCAGGTCAGCGGTTCGTCGGCGACGTGCACGTCGAGGCCGGTTTCCTCACTCAAACGCCGCCCCAGATTGCGGAGCAGCGCGCCGCCACCGGTCAGCACGATGCCCTTGTATGCGATGTCCGTGATGAGTTCGGCGGGGGCCGATTCGAGCCCGCGCTTCACCGCGCCGATCACCTGACTCAGCGGCGCTTCGATCGCCTCCGAAATATCGCGGTTGCTAAGCTGCACCGTGCGCGGTAGCCCGTCGTCGACGCTGCGGCCGGTTGCGTTGATCTGCTCGAGCGGCACGTCGTGCACGGCCGAGGCGATGGCTCTCTTCACGTGCTCGGCAGTCTGCTCGCCAAGTAGCACACCGTACAGATTGCGCACGTAGCTGATGATCGCGGCATCGAAATTGTCGCCGCCGACGCGCACCGAGCCGCTATACGCGGTGCCGCCCAGCGCGATCACGCCGACCTCGGTGGTGCCGCCGCCGATGTCGACCACCATCGAGCCGGTCGCATCGCGCACTGGCAACCCCGCGCCGAGCGCGGCCGCCAGCGATTCGCCGATCAGGCTGACCTTCCACGCTCCGGCCGCCTCGGCCGCTTCGCGGATCGCGCGGCGCTCGACATGGGTCGCCGCAGCCGGCACGCACAGCGTGAATGCCGCGCGCCGGCTGAACAGCGAGCGCGGCCGCGCCATGTCGACGAATTGCTTGATCATGTGTTCGGCGGCGGTGAAGTTGGCGATGACGCCGTGGCGCATCGGCCGCACCGTTTCGAGATTGCGCGGCGCGCGGCCGAGCAGTTGGTGCGCCTCGGCGCCGATCGCGGCGATCCGTTTCGCCCCGCTCGAGGGCTGCGTCTCGAAACACACGACGGACGGCTGGTTCAGCACGACGCCGCCGTCGTCGGTATAGATAAGGGTGTTGGCCGTGCCGAGATCCACCGCCACGGAGTGGCGGAACAGTCGCTCAAAGAGCGGGTAATGCGGCGTCGGTCTGGCCATATGCAGGCTCTGATGTGTCGTTATCCGCCTTCTTGGGCGGTCTGGAAATGCGCCCCCGGGTCCCCGAAGCCGCGCGACACGCCCGCTGGGCGTTGCGCTTCCCGCGCGGCGGGGGTGATTTTCAAGCTATTGCCCGTATGACGGCAAGCTCATCAGAATCTTTAGGCCCGCTTTCTATCAGAGTTGTGTCAATCGCGCGACAGGTTGCCCAGCGCGCGTTCCAGCGCGTCACGGCCGAGCGCGACACCGTCGGCGGTGATCGTGTGGCCGACGTCGGGCAGCATGTAGGCGTCGACCGGATAGCCGGCGGCGCTGAAAGCGTCGGCCGCGAATTCGAGTTCGCGCACCGGGATCACCTCGTCGTCCTCGCCGTGGACCAGCGTGAGCGGCGTCGCGCGGTTCGACGACACGATCGGCGAGGCGAGCCGCCCCGAATACGCGACGACGCCCGCCGCGCCCTCCGCGCTCGACGCGACGTGATGCAGCGCCATGATCGAACCTTGCGAAAAACCGACCAGCGCAAGCCGATCGAAAGACAACTGCCAATGCGCGAGCTCGGCATCGAGCACCCGGCGCAGCGCCGGGTAGGCGGCGGCGACCCGCGCCTCGCGGTTCGCCCCGTCGACGTCGCGCAGGCTGAACCACTGGCGGCCGCCGAAGCCGCCGTCGAACGGGTCGGTGCCGTCGAGCGACACGAACGCCGTGCCGGGCAGTTCCTCGCTCCAGATATCGGCGAGCGGCATCAGATCGCGCGCGTTGCTGCCGACGCCGTGCATCAGCACGACGAGGCTCGTCGCGGGCGCGTTCCGCGGTGCCGTGTGCGGCGCGCGCCGCCGGCCGTGTTCGAATTGCTGCCAACTCATGGTGGTGTCCTTTTTTCCGTGGTTTAGTGGTTCTGGCCTTGGTGGTTCAGCCTTAGCCGGGAGCATACGCCGCGTGCCGCGTTCGCGTCGCCGGGACCCGCATCGGCCGCTGCTGTGGCAGCTGCTGTGGCCGACGCCGGCGGGCGAATGCGGGTATGCTTTTGCGCATCGACGGAGCCGCCGCCGTGGCGCGCGGTCCGAGGCAAAACAATCCGGAGAACACCGTTTGAGCCAGCCCAACGCCGCGTCTGATTCCGCGTCGCCGCCGCCTCAGCCCCCCGCGCCACCGCCGCCGCCCGCGCCTCTCGAAGGCGGCCGGCTGGTTCTCGCGACGATCGCGGTGGCGCTCGCCACCTTCATGAACGTGCTGGATACGTCGATCGCCAACGTCGCGATTCCGACCATTTCAGGCAACCTCGGCGTCTCGGTCGACGAAGGCACATGGGTGATCACCGTGTTCGCGGCCTCCAACGCAGTGGCGATTCCGCTGACCGGCTGGCTCACGCAGCGCATCGGCCAGGTCAAGCTGTTCGTCGGCGCGATCCTGTCGTTCACGCTTGCGTCCTGGCTGTGCGGCGTCGCGCCGACGCTGCCGATCCTGCTGCTCGCGCGGGTATTCCAGGGCGCCGTGGCCGGCCCGCTGATTCCGTTGTCGCAGGCGATCCTGCTCGGCTCGTATCCGAAAGAGAAATCGTCGACCGCGCTCGCGCTGTGGGCGATGACCGCCACCGTCGGTCCGATCGCGGGTCCGGCGCTCGGCGGCTGGATCACCGATAGTTATAGCTGGTCGTGGATCTTCTACATCAACATCCCGGTCGGCCTGTTCGCGGCCGGCGTCACGTGGATGATCTACCGCAATCGCGAATCGCCGACCCGCAGACCGCCGATCGACGTGGTCGGTCTCGGCCTGCTGATCACGTGGGTCGCGTCGCTGCAGATCATGCTCGACAAGGGCAAGGATCTCGACTGGTTCTCGTCGCCGGTGATCTCGATTCTCGGCCTCGTCGCGCTGATCAGCTTTGCGTTTTTCCTCGTCTGGGAGCTGACTGAGGAGCATCCGATCGTCGATCTGCGACTCTTTCAGCAGCGCAATTTCCTCGGCGGCACGATCGCGATTTCGGTTGCATACGGGGTGTTTTTCGGCAATCTGGTGCTGCTGCCGCAATGGATGCAGGAGTATCTGAACTACCGATCGATCGACGCTGGTCTCGTCACCGCACCGCTCGGCATCTTCGCGATCATTCTCGCGCCGATACTCGGCCGCGTGCTGCCGCATTCGGACGCACGCGTGATCTCGACGGTCGCGTTCGTCGGCTTCGCGATCGTGTTCTACATGCGCTCGAAGTACGTGATCGAGGTCGACACGTGGCACCTCGTGCTGCCGACGCTGCTGCAAGGCATTCCGATGGCGCTGTTCTTCGTGCCGCTGACGGCGATCATCCTGTCTGGCCAGCCGCAGAGCCGGATTCCGGCGGCGGCGGGTCTGTCGAATTTCGTGCGCGTGTTCTGCGGCGCGGTGGGCACGTCGATCGCGGGTACCGCATGGAACAACCGCACGATCCTGCATCACGTGCGGCTCACCGAACAGGCGTCGGTCGACAACCCGTTGTTCGCGCAGCAGATCGACAACACGGAGTCGGTGCTGCATCTGAGTCCGCAATCGGCGCATGCGCTGTTCGATTTCACCGTGAACACCCAGGCCGCGATGATGGGCCTGAACGACATTTTCTTTGTGTCGGCGATCATCTTCGTGCTGATCATTCCGCTGATCTGGATCACGCGGCCTGCCAAAGGCGGCGGCGGCCCGGATGCGGCCGGCGCGCATTGACGCAGCTTCGGTTTCGCGCGACGGCGACGCTCGCGCGGTGGCTGCGCAGTGGCCGCGAGGTTGCGTCAGCGGAAATAGCGGGCCGGCGTGTCGCCGAACGCATCGCGAAACACCGCGATAAACGACGACACGTCGTTATAGCCGACTTCGAGCGCCACCTGCGTGACGCTCTCACCGGCGCCGAGATGTTCGAGCGCGGCTAGCAGACGCAACTGCTGGCGCCATTGACCGAAGGTCTGCCCCGTTTCCTTCGCGAACAGACGCGCGGCCGTGCGCGCGGTCACGCCGGCAGCCGCGGCGAGTTCCTCGAGCACCAGCGATTGCGCGGGATTCGCGCTAAGCGCCTCGGCGATGCGCTGCGCGCGCGGATCGCCCGGCCAGTTCAGGCCGAGCGGCGCGGCGGGCAAGCCGGCGACGCGATCCAGCAGCACCTGCAGCAGACGGCGGGCGGGTTCGTCGGGAGAGTGATCGTGCGGCAGATCGGCCGCGGCGGCGAGCAGCGCCTGCACCAGCGTGTCGGGGATGAGCGCGCCGGTTTGCGTGGGTAGCGGCGCGGGGTCGGCGGCAGGGTCGGCGGGGTCGTCCATCGCGGAATCGGTCGCGACGTAGAGCGAATACAACTGCACGGGCCGCCTCGCGTGCAGGCAGTGCAACGTATTCGCGGCGATCCACAGCGCGCGGGCGGGCGGCACGACCCAGCGGCCGGACTTCGTGCGCACCGTCAGCACGCCTTCGCTGACGTGAATCAGATGCGCGCGCCGATACGCGCGCCACGGCTCGTCCAGCGTCGCATGGCGCTCGCCGACCACGAAGACCGCTTGCTCGATGCCGTCCGGATCGAAGGCTTCCGTCATGGTGTCTGCTCTGACGCGGGACGTCCGCGAAGGGAGCAAGATTAGCACGCGCGCGGGGCCCGGTTGCGGGGCGGCTTCATACGGTCCGGCAGCCTCGAGCGCGGCCCCGCACGAGACCCGGCTTATCCTTCCCGCCTCACCAACTGCTCCAGCACCGTCCGATAAGAGGTCGTCCCGACCACCCGCTCGTTCACGCCATCCTCGAAACCGATCCACCCCGAGTTGAAGCCGTCGAGCATCTCGATCCGCGGCGCGGGCCACTCGGTGCCTTGGGCCTGAAACTGCGCTTGCCACTGCTCGCGCGGCACCGTGCGCGCTTCGACCGGGCGTTCGAGCAGGTCGCCGAGCATCTCGGCGATGTCGCGCTGCGTATAGCGCCGCGGCCCCTCGATCTCGATCACGCGCCGCCCCTGCCACGACTGCGTGAGCGTCTGCGCAACGACGTGGCCGATATCCGCGGTCGCGACCATTGGAAACGCACGTTCGAGTGGCTGCAGAAAGCTCGGCATCACGCCGGATGTGCGCGCCGGGTCGATGTCCCACAGCGAGTTCTCCATGAACCAGGCCGGCCGCAGGATCGCGGTTGGGATCGACAGATCAGCGAGCGCCTGCTCGAGAATATGCACCTGCGTGATCAGGCCGAGCCCCGTTTCGCGCTGCCCGCCCACCGACGACAACGCCGCCACCCTCCCCGGCCGCGCCTTCGACAGCGCCTCCTTCAGCACCGTGGCCGCCGCATGCGCGTTCGGATAACCGGGCAGCGGCGCGAAGTTCGGCGCGATCATGACGAACACGCCGGCCGTGCCGCGAAACGCGGCGGTGAGCGCGTCGGCGTCGTCGAACGACGCGATCGCGATTTCGGCGCCACGCTCGCGCCACGGTGCCGCTTTGCTTTCGTCGCGCAGCACGGCACGCACCGCGTGCCCCGCGTCGAGTAACGCGCGTGCCGCCGCGCCGCCCACCTGTCCTGTCACACCGGTAATTGCAAACATGCTCTTCTCCTCGATGACGGCGGATGCCGTGATGGGAAGAATTCTCGGTGTGGCGCGGCGATTTCGCGAGAGCATGGATGTCATTTGTTTAGTGACTCCGTGTCATCAAGCCAACCGTCGGAGCGTCGCTTTTCTATACAGAAACACCAGATCAGGGAACCAGGCCGGACACAACACCTGAGACGTGTTTGCGCCGGTCCTTCATCCGATGACTACATTCCATCCTGCACCAGCGCCGCGTAGCGTCCGCGGTGAAACGACGGACAAGTTGGCCGACCTTCACTGGAAAGTGGGATAGGTGGCGTGCCTGTGTCGCCCGGCATGGCGGCGACCTTCGAATGCGAGGCCGAGCATTGTGCTACAGCCGGAATAGTGAGCCGCACCGAGGCGCGGGAAAAGCGAGGTGTCATGTGCAGCTGCGAAGTGTCGCAAAATCGGACGCTCACAGAGGATCGACGTTTGGATGTCTGAAAATGGGACGCATCGAGTGTGAAGGGCTCGATTGCATGTAGGGTGGTGTCGTCGCTCAGAGAGCGAAGTGCGCGATGTCAGCTAGAAAGACTGACGCCTGGATAGATCCAGGGCTCGAGGGAGAGTGATGGCAGGGGAAGAAGGATTCGAACCTTCGAATGCCGGAATCAAAATCCGGTGCCTTAGGCCAGCTTGGCGACTCCCCTACGTAGGGGCGAGATCCTACCAAAGGATTCGCAAAGAGCAAAGGGTCTCGCAGATCTGGTGAGATGGGTTCGCTCAATGGTGATCCACCGGTCGCGGCCTGAGCGGCTCACCTCCACGACATTCGAGCGCCGCCCGGTCCCAGCCGCCGAGATCCGCGGCGGCTTGATAGGTGCTCTCGAGAAAAGCCAGCAGCGCTCGCTCGGGGTCGTTCGACGTGCGGACGGTTTCGTACGGAAGGATGAATTCGCCGAGCTTGTCGTCGAAATAGGCGCCGGCCGGCAGGGGTGTTGCCTTGGCAAAGCCGTCAGGCGACGGGTAAGCGTAAGAGTAAAACGCCGGGAAAGGTGTCGCCGGTCCCCCCGGCCAGAATCCGGCCGACGATACTTCGTGGCTGTAGGCTTCGCGCGTCACTTCATCGGGTAGCGCCGGAACGCCGCCGGGGTGGAGAGGTGCGCGGCGTCCAGAAAAACGCGTCACGGCGAGATCGAAGCTACCCCAGAAAAGATGCACCGGGCTAACCTTGCCGATATAGCCGGTACGAAACCGCTCCAGCACACAGCAGACCGTGACGAGCGCTTGAAAGAAACGGGTCACGGCATCCGCGTCGTAGGGGCGCGCTGCATGGTCGTCCTGGAACGGCACGGCGTTCGGGATCTCGTTGGGTCGGCCGTGAAACACGGGTTTGCCACCGAGTTGCGCAACCAGATCCAAAAAGTTGGCGTGGAATTGTGCAACCGACATCGGTCCGAGCGCGAAGTGCGCTTTGCGTCCATCCGCAGCGCTGCCGACCACGCGATGCTCGAGAAAGTCGAACTCGATCTCCACGCCGCTCGCATCGGGGATAAGCGACGTCGTCAGGCCACGCGCGCTAACGTACAACGTAGCGTGCCACGAATGGTTCAGCCATGGAGTTCGGGCGAGCTTGTACTTGCCGGCGATTTGCGTGTAGAGGTGCAACGCGGTGCATGTGCCGCGCCAGGCGTCGTACGGAATATCAGTCCAGGTCGCGCTCACAGAGGCTCCATCACATATTCGTCTGTGTCATCGCCAAATGACGCGCGCCCCAGTCCTTCAAGGTGCGCTGGTCGCTGAATGACCTTACGCCAGACGCAAAGTCTTGTCACCTATCGCGCAATTCCGATGGTTACCGGTTGCGCAGGCCTGCTCTCGCACTACTCGGTCCGGCCGAGCGCGTTCTGTGAGCGCACGGATAAAAAATAGTTTGACAGACTATCTTAAGATATATATCTTACGATGCATCTTACGACATTCATGGGAGATTCCCAGATGCGTCATCCTCATCATTTTTCCGGCCCGCGCGGCGCGCAGAACCGTTGTCACGCGGGCTTCGGCCATCCGTCGCTGCATGCGGGCGGCTCAGCAGGCCGCGACGCGGCTGACACCGCCACTTCGCCCGACCCTCGTCACCGCTTTCTGTTCCACGTTTTGCTTTACGGCTTCGGCCGTCATCACGCGCAGCGCTTCGGCGGCCGTGGCTCGCGCTTCGGCGGTCATGGCGGCCCCGGCGGCATGGGCGGATATGGTGGTTTCGGCGGCGACGGCGATGGCTTCCCGCGTGGCCGCAAATTCAGCTCCGACGATCTGCAACTGCTGCTGCTTTCGCTGATCGACACGCAGCCGAGTCACGGCTACGAATTGATCAAGGCGCTCGAGACGCGCTCGAACGGTTTCTATAGCCCGAGCCCCGGCATGGTCTACCCGGCACTGACCTATCTCGAAGAGCTCGGCTACGTCACCGTGCAGTTCGAAGGCAACCGCAAGCGCTATGAACTGGCGGATGCGGGCCGCGAATATCTGGCCGCGAACCGCGAGCGCGTCGAGCTGATGTTCGCGCGGCTCTCGCATATCGCCCGCAAGATGGATTCGGTGCGCCGCGCGTTGGCCGGCGAAGAGCCGGCCGACGTCAGCGAAGGCGGCTGCGTGCCGGAGCTGAACGAAGCGCGCCGCACGCTGAAGAACGCGCTGCTGCGCCGCGACAACGCGCCGGCCGACGAGCAGCGCCGCATCGCCGCGATCCTGATGCGCGCGGCCAACGAAATCGAAGGCGGCAGCAACGGCGACAAAGCTAAGACCGGCAACGACAGCGAGCCGACCGTCTGACAACGCGCACTCGTCCACGAGACAACCCGCGCGTCCTCCCAAACCGAACAGGAGCACCCCCTCATGCAAGAACAACTCACTCGCCCTGACCTCGCCGTGCATCGCGTGCGGCATCCGCTGAAGTTTCGTCTGCTGCAGGTCAAGCAGGTGCGCGCGCTGACACCCCACCTGATTCGCGTGACCTTCACCGGCGACGATCTGCACGACTTCGTGTCAGCGTCGTTCGACGACCACATCAAGGTGTTCTTCCCCGAACCGGGCGCCGACAAACCGACGCTGCCGCAAGCCGGCCCCGACGGCCCGGTGTTCCCCGGAGGCAAGCGGCCGACTGCGCGCGATTTCACGCCACGCCGTTTCGATCGCGACGCCCGCGAGCTCGACATCGAGTTCGCGATGCACGACGCGGGGCCCGCGGCGACATGGGCCGCGCAGGCGCAGGTTGGCCAGTATCTGGGCGTCGGCGGCCCGCGCGGCTCAATGGTGATTCCGACCGGCTTCGACTGGCATCTGCTGATTGGCGACGACACCGCGCTGCCCGCGATCGCACGACGTCTCGAAGAGTTGCCGGCGGGCACGCGCGTCGCCGCGGTAATCGAGGTCGCCGATCCGTCGGCGCGCATCGAGTTCACGACGCAGGCCGAGCTGCACCTCGTCTGGTGCTATCGCAGCGAAGCCGACACGCAGACTGGCGCGCGCGGCGAAGCGCTGTTGCACGCGGTGCGCGACACCTGGCTTCCGGAGAACGGCGAAGGCTACGTGTGGGCCGCCGGCGAGGCGGCGACGATCCGCGCGGTGCGCCAGCATCTGTGCGGCGAGCGCGGCGTCGACAAAGCGCGGATTCGCGCGGCCAGCTACTGGAAACAGGGCGCCGTCGCGGTCCACGAAACGATCGACGACTGAGCTCCTGCTCGCGTGGCGCGCGGCATCAGCGGCGCACTTCGCACAACAACAAAAGGAAATCAACCGATGTACTCAATCACTGCACGGCACGAACGCCATCTGCTGTGGGTGCTCGCGCTCACGCAGTTCACCATCATCATGGACTTCATGGTGATGATGCCGCTTGGCCCGCAGATCATGAGCGCGTTCCAGATCGCGCCGGCCGCGTTCGCGACCGCGGTGTCCGCGTATTCGTGGTGCTCGGGGCTGTCGGGCCTGTTCGCGGCGACCTATATTGACCGCTTCGATCGGCGCCGTCTGCTGCTCGCCATCTACGCGCTGTTCGTGCTGTCGAACCTTGCATGCGCGCTCGCGTCGAGCTTCGCGCTGCTGCTCGCCGCGCGCGCATTCGCCGGCATCTCGGGCGGCGTGCTCGGCTCCGTGATCATGGCGATCGTCGGCGACGTGATCCCGCTGCAACGGCGCGGCGCCGCGACCGGCACCATCATGACCGCGTTCTCGCTCGCGGCGATCGCCGGCGTGCCGGCCGGCGTGATGCTCGGCGCGCAGTTCGGCTGGGCGGCGCCGTTCTTCCTGCTGGTCGCGTTGTCGCTGCTGGTGTGGTTCGCGGCCTCGCGACAGGTGCCGTCGCTGGCCGCGCATCTGAGCCGCAGGCAGCCGCCGCTCGCGGAAGTGCTGCCCGAGCTGTGGAGACTGCTGAGCAACCCGCGGCATCTGAATGCGTTCGCGCTGACGTTCGTGATGATGATCGCGCACATGCTGGTGATTCCGTTCATCTCGCCGATGCTGGTCGCCAATCACGGCGTCGCGCCGCGTCAGCTGTCGTGGCTGTATATGGGCGGCGGTGCGGCGACCTTCTTCACGTCGCGCCTCGTCGGCAGGCTCGCCGACCGCTTCGGCTCGCAGCGCGTGTTCCGCTGCGCGGCGCTGCTGTCGTTCGTGCCGGTGCTGTTCGTCACGCATCTGCCGGACCTGCCGTTCTACGCGCTCGTGCTGTTCTTCCCGTGCTTCCTCGTCTTGATGAACGGCCGCATGGTGCCGATGCAGGCGCTGCTGACCACGGTCCCCGAGCCCAGCCGGCGCGGTGCGTTCCTAAGCGCGAACAGCGCGCTGCAGGCGCTCGGCACGGGCACCGGCGCGTGGCTCGGCGGGCTGATGCTGAGCACGTCGGCCGATGGCCGCATCGCCGGGTATGGAACCGTCGGCTGGACCGCGGTGGCGGTCGCGTGCGCGGCGGTGCTGTGGGTCTCGCGGGTGAAGGCTGCGCCGCGCGAAGCGGCGCCGGCCAGCGACGCTGGCGCGACGATGCCTCGCACTGCTGGCATCGAAGCCCACATCGCCGGAGAAGGATAACGATGCAAGGTCGCGCGCTACGCCTCGTCGTCGGTGCTGCCGGTCAGCGCGCGCCGCGCGGCTTCGCCCTGTTCGTGCGACGCCGCGTAAAACACCCGCGCCCGGCCAATCACGATTTTTAGCGTCGCGATCACGGGCACCGCGAGAAAGATCCCGGCGACGCCGCCGAGCTGGTCGCCCGCGAGCAGTCCGACGATCACCAGAAACGGACTGACCTCGACGCCTTCGCTCATCAGATACGGATTGAGCACGTAGTCCTGAAACAGCCGGTACAGGCCGATGAAAATCACCAGCCACAACAGGTGCGGATAGCCGCTGAACACCGCGACCACCAGCGTGATCGCGACTGCGGCCAGCGGCCCCGCGAACGGCACGAATTCGAGCAGCCCCGCGCTGACCGCGAGCAGAAATGCGTACGGCACGCCAAGCAGCGAGAACGCGACGCCGTAGCAAAACAGCGTGGCGAGCGACAGGAACAGCAGCGCGCGCACGTACTTCGACAGCAGCACGTTCACATCGTCGACGATCTCGTTCCACAGCACGCGATGCCGCCGGTTCAGCAACGCGAGAAACGCGTCGCGCATCCGTTCGCCGTCCTTGATCAGCAGGAAGCTCAGGATCGGTATCAGCACCAGATAGATCAGGTTGCTCGCCGCATGCACGACGCCGAGCCCGAGGCTGCGCGCCAACGGCACGGCCTTGTCGGAGCCGGTCTCGATCTGGCTGCGCAGGAAATCGACGATCCGCTCGCGCAGCGGTTCGAGAAAATGCGGCAACGGCAAACGGTTCGGCACGTCGGTGCGTAGCAGCCCGGGCAATTGCGAAAAGAGGCGCGTCGCCTGATCCTGCAATTCCACTCCGAACACCGAGCCGACCACCGCGAGCAGCGCAACGACGACGACGAACACGACCGCGATCGACATGACGCGCGGCACGCGGCGCGGCCTCACGCGTTCGACCAGCGCGACCATCGGGTAGATCAGATAGCTGAAGAACACCGCGAACACGATGACGAGCACCGTCGTCGACGCGACATAGATGACGAAAAACAGCAGCGCGAGCAGAGACGCGGTCCAGATTTTCCTGGCCGCGCCGACGTCGAATCCCAGCATGACGCGTCCTCGAATGGGCGATGCGGTACCGACGCAAAGTGTGCGCCGGCTGACTCTGGACCGTAACAGAAATTTACACGATACGTGTGTCGAACACCGCGCCGCGAGGGCGCGACGCGACGAGCACCGCCGGCGTGCGAGGCGCTACGCACGTGGTGCGTCAGTGCACGGCTCGCGTGCCTGACTTTGCTGCGCCCGAAACCGGGCTGTCCGGATAGATACCGCTGGGATGCACGAAACCGCGACGAAACCGTGGCGCGCTAGCTCTTCACGCGCTCACGTTCCTCTTCGGCTTCTTCGGCGATTCTCGCCTGGATCCTGCCGGCGATTTTCTCGGCCGCTCCTTCGGCCTGCTTCGCGCGATTGCCGGTGACCTTGCCAATCGCTTCCTTGACCGAGCCCTTGAGCTCCTTCGCTGTGCCTTCTACACGATTCCTGTCCATGGTGCCTTCCTGCTAGGTTTGACTGTGGAGTTGCCTGCTGGCGTTGCAACGAAACAGCCAACGTACGGCGCGACGCGCCTCGTGATGGCGCGGATCGCTTCTGACGAAACGATCCGCGTCGGAGCAACCTGAAAATTGCTAGCATGCCGCGTTCCCGATACTACTGCGCCACGCTTCGTCACTTGACCGTGACGGCGCCCTTCGCGGCGTCGCTGGCGTCATCCTTGCCGTGAGCCGGTTCAGGATGATCACCTTTCGAGCCGTGAAAGATATGCTGGAAAAGTGCCTTGTTCTTTGCGCCATTCAAAAGGTTCCGCAGCGCGGCATCGTCATCCGCGGGCTTGAACGAAAGCACTCGCTTACGGTAGCGCTCCCTGCGTTCGTCGAGCATGCAGCTCGCCGGCAGCGGCGGTTCCCGGCTGCCCCCGTCGAGATCGATGCCCTCGAACCTCAGCAGCCCCGCATCGTGATTGATGAAGCATGCGGGAAGCTTGGTCCGGTCGATCACATAGATGCTCGGCGGATTTTCCCTTCGCGCAAGACCGCAAGATTTCGGCCTTCTGAATGTCCTCTGGCACGGCATAGTAAATCGGATAACCGGCCCTCAGGTAAAGTTGTAGTTGCAACACTTCGTAACAGCGCCCCAACGCATGGATCGACAGTACGAGCAAAGACCTTTCATCCGACTTCGTCGCCCGCGGAGCTGTTGCGATACTCGTCCCACGTCTCTCGGGTCCACCATTGCTTGTCGATATCGAAGAAACGATAGATCGAGAAAATCGGCAACGGTGCCGTGTGAACGCACCGTAGGTCGGAAGAGTGCCCGTGATGAGGGCTGTGAGCAGGATGTGCCAGTCGGGACGGGGATGAACTCTCTATCTACGATTGCGCCCTGGTGGATGTCAATTGGCGCGCGTGGTCTGTGTACGCCACACCACAATCAGTATCGGGCGGCTGCTGGGTGGGACGTTGGGACTCGTGATGCCAGGCAGAGCCAATGGCGCTCGCGCTCCAGCCTCGCGCGCCGACGCCGGGCCCCGCTCACCGCGCACACCTTGCGGCATGCGCGATGCCGCACAAGTCAGTCGCCATGCCCCGCGCCCAGCGCCGCCAGCGGATGCGCGCCGCCTTGCCACGGCGAGCTCAGGAAATGCCGCACGCGCTCGGGTTGCACATCGGCGAGCGTCGCCGGCGACCAGCGCGGCCGGCGGTCCTTGTCGATCAATTGCGCACGCACACCCTCGCGGAAATCGCCTTCGTCGATCGAGCGCTTCACGATGCCGAGTTCCATCCGGAAGCAGTCGGCGAGCGTCATCTGCCGGCCGCGCAGCAGCGCTTCGCGCGTCACGTGCAGCATCGTCGGCGAATGGGCGCTCAGTGCGTCGTAGGTCGCTTGCAGCCATTGCCGCACCTCGCGCGGCGGTTCGCGTTCGAGATCCTGACGCAGCGTCGCGACGATGCGCTCGACGCCCGAGCGCCGGTCGAAGTGGCGCAGTATCAGTTGCGTCAGCGCGCCGAGCGGCGCGTGCGGCACGATGTTGCACGGCGGCTCGAACACGGCGCGCAGCGCGTCGATGCGCCCGGTGTCCGACGTGTCGTGCGGCATGCGCTGCAAACGTTCCTCGAAGCTCGCGAGCCAGTCGGCCGGCACGCACAGGTCGGCCAGTTGCAGGCGCATCGCATCGGCGCCCGCCAGCGTCGCGCCGGTCAGACCGACATACAGCGCAAGCTCGGCCGGCATCACGTTCAGAAAGCGGTTCGCGCCGACATCGGGCACGAAGCCGATGCGCGTCTCCGGCATCGCGATGCGGCTGCGCTCGGTCACGATGCGCAGCCGCGCCGCCTGGCCGAGGCCCATGCCGCCGCCCATCGCGATACCGTCGAGCAGCGCGACCACCGGCTTCGGAAACGTGTGCAACGCGTAGTCGAGCCGGTATTCGTCGACGAAGAACGCGAGCCAGCGCGGGTCGCCCTGCGTTGCGAGCCGATGCACCTCGCGCACGTCGCCGCCCGCGCAAAAGCCCTTGTCGCCGGCGCCTTTCAGCACCAGCGCGACGATTCCGGGATCGGTGCGGCATTGCTCGACCAGCACGGCGAGCTCGCGCACCATTGCGTGCGACAGCGCGTTGAGCGCAGCAGGGCGGTTCAGCGTGATGATCGCCACACGGTTGACGACGCGAAACAGCACGTCCGCTTCGGCTTGCGTATTCGGCGCATTGCGCGCTTCGACCGCAACGCTTTGCAAAGTGCTCATCGCTGCGTCTCCCTTGGTGCATGGCTCGTATGCCAGCGCGGCGCACGTTTTTCGAGGAATGCGTTGACGCCCTCGCGCTGATCGGCGCCATCGAACAGATCGACGAAACGCTCGCGTTCGAGCGCGAGCGCGGCGGCGCGCGGCACGCCATGCCGCGCCTGATGGATCAGCTCCTTGCTGAAGCTGACCGCCTGCGGGCTCAAACCGGTGACCCGCTGCGCCATCTTCAACGCGGCTTCACGCGCGGCGCCGCGCTCCACCACTTCTTCGACGAGGCCGATGCGCAGCGCGCTCGCCGCATCGACGCGCTCGCCGGTCAGGATCATCCGCTTGGCCCAGCCTTCGCCGACCAGCCACGGCAGCGTCTGCGTGCCGCAGCCGCACGGCAGCAGCCCGACCGCGGTCTCAGGCAGCGCCAGCACCGCATGCTGCTCGGCGATGCGGATATCGCATGCGAGCGCGCATTCGAGACCGCCGCCCATCGCATAGCCGTTGAGCGCCGCGATCACGACCGGCCGCGCGTTTTGCAGCGTTTCGAACGCCGCGCCGAAACGCGCCGCCGCGGCGCGCGCCACTTCGCGATCGCCGTCGGCGAAGGTGTTCAGATCGGCGCCCGCGCTGAAGAACTTCGGGCCGTCGCCGGTTATCACCAGCGCGCGCACGCGCGCATCGGCGTTCAACTGCTCGACGGTGCGCTGCAATTGCAGCAGACCGTCGGGCGTGAAAGCGTTCGCGGGCGGCCGTTTCAACGTGATCAACGCAACGGCGCCGCCGTGCGCGTAACCGAGCTCGATCATTGCGTGCCTCCCTGGCCGTCACCGCCGCGCTCCCGCGAGCGATACAGCTTGATCACCGCCGAAAAGTCCAGACGTCCCGCGCCGTTCGTGCTCATCGTTTGATAAAGCTGCTGCGCGAGCGCGCCGAGATAGACCGGCTGACGCGCGCCGCGCGCGGCATCGGTGGCGAGGCCGAGGTCCTTCAGCATCAGGTCGGTGCCGAAGCCGCCGGTATAGCCGCGCGACGAAGGCGCGGTCTCGATCACGCCCGGCATCGGGTTATACGTGTCCGAACTCCAGCAACGCCCGGTCGACGTATTGATGATGCTGCCGAGCACCTTCGTGTCGATGCCGAGCGCCTCGCCGAGCGACATCGCCTCCGCGACGCCCGCCATCGAGATGCCGAGCACGAGGTTGTTGCAGATCTTCGCGACCTGGCCGGTGCCGGTATCGCCGCAATGGACGATGTTTTTTCCCATCGCCAGCAGAACGGGCTTGACCTGCTCGTACGCGCTCGCGCTGCCGCCGACCATGAAGGTCAGCGTGCCCGCCGCCGCGCCGCCCGTGCCGCCCGACACCGGCGCATCGACGAAGCTGTTGCCATGCGCCGCGGCGAGTTCGGCAAACGCCTTCACGCTGGCGGGATCGATCGTGCTCGAATCGATGAGCGGCACGCCCGGCGCGATGCCGGCGAGGATGCCGTCGTCCGCGACGAGCACGCTGCGTACGTGCGCCGCGGCGGGCAGCATCGTGATCACGCATTCGACGTCGCTGGCGGCGGCCTTCGGCGAGCCGGCCGCTTGCGCGCCCGCATCGACGAGCGTGCGCACGGCCTGTGCGCTGAGATCGAACACGGTGAGCGCGTGGCCCGCCTTCAGCAGGTTCAGCGCCATCGGCGCGCCCATGTTGCCGAGTCCGATAAAGCCTATTTTCATGGTGTCGTCTCCGTATGTGCGTTCATTGCGTTCAATGCGTTCAACGCAGGCGGATCGTCGTGTTGACGCCGTCGCTGACGGTGTCGTCGTCGAACCAGCGCGCGGTGACCGTCTTCGTCTGCGTGTAGAACTGCACGACCTGCTTGCCGTACGGACCGAGATCGCCGAGTTTCGAGCCGCGCGAACCGGTGAAGCTGAAAAACGGCACCGGCACCGGAATCGGAATGTTGATGCCGACCTGGCCGATATCGATCTCGCTCTGGAACTTGCGCGCCGCCGCGCCGCTTTGCGTAAACAGGCCCACGCCGTTGCCGAACGGGTTTGCGTTGACGAGCGCGATCGCGTCGTCGAGCGTCGCGACGTTGACCACCGCGAGCACCGGTCCGAAGATTTCGGTGCGGTAGATTTCCATGTCGGTCGTGACGTCGTTGAATACCGTCGGGCCGATGAAGTTACCCTGCTCATAGCCCTGCACGCTCACATCCCGGCCGTCGAGCGCGAGTGTCGCACCCTCCTTCACGCCCGCGTCGATCAGACCGAGAATGCGTTGCTTCGCCGCGCGCGACACGACCGGCCCGACATCGGTGCCCGGCTCGTGCCCCGCATTGACCTTCAGCGTCTTCGCCTTCGCGACGAGCTCGGGCAGCCACTCGCGCGCGGCGCCCACCAGCACCGCCACCGAAGTCGCCATGCAGCGCTGACCGGCCGCGCCGAACGCGGCGCCCGCGAGCGCGTTGAGCGTCTGTTCGCGGTTCGCGTCGGGCAGTACCACCGCGTGGTTCTTCGCGCCCATCATCGCTTGCACGCGCTTGCCGTGTTCGCTGCCGAGGCGATACACGTGCGTGCCGACCGCCGTCGAGCCGACGAACGAAATCGCCTTTACCAGTTCATGCGTGCAGAGCGCATCGACCACTTCCTTGCCGCCGTGCACGACGTTCAGCACGCCCTTCGGCACGCCGGCTTCGAGCGCAAGTTCGACGAGCTGCATCGTCGATAGCGGGTCTTGCTCGGATGGCTTCAGCACGAAGGTATTGCCGCACACGAGCGCCATCGGGAACATCCAAAGCGGGATCATCGCGGGGAAATTGAACGGCGTGATACCGACGCAGACGCCGAGCGGCTGACGCAGCGTGTAGGTGTCCACGCCACCAGCGACGTTCTCGGCGAATTCACCCTGCTGCAACGTGCCGATAGAACACGCGTGCTCGACGACTTCCAGACCGCGGAAGATGTCGCCCTCGGCATCGGGAATCGTCTTGCCCTGCTCGGCCGACAGCGTCTTCGCGATGCGCGGCATATGCTCACGAATCAGCGCCTGGTACTTCAGCATGATGCGCATGCGCGCACCAATCGGCGTGTCCTTCCACGTTTTGAACGCGGCGTGCGCGCTGCGCACCGCCGCGTCGACTTCCGCGACGGTCGCGAACGGCACGCGCGCGAGCGCCGCCTGGGTGGCCGGGTTCACGATGTCGCGCCACTCGGTCGTCTTCGATTCGACGAACTCGCCGTCGATCAGCAGTTTGACGGTGGCCACGGCGCCGGCGACGTCGCGGCTGGTCTCGTTCGAAGCAAGGGTGCTCATGCTGAAACTCCTGTGCGATGGCCGCGCGGCGGCCGGACAGCGATAGGGAAGGAAAAAACAGTGCCCCGACGCATTGAATCCGAAGCTCGAATTCGACGCGTGCGATTCAGACCGGGGCGGCAAAACCAGCAATGGCGAGGAATGAAGACAGTCAACGCAAGTCGGGGAAATCCTCTTCCCAGTACTCGTCGGGCAGACGCGCGGGTTCGGCCGCGCGCTCCATTTCGCGGCGCCGTAACTCGACGCGGCGGATCTTGCCGGAGATCGTCTTCGGCAGTTCGCTGAATTGCAGACGACGAATTCGCTTGTACGGCGCGAGTTTTTCGCGCGAAAACGCGAACACCGCGCGCGCGAGTTCGGGACCGGCCTCATAGCCCTGACGCACGGTGACGAACGCCTTCGGCACCGACAGGCGCAACGCGTCCGCGCTCGGCACGACGGCCGCCTCGCCGATCGCTTCGTGTTCGATCAGCACGCTTTCGAGTTCGAACGGACTCAGCCGATAGTCGGACGACTTGAACACATCGTCCGAGCGGCCGACGTACACGTAGTAGCCGTCGTCGCGACGCAGCGCGACATCCGACGTGCGATAGAAGCCGTTGCGCATCGCCTGCGCGGTCGCGTTCACATTGTTCGCGTAGCCGGTCATCAGGCCGAGCGGCCGTTCGGCGAGCGGCAGCGCGATTTCGCCTTCGGTCACGGGTTGGTCGTCGGCATCGAGCAGTTCGACGCGGTAGCCCGGCAGCGGACGCCCCATCGAGCCGGCCACGACCGGCTGGCCCGGCGAATTGCCGATCTGGCAGGTCGTCTCGGTCTGGCCGTAGCCATCGCGGATCGTGATGTCCCACGCGTGCTTGACGCGCTCGATGACCTCCGGATTCAGCGGCTCGCCCGCGCCGACGATCTCGCGCAGCTTCACCGGATAGTCGCCGAGCGGTTCCTGCACGAGCATGCGCCAGACGGTCGGCGGCGCGCACAGCGTGGTCACGTTGAAGCGCACCAGCGCGGCGAGTGTGTCTTTCGGCACGAAGCGCGGGACGTTGAACACGAACACGCAGGCCTGCGCGTTCCACGGCGCGAAGAAGCAGCTCCACGCGTGCTTGGCCCAGCCCGGCGAGCTGATGTTCCAATGGATGTCGCCGGGTTGCAGGCCGATCCAGTACATCGTCGACAGATGCCCGACCGGATAGCTCTGATGCGTATGCTCGACGAGCTTCGGCTTCGACGTGGTGCCGGACGTGAAGTACAGCAGCATCGGATCGCTGGCGTGGGTGACGCCGTCCGGCGTGAAATCCGGCGCCGCCTCGTACGCGGCGGCGACATCGATCCAGCCGTCGCGCGGTGCGCCGACCGAGAAGCGCGTGAGCGGCACGTCTAGCGCATCGAATTTGCCCAGCTCCGCGCTGTCGACCACGGCGAACTTCGCGCCGCCGATCTGCACGCGGTCGCGCACGTCGTCGGCGGATAGCTGCGTGGTGGCGGGCAGCACGATCGCGCCGAGCTTCATCGCGGCAAGCATCACGTCCCATAGCTCGACGCGGTTCGGCAGCATCAGCAGCACACGGTCGCCTCGACCGACGCCTGCGCTGCGCAGAAAGTTCGCCATCCGCGACGAGCGCTCCGACATCTGCGCGTACGACAGGCGCAGGCCGTCGCTGGAAGGATCGTCGACGATCCACAGCGCGGGGTTGTCGTTGTTGCGCGCAATCGCGTCGAAGTAGTCGAGCGCCCAATTGAACTCGCCCAGCGCCGGCCACGTGAATTCGCGGTACGCGCGCTCGTAGTCGGTGCGATGGCGCACTAGCAGATCGCGCGCTTCGAGAAAGGCTTTCGCTGCTGTCATCGTCGTCTCCAGGTGGCGCTCTGGGCGCTCAGTTTTTTTGCCGCTGGTTTTTGCCGCTCTTCCGCTCAACGAAGCATCACGGCCAGGCTATTGTGCGCTCAAACGCCGCCCTCAAACATGGCGCGCGATCACCATCCGCTGCACCTCGCTCGTCCCTTCGTAAATCTGCGTGATGCGCGCATCGCGATAGTGGCGCTCCACCGCATAGTCCTCCAGATAGCCGTAGCCGCCATGAATCTGGATCGCGTTCGAGCAGATCTCCTCGGCCAGCTCCGACGCGAACAGCTTCGCCTGCGACGCCTCCGACAGACACGGCCGCCCCGCCGAGCGCAGCCGCGCCGCATGATGCACGAGCAGGCGCGCGGCGTTCAGGCGCGTCGCCATGTCGGCGAGCATGTTGGCGATGGTCTGATGGTCCTTCAGCGGCTTGCCGAACTGTTCGCGCTCGCTCGCGTAGCGGCGCGCGGCATCGAACGCGGCGCGCGCGATGCCGACCGCCTGCGCGGCGATGCCGATGCGCCCCCCTTCGAGATTCGACAGCGCGATGCGCAGACCCTCGCCCGGTTCGCCGAGCAGGTTGGCCTCGGGCACCGCGCAGTGATCGAGCGAGATCGGACAGGTGTCGGACGCGCGAATGCCAAGCTTGTGCTCCGGCCGGCCGACGTCGAAGCCCGGCGTCGTGGTCGGCACGATGAAGGCCGACAGGCCGCGCTTGCCGCGCTCGGGATCGGTGACCGCGAACACGATTGCGAGCCCGGCGCGCGCGCCGTTGGTCACGAACTGCTTGCTGCCGTTCAGAATCCACTGCCCGTCGCGCAACTGCGCGCGGGTGCGCAGATTGTTCGCCTCGGAGCCCGCCTGCGGCTCGGTCAGGCAGAACGCGCCGATCGTGCGGCCCGTGGCAAGGTCGCGCAGATAGCGGTCCTTCTGCGCGGCACTGCCGAAGTTCAGGATCGGCGCGCAGCCGACCGAGTTGTGCACGCTCATCAGCGTAGCGCAGGCCGCGCAGCCGGCTGCGATCTCTTCGAGCGCGAGCGCGTAGGCGACGTAGTCGGTGTAGGAGCCGCCCCACTCGGCCGGCACCATCATGCCCAGAAAACCGAGTTCGCCCATCTGCGCAACGACCTCGGCCGGCAGTTGCGCGTCGCGATCCCATTGCGCCGCGTGCGGCGCCAGACACTCGGTCGCGAAGTCGCGCGCGGCGTCGCGGATCATCCGTTGTTCGTCGGTGTAGAAGCTGTCCATGACTGCGTCCTCGTGGGTGCTGACGGCCGTGCTGGCGATCTCGGTGATGCGGCAAGTGTAGGCAAGCGGCTCGCGCCACTCGATGCTCGCTCCGCTCACATTTGCTGAGCGCTTTTGCCATCCTGCTACCATGCGCGTGCATGGGGCTTCGTCATTTCAGGGGTTTCACGAACCACGAGCCAACCGATGCTGAGCGCTTTTGCCAGATAAACCGAATTCCGATGAAAAGCGACAAAGGCACGATCACCGTCAGTCTCGTCGAGGAAACGCTCGCGCTCGCAACGGCGCGCGGGCTCGATGCGCGAGCGTTCGCCGAGGCGGCCGGCATCGCCGCGCCGATGCTCGCGTCGCCGAAAAGCCGCGTTTCGTCGGCGCAATACGGCGCGCTGTGGGCCGGCATCGCGCGCGCGCTCGACGACGAGTTCTTCGGCCAGGACTCGCATCCGATGAAAAGCGGCAGCTTCATCGCGATGACGCAGATGGCGCTCGGCGCGCGCAACGGTGCGCAAGCGCTCGCGCGCGCAGTCGGCTTCATGCGGCTGGTGCTCGACGATCTCGGCGCGACGATCGACACCGAGGCGGAGCGCGTGCGCCTGAAGTTCGTCGAACGCGCGGGCGCGCGCAAGCCGGCGATGTTCGCTTACGCGACGTATTTCATCCTCGTGTACGGACTCGTCTGCTGGCTCGTCGGCCGGCGCATTCCGTTGCTCGAAGCGCGCTTTCGCTGCGCTGCGCCGCCGGCCGCGCACGAATACCGGCTGATGTTCTGCGAAGACATGCATTTCGACGAGCCCGAGTCGTACGTCGATCTCGACCCCGCGTTTCTCGAGCTGCCGGTGATCCAGACTTCGCGCTCGGCGCGCCCGTTTCTGCGCGATGCGCCGGGCAGCTTCATCGTCAAGTACCGCAATCCCGGTTCGCTCGCCGCGCGCGTGCGCAAGACGCTGCGCGCACTGCCGATGTCCGGCTGGCCCGCGGCCGATCAGATGGCCGCGCGCCTGCACGTCGCCGAGGCGACGATGCGGCGGCACCTGAAGCAGGAGGGCCACACGTATCAGTCGATCAAGGACGCGCTGCGGCGCGACATCGCGATTGCCGAACTGCAGCGCACACAGCGCACGATCGCCGATATCGCGAACGCCGTCGGCTTCGCCGAGCCGAGCGCGTTTCATCGCGCGTTCCGCAAATGGACCGGCATGCGCCCGACCGACTATCGGCCGGCCCAGGCTAAGGGGCTCGATCTCACGCGTCGCGCCGAATCGGACTAAGCTTTAAGCGGCAACCGGCCAGCCTTGATCGAGGTATGGGCCCGCGCCGCCGGTTCGCACCGGCTGGCGCGACGGCCGTCAGCGATGAACACGACTCCGCGTCTCCCGCTCCGGCAGTCCGGTCCGCGCACGCCGCTTATCCACGGCGGCATCGCGGGCCGTTTGATGCGCGGCATCGCCGTGCTCGGCGTGCTGTGCGCGCTCGGCTTCGCGACGTGCGGAGCGCTGGCGCCGCTGCAAGCGGCCAATGCGGCGACACCGGCCAACGTCGGCGCCGCGACCTCGAACAGCGTCGAGGTGATTCCGGTGAACGGCGCGATCGGGCCGGCCACCGCCGATTTCATCGTGCGGGGTTTACAGCGCGCGGAGAGCCAGCACGCGCAACTCGCGGTGCTGCAACTCGATACGCCCGGCGGACTCGACACGTCGATGCGGCAGATCATCAAGGCGATCCTCGCCTCCCCGGTGCCGGTCGCGACCTTCATCGCGCCGAGCGGCGCGCGCGCCGCCAGCGCCGGCACCTACATCGTCTACGCGAGCCATATCGCGGCGATGGCGCCGGGCACCAACCTCGGCGCCGCGACGCCGATCCAGATTGGCATCGGCGGCAACGAGCCATCCGGTGGCGGCGGCCCGCCGGGAATGCCGGGCACACCTGGAACACCGGGAACGCAGGGCACTCCAGGCACGCCGGGACTGCCGGATATGCGCACGCTGCCCGGCGGCGCGTCCGGCCCAGCGTCCGGGCCAACGTCCGCGCCTGCGTCACCCGGCGCGTCATCCGAAGCCGCCAGCGCGCTGCCGCTCGACACCCAATCGACCGAACTGCGCAAGCAGGTCCACGATGCCGCCGCCTACATCCGCGGCCTCGCGCAGATGCGCGGGCGCAACGCCGACTGGGCCGAGCGCGCTGTCCGCGAAGCGGTCAGCCTGTCCGATGAAGAAGCGCTCGCGCAGCACGTCGTCGATATCGTCGCGCGCGACGTGCCCGACCTGCTGCGCCAGCTGAACGGCCGCACAGTCGTCACGAGCGCCGGCAGCGTCACGCTGCAGACCGCGCATGCGCCGCTGATCACGCTCGAACCCGACTGGCGCAGCCGCTTCCTCGCCGTGATCACCGATCCGAGCGTCGCTCTGATTCTGCTGATGCTCGGCATGTACGGCCTGTTCTTCGAATTCGCCAATCCGGGCTTCGTGCTGCCCGGCGTGGTCGGCGCGATCAGCCTGCTGCTCGGCCTGTTCGCGATGCAGATGCTGCCCGTCAGCTATGTCGGCCTCGGGCTGATCTTTCTCGGCATCGCCTTTCTGATCGGCGAAGCGTTCCTGCCGACCTTCGGCTCGCTCGGTTTCGGCGGCGTGGTCGCGTTCGTGGTCGGCGCAATGATGCTGATGGATACCGATGTGCCCGGCTACGGCATCCCGCTGCCGCTGATCGCCGCGGTCGTCGTGTTCAGCGTCGCGTTCGTGCTCGGCGTGTCGCGGCTCGCGCTGCGCGCGCGGCGCCGGCCGGTCGTGACGGGCTCGGAGGCGCTGATCGGCTGCGTCGGCGTGGTGCTGGACGGCGGCTTGCTGCCCGAACCCGAACACTCGGCCAGCGGCCCGCTGGGCGGCTGGGCGCGCGTGCACGGCGAGCGCTGGCGCGTGTCGAGCACGACGCCGGCCGCGCCGGGGCAGAGCGTGCGCGTCACGGCGCGCAACGGCCTCACGCTGACCGTGGTGCCCGTCAAACCGGCCGCCCCAATACAAGGACAAGGAGAACCCTCATGATCGGCTTCACATTCGGCTTCGGCAGCATCCTGATCCTGCTGGTGGCCGTGCTGATCGCGTCGTCGGTGCGGATTTTTCGCGAATACGAGCGCGGCGTCGTGTTCATGCTCGGCCGCTTCTGGAAGGTCAAGGGGCCCGGACTGGTGCTGATCATTCCGATCGTGCAGCAGGCGGTGCGGATGGATTTGCGCACCGTCGTGTTCGACGTGCCGACGCAGGACGTAATCACCCGCGACAACGTGTCGGTGAAGGTGAACGCGGTCGTGTATTTCCGCGTCGTCGATCCGGAGAAGGCGGTGATCCAGGTCGCGCGCTACTTCGAGGCGACCAGCCAGCTGGCGCAAACGACGCTGCGCGCGGTGCTCGGCAAGCACGACCTCGACCAGCTGCTGTCCGAGCGCGAGCAGCTGAACACCGACATCCAGAAGGTGCTCGACGCGCAAACCGATGCGTGGGGCATCAAGGTGTCGATCGTCGAGATCAAGCACGTCGATATCAACGAAACGATGATCCGCGCGATCGCGCGTCAGGCTGAGGCCGAGCGCGAACGGCGGGCCAAGGTGATTCACGCGGAAGGCGAGTTGCAGGCGTCGAGGCAGCTGCTCGAAGCAGCGCAGACGCTGGCGCGCCAGCCGCAGGCGATGCAGCTGCGCTATCTGCAGACGCTGACGACGATCGCCGCCGACAAGAACTCGACGATCGTGTTTCCGCTGCCGATCGACCTGGTGAGCGCGGTGATGGAACGGTTCAACAAGCCTTCGACGTGATAGGACGAGACTTTGTCAGGACGCCCATTTGGCATCGACTAGCGCCGAACTTTTGAAGTTTTAAGCAAACCCGCCGCTTTCCGCGTTGCTTGCGCTAACGTGGGGAACGCGGCTCGCGGCGGGTTCGATTTGCCGGCAGAAATGGTGCGCTGCTTTCTACCGCCTCACCCGGCGCGCACCGAAAAATGACCAGGCCCGGCTGTTTTTCTGCTCCGTAGGAGCCCGCCATGAATCTGTTCTCCCGCATTGGACTCGGCGCGCTGGTTGCCGCCGTGAGTATCAGCACTGTCTACGCGCAAGCGGTGATGCAGCCCAACGACCCGTCGGCGCCGAAAACGCGCGCCCAGGTCCGTGCCGAACTCATCGAATGGCTTGCCGCCGGCTACGATCCGAACGACTGGGTCAACTATCCGGAGAACGCGCAGGAAGCCGGCCGGATCGTCGCGCAACGCCGCGCAGAGCGGCAAGGCCTCGAACCGACGACAGTGCAGTAACAGCAGTCGCTGCCGCACCCGCAGCCTGAATGCCGCCCGCCGCGGGCGGCAGGGAAACCCTTTGCGTCGCGGCAAGGTATCATCCCGTCCCTCCAACCCCCACGCAGCAAACCAGCCGCACCTAGCCGGAATCCGCACCATGCCAATCTGGGTCGATGCCGACGCCTGCCCGGCCGTCGTCAAGGACATGCTTTATCGCGCGGCGCGCCGCACCGGCATGCCGCTGACGCTGGTCGCCAACGCGTTCCTGCGCGTGCCGCCGTCGCCGCTGATCCGCGCGATCCAGGTGCCGGCCGGCTTCGACGCCGCCGATCAGCTGATCGTCGAGCGCGTCGTCGCGGGCGACCTCGTGATCACCGGCGACATCCCGCTCGCCGCCGCCGTGCTGGCAAAAAATGCCCACGCGCTCGATCCGCGCGGCAACTGGTTCACGCCCGGCACGATCGAAGAACGGCTGCGCATGCGCTCGATGCTCGACCAGTTGCGCGCGAGCGGCGTCGACACGGGCGGTCCGTCCGCCTTCAGCGCGCGGGATGGCAAGACGTTTGCTGGCGAACTCGATCGCTGGCTCGCGCGTCATGCGCCGCGCGGTGATGTGCCGGCGCCACAGTCGCCCGGCAAACCGCCCGCCTGACGGGCCCGACAGGGCTGCCGGCGCAGCCGCAAGCGACGAGGCGCCGCCGTTGGTGTTTACAATTCCGCCGTAACACCGCCGCGCGGGCCCGTTTGCCTCAATCACAAAAACACTTTCCGAACGACGAAAGAGAAAACCCGCCACATGGACTCGATCAAACGCTACTTCGGCTTCGACGCCGTCGACACCAACCTGCGCACCGAAGTGCTAGCCGGCGTGACCACCTTCCTGACGATGGCCTACATCATCTTCGTGAACCCGGCGATTCTCGGCGACGCCGGCATGCCGAAGAGCGCGGTGTTCGTCGCGACCTGCATCGTGTCCGCGCTCGCGTCGCTGATCATGGGTCTGTACGCGAACTACCCGATCGCGCTCGCGCCCGGCATGGGCCTGAACGCGTACTTCGCGTACACGGTCGTCAAGGGCCTGGGCTACACGTGGGAGGCCGCGCTCGGCGCGGTGTTCATCTCCGGCTGCCTGTTCCTGATCGTTACGCTGTTCCGCGTGCGCGAGGTGATCGTCAAGGGCATCCCGCATTCGATCCGGATCGCGATCACCGGCGGTATCGGCCTCTTTCTCGCGATCATTTCGCTGAAGTCGGCCGGCGTCGTGGTCGGCAATCCGGCCACGCTCGTCACGCTCGGCAATCTGCACGACGCGCACGTCGTGCTCGCGGCAATCGGCTTCTTCGGCATCGTCACGCTCGATCATCTGCGCGTGCGCGGGGCGATCCTGATCGGTATCGTCGGCGTGACGATCCTGAGCTTTTTCTTTGGCGGCAACCAGTTTCACGGCGTCTTGTCGATGCCGCCGTCGATCGCGCCGACGCTGTTCCAGCTCGATATCCGCACCGCGCTGTCGAGCGGCATTCTGAACGTGGTACTGGTGTTCTTCCTCGTCGAGCTGTTCGATGCGACCGGCACGCTGATGGGCGTCGCGAACCGCGCGGGGCTGCTCGTCGAAGGCAAGATGCATCGGCTGAATCGCGCGCTGCTCGCCGACAGCACCGCGATTCTCGCCGGCTCGATGCTCGGCACGTCGTCGACGACCGCGTATATCGAAAGCGCGTCCGGCGTGCAGGCCGGCGGCCGTACCGGCGCGACCGCGATCACGGTCGCCTTGTTGTTCGTCGCGGCGCTGTTTTTCGCGCCGCTCGCCGAAGTGGTGCCGCCGTATGCGACCGCGCCCGCGCTGCTGTACGTGTCGTGCCTGATGCTGCGCGAATTGGTCGACCTGCCGTGGGACGACGCGACCGAAGTCGTGCCGGCCGCGCTGACCGCGCTGCTGATGCCGTTTACCTACTCGATCGCGAACGGCGTCGCGTTCGGCTTCATCTCGTACGCGGCGCTCAAGCTGCTGACGGGCCAGGCGCGCCAGGTGAAGCTGGTCGTGTGGATCATCGCGGCGATTTTCCTGTTCCGGTATTTCTATCTCGGCAGCGAGTGAGGACGTCGCGCGGTTCGGTTGCGTGGTCGAAAGTGTCGTCGGGTTCGGCGAACGTTTATCATCCGATGTTTCGAACGACGATCGATCGGGTCGCGATAGATCGGGTCGCCCCCAGGAGCCGCCATGTCCTCATATAACCGCACGACGGACCGCTACACGAGGCCCGCGATTTTCTTCCACTGGATGATTTTTCTGCTGGTCGCGCTGGCCTATCTGGCCATCGAAATCCGCGGACCGCGCGGCTCCGACGGCCGCGAGTTCTGGACCGGCGTGCATTTCTGGGCGGGCACGCTGGTGCTCGTGCTGGCCGTGCTGCGGCTGCTTTGGAGACTGTGGGCCGGCGCGCCCGAGGAACTCGAAAACAACCGGCTACTCGCTTTTGTCGCGCGCTCCGCGCACCTCGCGCTCTATGTGTTCATCTTCGCGCAGCCGCTGCTCGGTATCCTGATGGTCAACGCGGGCGGGCGGCCGGTGTCGCTCGCGTGGACGGACATCAGCTTCACGCTGGTGCGTGCGGATTCGATCGCGCGGCCGCTGTTGAAGGACGCACACGAGTGGCTTGGCAACGTGTTCTATTGGGTGATCGGACTGCATGCGCTCGCCGCCATCGCGCACCATGTGGTGTTCAAGGATCGGGCGCTGCGGCGGATCATTTGAAAGCGATGGGGTTGGCTGCGTGCAGTCAGTTACGCCAGTTCGCCTCATAAAAACGCACGTAGCCGCTTCTGAGCACGAGACACTGCGCGCGCGTTTCCGACAACAGCCGGCGCGTGGCCGCCTCGATGCGCGGCCGGTGCGTGTCGAACGCAACGATCATGTCCTCCTGCCGGGGGGACGCGGCGCCGAAGTGATCCTCGAGCGCTTCCGCGGTGATCATGCACTCCACCCTCTGCCCATCGACCATTGCCGGAAACGCCAAGGTAAGTTCGCGACCTGAATATTCAGGGGCTTCGTTCGGAAATTGGATCTGCATGGGAGTCACCTGGAAGAGTGCGCGTACGATGCGCTCGGGTAATGCACGCGCTGATTGCTCGCTATCGCGCCAGCCGCTCGTTCCTCCTTGTCCCATGCAGTCGACGCGGGCCGTCATCTCAACGCGGCATAGTCAGTTCGCGCCACGCGGAGGTGAATTGATTCACTTTAGACGAGTTCGGGCCAGGTGCAAGATTTCCCCGATTTTTTCTTGACAACACGACTGATTTGCCTATGTTGCAGTGCGGTATCAAGCGGCGTCCCATCCCGTGTAAAGTGTCGCGCACCAAGTGACTAACCTGCACGATGTCCACCCCCACCCGCCCGCCTGTAGTTCGCGTCGAACCGCTCGGCCAGAGCTTCGAAGCGCCCGATTCGCTGACGATTCTCGAAGCCGCCGCTTTCGCGAATCTGCGTTTGCCGCGTTCGTGCCGCAACGGCACGTGCCGCACCTGCTTGTGCCGGATGACGTCCGGGCGTGTGCGCTATTCGATTGAATGGCCCGGGGTGAGCCGTGAGGAAAAGGCGGACGGTTATATCCTGCCGTGCGTGGCGATCGCGGAAACCGACGTGGTGATCGAAGTGCCGGATGCGGTCGTAATACCGGTGGGGTGAATGATGGCACGAGCGTGAGCGCGACGCGCCCACACTCGCCGACGCTTCAGACGCTGCGTGTTACCGCCCATTGCCCATCGCGCGGGCGATTTTCTTGTCCGTGTTGTACTGGCTCAGCGCATACACCGACCAGATGGCCGCCGGCACCCAGCCGATCACCGTGATTTGCAGAATCAGGCAGATGATGCCCGCAAACGGACGGCCGATCGTGAAAAACTGCAACCACGGCAGAATGATGGCAAGCAAAAGACGCATTCGGTTTTCCTGTTCCTGTCGTTAAGGCAGCATGCGTTAGTCCGAGCGGGACGCATCTGCTTCGTTGTTGAACTCATCGAGCGGCGCGAAGCGCGGGACCTTGACGCCGTCCTGCTCGACCAGCTCGAAAAACACCGTCGCTGGACGGGTCCAGATCGTACCATTGGCCGCCTTGTAGACGATCATCGTGACCGTCGGATCCGATTCGAGCGTGGCCTCGCAGACCAGTTCGTAAAGGCCGCCTTTGTAATGTCGGTAGCGCATCGCGTATGTCCTTATTTTGAGCGTCATCGAAGCATTTTCAAGCACCGCGCGCCTGAACTCAGCCGCCCTCTTTCATCTGCTTCAGGATCTTGTAGACGGTCGCGCGACCCATCGTCAGCACCGCGGCCACGTAGTTCGCCGAGCTGCGGCCACGAAACGCGCCCTGCGCGTGCAGCGCTTCGACGATTTCACGCTTGTGCTCGCGCGTCAGCGCATTGATGCCGATCTGCCGGTCGCGCAACCACGTGTGCAGATACGTGTTGATGCGGTCCTGCCAGTCGTCGCGGAACAGATCGTCGCCTGGCGCGTCCGTCATCGTGCCGCCCTTGATGAACAGATCGAGCGTCGAGCGCACGTCCTCGAACACCGCGATGTTGAAGTTCACGCACAGGATGCCGGCGGGCTTGCCATCGTCGTCGAGCAGGATGTTGCTCACGCAGCGCATGCGGCGCCCGTCCCAGTTCAGTTTCTCGTAGGGACCGATGGTCTGGCCGCGCGCCGCGAAGTGCGCGTCGTCGAGCACCGACGGCGCGCCCACCTCGAGCCGCGACAGATTGTTCGCCAGATACGCGATGGTCTGATCGCGCAGATCGTGAATCACCACTTCGGCGCACGGATAGAGCAGCGCGGCGATGCCGTCGGCAATCGGCGCGTAGCGCTTTAACAGCAGGTCTTTGACAGGAGACACGTTCGGGTTGCGCAAGGAAAAAACGCGAGGTTCGAAGGAGGCGGCGCGCGATCGCGAATGCCGACGATGCCAGATGCCAGCAGCAGGCTTCGGCGCGCACGCTCGGTCCGCCATTCAGGAAGCCGCCATTGTAGCGGCCTCGCGCTGGCGCCGCGAATCGCCGCCGGACGGCAATTTTGTCCACCTCGCGAGCGCATTTTTTTCGTGCGATAAACGCTGAACCACCGACATCCAACCGAACGGAGCCGACCGATGGCCACACTCGAAGCGCTTCGCGCCGTGCTCGACGACACGCGTACGCCTGAGATCATTCGCAATCACGTCATCGATTCGCTGCAGTACGCACTGCGCAACTATGGTCAGGTCTTCACGGCGAAGGAAGTCGAATGGCTGGCCGGCTGGGACGATGCGCGCTTGCCGCTGGCGGCCGCGCGCGAATTGCAGAAGCGCGTCGCCGAGACGTCGCGCTGACGCCCGCGAAGCCCCGCCAGGCGGGCGTTCCGGCCGTGCACTGAAGTTTGCACTATCCAATCAGCCCTATTTCAGGCATCATATTGCAATAGTTGCACCTCGCACCCATATAGCACTGGCAGCACCAGGCAGTCTCAACCCGGCATCTCCGCACCACCCCCGACAGTTCGACCGCCCCTTATCGGCGATCCCGTCACTCCGGCAATGCGCCGTCCGCATTCGCCGTCGCGAGAAGTACACCGAGCGGTCGTTCAGCATCATGCGTCCGGCGCACGAATTGGCGCGCCGCTTCAGCGTTTTCGGTCGAATCCGCGTTTTCGCGCGACCGCTCGAGCCATTGTCATTGAGCCCGCCGGGTCTAGCGGGCCTGTGCCAACCATTTTCATCGCGGCGCGCCCATCGGGTGCTGCGCCGCCGGTCCGCGTCGCGACGCCTCGAGCAGACGTTGCCGGAAGCAGCGCCCCGCACGCGGCGCGCGGACCACGCAATACAGGACACGTTTTCATGAATTCAGCAGTCAAGACCTACAAGGGTTACGAAATTCACCCGCTCGTTTATCCGCGCCGCCCGCCGGGCGCGCAAGCGACGCGCAATCCGGGCGCCGGTTACGACGCATCGGTGCGCATCTGCCGCGTCGGCGCCAATCCGGCGGCCGACGGCCGGGTGTTCCGTCTGCAGTATCTGTTTCCGTTCGACGGCATGGGCAAGGCGCGCATCGCGTGCATGGCGCATGCGGAACGGCTGATCGACGGCCAGGTGAGCGGTCAGTCGGTCACCGATCTTTGAGCGGCGTCATCGGCGCGTCACTCATGTCGCGCAGCGTGCGTTTGGGCGCCGCTGCTTTTCCAACGAATCCACAGTCGCGCCGCTCGCAATGCCCGCGGCCGATTTCCCCTTTATCCCATCGACCAGGAGTGATGCATGGCGAAAGAAGAACTGATTGAACTTGACGGTATCGTCGACGAAGTGCTTCCGGACAGCCGCTACCGCGTGACGCTCGACAACGGCGTCGTGGTCGGCGCTTATGCGTCCGGACGCATGCGCAAGAACCATATCCGTATTCTCGCGGGCGATCGCGTGACGCTCGAAATGTCGGTCTACGACCTGACCAAGGGGCGGATCAATTTCCGCCACAAGGACGAACGCCCGAGCGGTGGCGGTGCGCCACGACCGGCGTCGCAGGGTGCGCGGCGTAGATAAGCAGTGGTGACGGCGCCGCCCTGCGTACCTGCGATGCCATTGCAGGTGACGCGGGCAGCCCGCCCGAACCTCGAGAGTCAGCGCGAGGCCCTACAGACTCGCGCCCGACCATGCGGCTCCGCGTTCTGCTCGAACGAACGCGCGGCGTCTTGACTGGAATCTGACGGCGCGCCGCTTGGGCGACCACGCACGTCGCGGCGCGTCTCGCTAAACTCCGAACACCGCCCCCAGATCCTCCCCATCCGCGCTTTTGCGCACCTGCTCGACCACCCGCTCCTCCAGCTCCGACAGATGCTCGCGCATCGCCGTCAACGCGGCTTGCAGGTCGCCGGCATCGAGTGCGTCGATGATCCGCGCATGCTCATCGGCGGAACAACTCGAACCCTTCGACGGATCGAACAGCGCCTTGTACAACTCGGTCTTCGCGACCAGTTGCCCGACCAGTCCAAGCAACTCGGTGCCGCCCGCCAGCTCCGTCAGCAGCACGTGAAACTGGCCGGCGAGGCGCACGGATTCATCGATGGCGCCCGCGCGCAGCGCCTTTTCCTCGCTGCGCACATGCGCGCGCAAGCGCCGTTTATGAGCGGCGCTCAGCGCACCGCAAAGCGATGCGACGATGCCCGCCTCGACGATCTGCCGCGCCCGATACACCTGGCGAATGTCCTCCTCCGACGGCGACGGCACGAACGCGCCGCGATTCGCCTCGAGCACGAGCTTGCCCTCGAAGCCCAGCCGCGCGAGCACCTTGCGCAGCGCGCCGCGCGTGCAGCCGAACGCGGCCGCGAGATCGCGCTCGACGAGTTGCGCACCGGGCCGCAAACGCCCCTGCAGCAGGGCCGAGGTAATCGACGCATAAATGCGCTCTTCGACGTTCGGCGAGGCGTCGCCGCTCGCAGGGGAAGCGGATGAAGCGGATTCGGCAGAGGAAGAACGCGGGGAACGCGCAGCCATGATTTCAGTGACCGTGGACGGTGGAAAACAAGAACGGAACAACGCCGCAGCATTCTAGCGATGCCCCGCGCACGACGCCAATCTGCCTGGCTACGCCGCCGCTTATACCGGACATTCGCGCAAATGGTTAACCATATTCGGTTACTATGGTTGACCAAAACGGAGACTGCAACGTTTTCCGCAGTCCGGCTCTCAGGCTCGCCATGAATTTGCCCACCAGCGCTGCTCCCCACAGTACCTCCGCAAACCGCGCCCGCGCCGCGCTCACATGGCACGACCTCGCGTGGCTCGGCGCGATCGTCGTGATCGGCATCAATCTGCGGCCATTGCTGACCTCGATCAGCCCGTTGATGACGACGATTCGCGACGCGACCGGCCTGAGCTTCTACGGCGCGTCATTGCTGACCAGCCTGCCGGTCGTCGCGATGGGCGTCGGCGCATTCGGCGCGGCGGCGTTGACGCGCGGCGTCGGCGAAACGCGCGGAGTCGCGCTCGGCCTCGTCGCGATCGCGCTTGCATGCGCGGCGCGCTGGCTGGCGTCGAGCGGCTTCACGCTGCTCTCGACGGCGCTGCTCGCGGGCGCCGGCGTCGCCGCGATTCAGGCGCTGTTGCCCGCCGTCATCAAGCAGCGTTTCCACGCCCGCGTGCCACTCGCGATGGGCGTGTTCTCCGCGTCGATCATGGGCGGCGGCGGCCTCGGCGCGAGTCTGAGTCCGTGGGTCAGCCGCGCGATGCATTCCTGGCATGCGGGGCTCGCGGTGTGGGCGCTGCCGGCCTGCGTCGCGCTCACGGGCTGGTGGCTGTTGACGCGGCGGCATGCCGTGGTCCACATCGCCGTGCGCACCCCTGCCGTGCCCGCGCCGGCGTTCTCGCCGTGGACCACTCAGCGCACGTGGACGCTCGGCCTGTACTTCGGCATCGTCAACGGCGGTTATACGAGTCTGGTCGCGTGGCTGCCGGCGTTCTATCAGCAGCGCGGCATGAGCGTCTCAGCGAGCGGCTCGCTGCTCGCCGCGATGACGGTCTTCCAGGCCACGTCGGCATTGCTGCTGCCGCTGGCCGCCGCGTCGTTCCGCGATCGCCGACCGTGGCTGATGCTTGGCTTGTCCGCGCAACTGGCCGGCGTGCTCGGCCTGATCGCACAGCCCGACGCCGCGCCGCTGCTATGGGTCGGCATCGCGGGCGCGGGGCTCGGCGGCGTGTTTTCGCTGACGCTCGTGACCGCGATGGATCATTCGAGCGATTATCGCGTGGCCGGCCAGCTGGTCGCGTTCACGCAGGGCGTCGGCTTTATCGTCGCGGCCGTCACGCCGCTCGTCGCCGGCATCGTACGCGGCTGGAGCGGCGGGTTCGCCGCCGCGTGGATCATGCTCGGCGGCTGCATCGCCGCGATGATGGCGGTGACCTTGCTGTTTTCTCCACGCAGTTATTCGCGCTGGCTTTGAGGCTTTGAGCCTTTGAGCCTTTGAGCCTCGACCGTTTCGTACGCGATGCGCCGCTTCGGTGCATCGGGCGTCCGCTGTCCCGCATGCCCCGTGCCGGTGCAGCGCGACCGACGTGGCCGCACACCTCGTTCGCGGATGATTCGCAGCCATCGCCAGCAAGAAAATCCCAATCGGCCCGCGTATTTTTACGCGCAACGCTGTTCACACGCGTCGCCAATCCCCGTCGCGCGGTGACTGGCATATCCATTGCTTTACCGGTAGTCAGATGTCCCTTCCCCTGACTCCATGCTGCGCGTTCTTCTTGTCACCGACACCGACAAACCCATCGGCGATCTGCGCGACGCGCTCGCCTGTCTCGGCTGCGAAATGCTGGCCGGCACCGCGACGCCGCAGGCGCTGCATCGCGCGGTGCAGGACGAGCGGCCCGACGTGATCATCATCGATACGGAGTCGCCGTCGCGCGATACGCTCGAACAACTCGCCGTGATGCACGCGACCGCGCCGCGCCCCGTGCTGATGTTCAGCCACGACGCGAACCAGCAACTGATCCGCGAAGCGGTCAACGCGGGCGTCACCGCGTATCTGGTCGAAGGCCTCGCGACCGAGCGGCTCGCGCCAATTCTCGAAGTCGCGCTAGCGCGTTTCGCGCAGGAGTCGCAATTGCGCGAGCGGCTCGCCCAGGCCGAAAACGAACTGGCCGAGCGCAAGCTGATCGATCGCGCGAAACGCCTGCTGATGGATCAGCAGAAACTCACCGAACCGGCCGCCTACGCGAGTCTGCGCAAACGCGCGATGAACCAGGGCGTCAAACTCGCCGAGGTCGCGGGCGAGGTCGTCGCGTCGGCCGGCTCGCTCAAATGATGCGCTCATGAATCCAGCCACTTCCGTCACCGCGGCGGCCTCTGCCGCGCCGCCTGAAAAGACCCATCTGCGGCTGGGTTTTGTCGCGCTGTCCGACGCGGCGCCGCTGATCGCCGCGAAGCTGCTCGAGTTCGGCCATGCGCACGGACTCACGCTCGAACTGTGCCGCCAGCCGTCGTGGGCCGCCGTGCGCGACAAGCTGCTGTCGGGCGATCTCGACGCCGCACACGCGCTTTACGGGCTTGTGTATGGCGTGCAGTTCGGCCTCGGCGGACCGCGCACCGACATGGCCGTGCTGATGGTGCTGAACCGCAACGGCCAGGCGATCACGCTGTCGAATCGGCTCGCCGAGGCGCTCGCGAAGCACGGGACTTTGCGCGAGGCGCTCGCGACGCTCGGCCGCAAGCCGGTGTTCGCGCACACCTTCCCGACCGGCACGCACGCGATGTGGCTGTACTACTGGCTCGCGGCGCAAGGCGTCGATCCATTGCGCGACATCGACAGCGTCGCGATTCCGCCGCCGCAAATGGTCGCGGCGCTCGCCGAAGACCGGCTCGACGGTCTGTGCGTCGGCGAGCCGTGGAATGCGATGGCCGAGGCGCACGGCGTCGGCAGAACCATCGCTTATACCAGCGAGGTGTGGCCCGAGCATCCGGAGAAAGTGCTCGCCTGCCGACGCGATTTCATCGACGCGCATCCGCGCACGACGCGCGCGCTCGTGCAGACCGTGCTCGAAGCGTGCCGCTGGCTCGACGGCGCCGGGCATCGCGACGAGATCGCGCGCTGGCTTGCGCGGTCCGACTACATCGGTATCGACGAATCGCTGATCGCGACGCGCCTTGGTGACCACGTCGACACGGCGCACCCGCGCCGCCTGCCGATGCGTTTCTTCGACGACGGCGCGGTCAACTATCCGCATCCAATCGAAGGCGCGTGGTTCCTTACGCAGTTCGAGCGCTGGGGGATCATCGATGCGCGCGACGATTACGAAGCGATCGCCGAGCGCATCAACCAGACGCAGCTGTATCGCGAGGCCGCCGCGCGCGTGAACGTGCGGGTGCCTGGCGAGGATGTGACAAGGGAATTGATCGATGGCGAGGTATGGGGAAGCGGATCATCGCCCGCCGCGTATGGACAGCGTTTCGCGATCCGCCGCTGAGCAGACCGCACGCGAACGCTCGTACTGATGCGCTAACTGCCCACGCGCCGCCAACGGCGGTCAAGTGGACAGTCGGCGTCGCCGAAGCTCAAAAGTTGTACTTGTCGATATTGCTCGCATCGAACGTGGTCGGCGGTCCGAGAATGATTTCGCCTTGCGCGCCGATCGTGCGCTTGCCGAGCTTGCCGGCATCGAACGATTCGCCCTCCTTACCCGAAATCTTGCCCGACGCGAGCGAGGCCGCCGCGTACGCGGCCAGATAGCCGAGCTCGCTCGGGTCCCACAGCTGGAATGCGGTCACGGTGCCGTTCTTCACGAACGCGCGCATCTGGTTCGGCGTGCCGAGGCCCGTCACCGCCACCTTGCCCTTGCTCGACGACGACGAGATATAGCGCGCCGCCGCCGCGATGCCGACCGTCGTCGGCGCGACGATCGCCTTCAGGTTCGGATACGCCTGCAGCAGGCCCTGGGTTTCGACGAAGGACTTCTGATCGTCGTCGTTGCCGTAAGCGATCTTGACGAGCTTGATCTTCGAGTACTCCGGTTTCTTCAGTTCCTCCTGCATCCACTTGATCCACGTGTTCTGGTTGGTCGCGTTCGGCGTCGCCGACAGAATCGCGAACTCGCCCTCGCCGCCCATCAGCTTCGCGACCAGTTGCACCTGGCCGCGGCCGATGCCTTCCGCGTTCGCCTGATTGACGAACAACTGGCGGCCTTCCGGCGCGGTATCGGAGTCGAACGTAACGACCTTGATGCCCTGCCCCATCGCTTTCTTCAGATACGGCACGACCGCGTTCGCATCGTTTGCGGCAATCACGATCGCGTCCTGGTGCTGCGTGATCAGCGTATTGATGTACGACACCTGCGACGATGCTCCCGCATCCGACGGTCCCACCGCCTTGCCCATGCCGCCGAACTCCTTGATCGCGGCGAGGCCGCCGTCGTCGGCGATCACTTCATAGGGGTTGTTGATCTGCTTCGGCAAGAACGCGATCTTCAACCCGCTTTTCAGGTCCGCCGCGAACGCGCCGCCGCAGCTGATCGCGAGCAACGCGGCGCATAGCGCGGCCATGCCGGTGTGACGTAGAGGTTTGAACATGAAGTGTCTCCTGCGTTGTTGTTGGACAGAGAGGGGGCCGGGTTATCGGTCCTTGGGAGCTTCGTACGAACGGTGACCACTAGGATGAAGAAGACGCTGCTGCGGACTTCGCGATGAAACGCCGGTCGCGCGCCGCACGCCAGCGCGCGACGAGGTTCGGAATCAGCACCGACGCGAGCAGCAGCACGCCGGTCACGATGGTCAGCGTTTCGCTCGATACGTCGTCGAGCGTCAACGCGTTTTTCAGCACGCCGATGATCAGCAGCGACAACAGCACGCCGACCATCGAGCCGCGTCCGCCGAAGATGCTGACGCCGCCGAATAGCACCGCCGCGATCACCGATAGCTCGAAGCCCTCGCCGTTATCGCCGCGCGCACTGGTGAAGCGCAGCGTATAGACGATGCCCGCGAGCGCGCTGACGAGACCCGACATCACGAACAGACGCAAGCGGATCTTCGCGACCTCGATGCCGGAGAACGCGGCGGCGGTCGGATTCGCGCCGATCGCATAGAGGCTGCGGCCGAACGCGGTGGCTTGCAAAAGCACGGTGAACAGCACGGCCGCGACGATCACGATCACGAACGGCAACGGAATGAACGTGGGCCCAAGCGTGTTCATGCCGAACGCCGTATACGCGGCCGGAAAATCCGCGACTGCCTGATCGCCGAGCAGCACATACGCGAGACCGCGAAACAGCGCGAGCGTACCGATCGTAACCGCGAGCGACGGCAGGTTCAGCTTGACGATCACGAGGCCGTTCAGCAGACCCGCCATCGCGCCGGCGATCAGGACCAGCACGATCACGACCGGCATCGGCAGACCCATGTGCCACAGCACGCCCATCAACGCGCTCGATGCGCCCAGCACCGACGCGACCGACAGATCGATTTCGGCCGCGACGATGATCAGCGTCATCGGCAGCGCCATCAGCGCGATCTCGGTCAGATCGGCGAACACGTTGCTCAGGTTCGCGCCGGTAAGAAACACCGGCGACAGCCAGCGCCCCAACACCAGCGACACGATCAGCACGATCACCAGCAATACTTCCCATTGCAGCGGCGTTTCGCGCTTGCGCGTCAGCAGCGCGGAATCGGGTTTAGCCATGATCGCGTTTCCTCATCATGCGTTTGGCGACGGAGCGGGCCAGCAGCGTATCGGCGGCGATCGCGGCGACGATCAGCGCGCCCTGGATCGCCTGCTCCCAGAACGGCGACACGTGCAGCACGACCAGCGCGATGCTGATCACGCCGAGCACGAGCGCACCGAGCGTCGCGCCGAGGATCGTGCCGACGCCGCCCGTGATCGCGACGCTGCCGACCACCGCCGCCGCGACGACCTGCAATTCGATGCCCTTCGCGGTGCTCGCATCGACGGTGCCGAAGCGCGCGAGCCACAACGCGCCCGCAAAGCCCGCAATCGCGCCGGACAACAAAAAGCCCGACATCACGCGACGCTCGACGTTGACGCCCGCGAGCCGCGCGGCCTCCGGATTCGAGCCGATCGCGTAGTGCTCGCGACCGCCGCGAAACTGCTTCAGATACACCGACAGGCCGGCAAGCACGACGACCGCGATCAGCGCGAGCGTCGGAATACCGAACAGCGTGCCGGTCGCGAGCCGCGAGTACGCGTCGGGCAGACTGGTCGCGTTGATCTGGCCGCCGTGCACCCATGCGTAATCGGCGCCGCGAAAGATGTACAGCGTCGACAGCGTCGCGACGAGCGAAGGCACGCGCCCCACCGCGACGAGCAGCGCATTGATGCCGCCCGCGACGAGCCCGATCGCGAGTCCCGCGGCCAGTGCGACGAGCACCGGCATATGCGGGAACGCAACGTACAAACTCCCTACCGCATACGCGCTGACACCCACCGTCGAGCCGACCGACAGATCGATATGCCGCATCAGGATCACGACGGTCATGCCCGCCGTCAGCAGCCCGATGATCGACACGTTCAGCAGCACGTCGCGCAGATTCTGCATGTTCAGGAACTGCGGCTTCGCAAGCCCGGTCCCCGCGATCAGCAGGATCAGCACGACGAACAACGTGGTTTCGCGGCTCTTCGCGATGCTCGCGACGAGACCGCCCGACGAAGCGGCCGAACGTTTCGGCAGCGATTGCTGGACCGGCGCGGGATGGGTCGAATGGCGCATCATGCTGCACGTCCCAATGGTGAGAGTCCCTGACCGAGCGCGGCGCCCATGATCCGCTCCTCGTTCGCGTCGGCGCGCGCGATCTCCGCGCTGATGCGGCCTTCGTGCATCACGAGCACGCGATCGGCCATGCCGAGCACCTCGGGCAACTCGCTCGAAATCATCAGCACGGCCATGCCGTCGCGTACGAGTTCGGCCAGCGCGCTGTAGACCTCGGCTTTTGCGCCGACGTCGATGCCGCGTGTCGGTTCGTCGATGATCAGCACTTTCGGGCCGGTCGCGAGCCATTTGCCGAGCACGACCTTCTGCTGGTTGCCGCCCGACAGCGTGCCGACCGGCGCGTTCGGATCGCCGGCTTTCAGGCGCAGCCGCGTGCCCCATTTGTTCGCGAGTTGCGTTTCGCTGCGCGTCGAAATGAGACCATGCCGCACGAGCCGGCCGAGCACCGTCATCGACGCATTGCGCGCGATGCTCAGTTCCAGCGCCAAGCCTTGCTGGCGACGATCCTCCGGCACCAGCGCGAGCCCGGCACGCACCGCGGCCGCGGGCTTGCCGGTGTCGAGCCGCTTGCCGGACAGCCACACTTCCCCCGCATCGAGCGGATCGATACCGAAGATCGCGCGCGCGACCTCACTGCGTCCCGCGCCGACCAGACCCGCGAGCGCGACGATCTCGCCCGCGCGCACGTCGAACGAGACGTCCTTGAACACGCCGATGCGCGTCAAGCCGCGCACCGACAGACGCACTTCACCAGGCGTGCAATCGGCCTTCGGATAGAACGTTTCCAGATCGCGGCCGACCATCTTTGCGACGATCGCGTCGGTGCTCAGATCGGCGGTCAGTGCGTCGAACACTTTCGCGCCGTCGCGCATGATCGTTACGCGCTGCGTCAGCGCGAACACTTCGTCGAGCCGGTGCGTGATGAACAGAATCGCGACGTCCCGTTCGCGCAGCTTGCGCACGATCGCGAACAGCCGCTCGACTTCAGGCAGCGACAACGCGGCCGTCGGTTCATCCATGATCAGCACGCTCGCGTTCAGCGACAACGCCTTGGCGATTTCGATCACCTGCTGATCCGCAATCGAAAGACCTCGCACCAGTTGATCCGCGCGCAGTTCGACGCCGAGCGACGCAAGCAGTCCGTCCACTTCGCGATGCATCGCGTCGTACTGGATGCGGCCGAAGCGATCGACCGGCTGCCGGCCCATGAAGATGTTCTCCGCGATCGACAGATCGAAGAACAACGTCGGCTCCTGATAGATGACCGCGAGTCCGGCGTCACGGGCTTCGGCGGGTGTCGCGAAGCGGCGCGGCTCACCGTTCACCAGCAATTCGCCGGCCTCGGGCTGATGCACGCCGGCGAGAATTTTCACGACTGTCGATTTGCCCGCGCCGTTCTCGCCGAGCAGCGCATGCACCTCGCCGGGCCACAGCACGAGGTCGCCGTCGGACAGCGCGCGCACCCGGCCGAAGGATTTGCTCGCGTGCCGCAATTCGAGTCGCGGCACCGCGGATGGGGATGGCTGCACTGCGTGTCTCCTTTTTTTCGGCTGTGTTCTGCTCGACGCGGCGGCGCGTCAAATCCGGTAATACCGTTCCGCGTTACGCCGAAACAGCGCGTCTTTCTCAGCCTCGCTCGCATCGCCAACGATCGACGCATACGCGTGCCACAAATCCGTGTACGAACCGAACAGCCGGTCGACCGGAAAGTTCGACGCGAACATCGCGCGTTCGACGCCGAACGTATCGATCGTTTCGAGCACATACGGGCGCAGGCTTTCGACGGTCCAGTGATGATCGAACATCGCGAGTCCGCTGATCTTCACCGCGATGTTCGGACAGGCCGCCAGCAAGCGCATGCCATCGCGCCACGCGCGATAACCGGCCACGCTATTGCGATCGACGAACATGCCCGCATGATTGACGATCAACAGCGTGTCCGCATGCGCACGCGCGAGCGCGGCCGCCTCTTCCATCTGCGACGGATAGATTTGCAGGTCGAACGACAGATCGAACCGGCGCAGCAATGCGAAATGCTCGCGCCACTGCGGCTCGCGCATATAGTGACGGCCGACGTAATCGAACAGCTTGTTGTCGTGCACGTTGAGAATCTGCCGGATGCCGCGCGTATTCGCGAACGACGCATGCGCTTCGAGCAACGCCGGTGCGTTCTGCGCGGACAGATCGACAGCGGCGACGATCGCATTCGGCATGCCGCGCGACGCGTCGCGATCCGCGATCGACTGCAACCAGCGCGTTTCTTCGACGGGATCGGCCGGATCGTGATTCGCTTCGACGTGCACGAGCTTCAGCACGTCGATGTCGCCCGCTTCGCCGAGCAGATGCTCGAGCAGATAGTCATCCTTCAGCTCCCGCGCATCGCCGACGAACGACACGCCCGGATTCTCCAGCCACGGATAGCGATGCGTTTTCAGATCCCACAGATGGATATGCGAATCGACAACCTGCATGCGGCACCTCAATGACTGAGATGAAAGACCGGTTCGAGCGTCTGCGACAGCGGCGTGTGATCGGGCGCGGTCTGCATGATGTCGGCCATGTAATCCCACCATTTGCGCATCACGTCGAGTTGCGGCAACTGATCCATCGTGTGATCGCTGGTGCGCGAAAGCACCGCGAAAAGATGATGCGTGTCGGGGTCGAAGAAAATGCGGTAGTCGCGCACGCCGGCGTTGTGCAATGCGTCAACGAGCTCGGGCCAGATCTCCGTATGACGCCGTTCGTATTCTTCGCGCATGCCGGGGTTCAGTACCATCCGGAAAGCGATCGTCTCCATTGCGGCCTGTCTCCTGTCGACTTCTTCGAACGACTATAATTCCTGCATCGATAGCCTCTCAATCCGTTGTTGGGATTGGGCGATCCATAAACCGAATCGCACGGGCACCTCTACTGGCACCATGAGCCAACATTCAGCCGCCGTCGCACTGGTCAATCGTCTCAAGTTCAAGCATCTCGCCCTGCTCGTCGCGCTCGACGACACCCGCAACCTGCATCATGCCGCCGAGGCCGTCAACGTCGCGCAACCGAGCGCGAGCCGCATGCTCGGCGATATCGAGGAAGCGTTCGGCTTTCTGCTGTTCGAGCGCAACGCCCGCGGCATGACGCCGACGCCGCTCGGCGTCGTCACGCTCGCTTACGCGCGCCGCGCGCTTGCCGAACTCACACGCTTCGCCGAAGACCTCGATGTCAAACGCCGCGGCGGTCACGGGCAATTGACCGTCGGCGCGATCATGGGCGCCGCGCCCGATCTGCTGGCGATGTCGGTCGCCGTGCTGAAGACCGAAAGCCCGCTGCTCAACGTGCGCATCCTCGGCGAAACGAGCGACCAGGTCGTGCAATTGCTGCATCGCCGCGAGGTCGATCTCGCCCTGGGGCGCCTGACCAATCCTTTGCAGCACAACGACTTCAGTTTCGAGCCGCTCGCGCGCGAAACGCTGCTGCTGGTCGTGCGCGCCGTGCATCCGCTCGCGCGGCGCACGCGCATCACGTTGCGCGAACTGGTTGCGTGGCCGTGGGTGGCGCAGCCGATCACGAGTCCGGCGCGCGTGCTGTTCGAGGAAGAACTCGCGCGCGCGGGGCTCGCCACGCCAGTCAATCTGACCGAATGCGCATCGATCTTCGCGACGCTGCAATTGCTCGAAAACTACGATGCGGTCGCGATGCTGCCGGAATCGGTCGTGCGCGATCATGTGCGCGGCGGGCTGCTCGTCGCGCTGCCGCTGGAAATCGGCAAGAGCCTCGCGGGTTTCGGCATTCTGACGCGCAAGGAAGAGCCGCTCGCCGAGCCGGCGCTGCGCTTGATCGATCTGCTGCGTGGCTTCTCGCGCAACCTCGCGCGCGACAATCCCGCCATCGCACCCGGCACGCTGACTGCGCCCGCCACGGTCAATTGACGCCCGCATCGCGCGTCGCTTATTGCAGGTTCACGAACAGGCCGCCGTCGACGAGCAGCGCAGCGCCCGTCACATAGCGCGCGCGGTCCGACGCGAGAAACACGACGCAATCGGCGACATCGTCGGGATGCCCGAGGCGGCCGAGCGGAATGCGCTGCTCGAAATAGGTCTTCTTTGCTTCGTCGGCGAGATCTTCGGCGTTCAGATCGGTCGCGATCGTGCCCGGCATCACCGAGTTGCAGCGGATGCCGTACGGCCCCAACGCAATCGCGCACGACTGCATCAGCGAATGCACGCCGGCCTTGGTCGGCGTGTAATGCGTCTGCATGCCGCCACCCACCAACGCGCTGATCGAACTCGTCGCGACGATCGCGCCGCCGCTGCCCTGCTTTTTCATCTGTTGCGCGGCCGCTTGCGTGACGAAGAACGCGCCGTTCAGATTGACCGCGACCGTCGATTCGAGCACCTCGGCCGGCATGTCGAGAAACGCGTGGAACGGACAGATGCCGGCATTGCTCGCGAGCACGTCGACCTTGCCGAACGCGTCGACCGTACGGCGCACCAGCTCCTGACCGGTATCGCGCGCCGCGACGTTGCCTTCCACCGCGATCACGCGCCGCCCCAAAGCCTCGATTTCGCCGACCACTTCCTCGACCGCCGAGCGGCGGCCATACGATGCGTCGTTGTCACCCCAGTAGTTGATCGCCACGGCCGCGCCTTCGCGGGCGCAGGCCACCGCGATTGCGCGTCCGATGCCGCGCGAGCCGCCGGTGACGATCACGACTTTGTCCTTGAGCAGCACCTTAGTCTCCTTTGCCAGGGTTCGCCGTTCGGCCTACGTTCAAAGCATTCAACTCGTTCAATGCTGATAAGGCCGCACCAGCGCGCATTCCGGATTGAGCCGCACGCCAAAGCCCGGCGTATCCGGCACCTTCATGCGCCCGTTCACCGGCACAGGCTCGTCGAGCAGCAGCGGGTTGAACATCGGCACGACTTCGTCGGCTTTCGGCGCCATCATCAGAAACTCGGAGAACGGCGAGTTATGGCGCGTGACGACGAAGTGATAGCTGTACACCGACGAACCGTGCGGCACCACCATCACGTTGTGCGCATCGGCGAGCGCGGAAATCTTGATTAGCTCAGTGATGCCGCCGCACCAGCCGACGTCGGGCTGGATCAGATCGCAGCACTGCATCTCCAGCAGCATCCGGAAGCCCCAGCGCGTCGCCTCGTGCTCGCCGGTCGACACCATCATGCCGCGTGGCACGTTGCGGCGCAGTTCGGCGTAACCCCAGTACTCGTCGGGAGGAAGACATTCCTCGAGCCATTTGAGGCCGAATTCGTGCGCGCCTTGCGCGAGCCGCGTCGCGTAGCGCACGTCGAGGCTCATCCAGCAGTCGTACATCAGCCAGAAGTCGTCGCCGACGCGCGAACGCATATCGGCGAGCTTCTCGAGGTTCTGCCTGAGTCCGTCTTCGCCTTCCGCGGGACCGTGCTGCAACGGCAGCTTGCCGCCGATGAAGCCCATCTCCTTCGCGAGATCGGGCCGCGCGCCGGTCGCATAGAACACCAGCTCGTCGCGCACCGGGCCGCCCAATAGTTGATACACGGGCTCCTTGCGAACCTTCGCGAGCAGATCCCACAGCGCGAGATCGACGCCGGAAATCGTATTGAGCACGACGCCCTTGCGCCCGTAGTACAGCGTCGCGAAGTACATCTGATCCCACATCTTCTCGATGTCGGTGACGAGTTGCCCTTCGAGAAAACGCGCGAGATGCTTCTCGACGATGAAGGCGCCGATCTCGCCGCCGGTCGTCACCGCGAAGCCCACGGTGCCGTCGCTCGCCTCGATCTCGACGACCAGCGTGCCGAGTACGTTGATGCCGAATGACTGGCGGCTCTGACGGTACTCGGGATAACGCGCCATCGGCGTCGCGATGTGATCGTCGATCCAGTGCCCGCCGGCCTGGTCGTGATAGTCCGCGCCGCCGCCGCGAACGATGAAGGCACGCACGTGCCGGATGGTAGGCATGGCCATGAAAGGGCTCCGTGAGAGAGGCGTCGAAGCGGCTCGACAACGCGCGTTCGACGCGTGTGCAATGCTCGAGCAGCGCGATTAATAAGTGGCGCGGCCGCCGGACAGATCGAACACCGAGCCGGTGCTGAACGCGCAGTCTTCGGAAGACAGCCACAGGATCAGCGACGCCGCTTCTTCCGGCAGCAGGAAACGGTTCATCGGAATCTTCGACAGCATGTAGTCGATGTGCTGCTGCGACATCGAATCGAAGATCTCGGTCTTGGCCGCGGCAGGCGTGACCGCATTGACGAGGATGTTTCTGGTCGCGAGTTCCTTGCCGAGCGACTTGGTGAGCCCGATCAAGCCCGCTTTCGACGCGCTGTAGTGCGAAGCATTCGGATTGCCCTCCTTGCCCGCCACCGACGCGATATTGACGATGCGGCCATAGCCCTGCTTCAGCATCTGCGGCACGACCGCGCGGCAGGTCAGGTACGGGCCGATCAGATTCACGTCGATCACGCGGCGCCACAGGTCCGGCTCGAGCTCCCACGTCGTGCCGTTGCCGCCGGTGATGCCCGCGCAGTTGATCAGCACGTCGATCGAGCGGTGCTCGGCGACCGTTTGCGCGGTGGCTTGCTGGACCGCGGCTTCGTCGGTCAGCTCGACCGTGACGGCGCTGACCTTGCCGAGTTCGCTCAGCTCGCGCTGGCTGCGCGCGAGGCGTTCGCTATCAACGTCCCACAACGCCACCGACGCGCCCGACTGCAACGCCCGCTGCGCGACCGCGTAGCCGATGCCGCGCGCGCCGCCGGTGATGACGACCGCGCGCCCCTCCAGATCGATCCGATTCATTGCTGTGCTCCTGTGGGCCGCCGTGCGGCGCGCCATCGAGTTGTTGTATATCGCTGCAGTCAATATACGGGCGGTGCGATGCACCACCAATTCGACTATCGGAGGGGGCGATAGCAAAAGTGAATCGGCAGCGGGATCGAGCGCTAATGGGAAGCGAAGATGCTAGTCATCGGCAGCGACGAAAAGCATCGACACATACAGAATGGTCGACACGACGATGATGCCGACACCGACCAGCACCTTGGTCCGGTCGAAGTTGATGCCGCCGATGATCGCTATGCCGATCCCGAACACCGACGACAACGTGCCGACCGCCGCGAGGCCCACGTGGATCTTGCTGCGGACGAGCCTTTTGCGCTCCGATTCGGCAGTGGTTTCCGTTTCGCTCTGTTCCATTCCCCGCTCCTTCGCGCGCGACGCGATGACCCTGGTGAAACCCGAGCCGCGATGGCCGGCGCGCGCCATCGAACCCCCGGTTGCGGTTCGACTCCGCGCGCCTCGATACGCTTCAGCGTAGTTTATTTAAGCCTTCCCGAGCGCCGTTATTTGACGTCCGCGCCGTTGCGCGACACCGACGCCGCGATAGCCGACACGAACACCGCGCGCACCGAATCGCCGACCTTCAGTTTTTCGAGCGGAATATCCGGCGCCACGTCGAGCGTTTCGGTGCGCGACGGCCCGCGCAGCGTGATCGTGCGCTGCTTGCGATCGATCTTGCGCACTGTCGCCACGACTTCGACGCGCCGCGCCGATGCAACCACACCGTTGGCCGCGGGCTGCGTGACTTCGGTATCGATGCGCTGGCGAATTCCGCTCGGCGCGAGTTTGTCGACGCCGACCAGTAGCGCCTTTTTGTACGCAATCATCACCATGTCGCCGATATGCAGTTTGCTGACGTCGGCGGCTTGCGGATTCACGTCGAAGGTTTCGTCGCCGCCGTGGGGGCCGCGCAGCGTCACGCTGTTCGTCGCGGGATCGATCGCGACGACGCGCGCCTGAACGTGCAGCAGCGCGGCGGCGCCGATTGCCCGCTGTTCCGGCGCGGACGCCGCGTTGTCCTGCGCGAACGCCGAACCCGCCGCCGCAACCAAAACCGCTAACGCAACCGTGATCGCCTTCGCCCGCATGAGCCCGGAGCCCGTTGTATTGGAAGCCATGAACTGCTCCTTTTGATTGCGTCGTTGTTACGGCAAATGGTTTGTCGCAGATCGCGTACTACGCGCAGCAGCGGCAACTGCGGTCGCTTCGAATAAAAAGGAAAACGGACTATTAATCGCTTTTATGAGACGGGGTACGCACTTTTTGAAACCAATAACGGTTCGTTTTCTGATGCGCCGATTTGTCTCGCAAAACTGCGCGTGAAAAGCGCGTGGTAGCGGGTGACCGCGCGCCAAAGAGCCCGCGCGGCTTTGCGCACGCGTTCGCGAAGCATCAGCGCAGGGGTTGAGAGCTAGCCATAACAGGTGCCTCGCAACGAGATGGACCACCGGGCGACCCAATGTAAGTGGGTCCGGAAATTGCCCTACGTTATGACTATTTCAAACTGTCTCGGGGATGCTAGCAAACGGGTAAAGGAATGGCAAGATAAGGGATCGCGCATCGCAATTCCGGATTAATCGGGCTTGCTGCGTCAAATCTTTTATGACGAGTGGCGATTCATTTGCCATAAAAATATGATGGTCGTTGTTTCGACTGTGGACGAATTGGCAATCGGCGAACGACTCAGCATAAACCCTTAATGGATGAGACTGACGCTATTGCGCATCACTTCGCGACGAATACAAAAAATTGTCGTCAATCATTGGAATACTGCGCACACGGCCGGATCGATCGAGCGAATTTTGCCGTCGAGGTCACAGTCATGTGGCATCGCAGGCACAGCGTTTGCTGTAGCTCGCGTCGGCGTTTAACGCACAAACATTGGAATATCGAAAGGACACCACACACATGGTCACGACTCGCCCCTGCACCGCCGCCTGCGTCATCGACGGCCGTCTCGTCACGCTCACTTTCTATCCGGACAACGGCGTATTGCGTATTGCCGATCCGACCGGCGTCTGTCTACGCGAAACGCGCTGGCATGGGTCATGGCGCGCTCTGCTAGAAGTGTTCCGCGGTTACTACGATCCGGCGGAAAACCGCGCCACGGCACCCGGCGTCGACGATATCGTCGCGCGCCTCGGCGAGCGCAGCGCTGATGTTCCGCGGGAATTGGCATTCTCGTGAAATGGCATGCGCTTGCGGTGAAGCGCATGCACTGTGGCGGCGGGCGGCGCCCCACTGCGGGCGCGCTCATCCGGCGCGCCCTGCTGCCGCTCGCGGACCGGTCATTGACCGAAATAGGTTTTGCACTCAGTGCTGAACGAGCAGGACTGGCTGCGCCGGCCACCCGCTTGCGACTCGCCCGCCGCAACACCGCCATACGACGCGTTGCGCACGCCCTGCTCGCGCGGGTCCCAGCTCCGACCGTAGGACATGTCGGTCGTCGCCTGCGCCGATTCGTTCGCATTGAACTGCATCATCGCGCGACCTGACATGCCGGGGTCCGCCTGGCCGCTCAGCTCCTCCGCGGCGGCTTTCCCCGGTACCAGAAACAGGACGGCGGTCGCGGCAATCATCAATATACGTGCTCTCATTTCCGGACTCCTCGATCCGGCGCAGCAGTGTTCGTCCTCCACAAGAATTGATCCGCGAACAGCCAGCCTGCCCAATGGGGCCGAGGAACGGGTCGATGCCAATGCGCTACTGCTGCGACGGGTCACCGAACTAAACAGATGAAGAATTACCGCGCTGGCAACCGATGCTCGACGCTTTCCCGGAGCGTCGGCGGAATCGGTGCGCATAAGGCGGTTGTAAGTCTGCGTTGCGCAGCTTTTCGTCTTTCTTTTATAGGTCGCGCCACCCGGAATTCAATCCAGGAGCTTCCAGCAGAGTGACCGATCGTCCGCACCGTTCGATAAACCGCATTCACTGATAAATTCAACGTGAACTAAGCGTGCTTTGCTCGCGCATTGCGTTATGATGTTGCTACAAAGCACAAAATAGCGAACCCGCACATCGACGAAAGTCCGGTGAAAGACGGACAGCGTGGAGTGACTCCATCCATTCGCAATCATTGCATCGAGACTCAGAGTTTTTCATCGCGAACGTCAGGCTTACCGGCCTCGTTCGCCGCGCTGCGACATGCTGAAATATTTGCTGATCGAGACTCTCTGTTCGAGGGCCGGTTGTTCCAGCGGCCGTCTTTGTCCGAGGCCGTACTGCAATTCGGGGAGCAACGTTTTTTAACCCGGCACATGGCATTTCCGTCAATTGACAACCCCACCGCGGGGCGGCCCCATTCAGTCGGGCTCGACGCTTCGCAGCTTTTTCCCCGCAATCTGTCTTCGACAGTACGCTGCACGTTTTAGAAGGACAAATATCCTATGGACGAAAGGAAGCGAGATAGCATGATTGCGTATCTCCGCCATCGCATGGAAGAGTTTGGTATCAGGCCAGAAGACCTCGCCGCGGCGCTGGCAACCGAGTCATTGGCCAAAAAAGCTGAGCGCTATCGCAATGCGACCGGAGACAGCTGGGATGGCAATGGCGAAATGCCGCAATGGTTGAAGCAAGCCATTAGTGCCGGCCAGAGCATTGAGCATTTCGAATTGGCCGCAAAGCCGGCGCCCGCACCCCAACCGAAAACCCAACCGAAAAAACAGGTGGACTGGTCGAATGACCCGTTCGCCGGCACGCGGCTCGCGCGCCCGAATAACCGCTAGGTGCAGGCCGCCGCGCATGAAGGCGCGGACACCATGGCTGCGGATTCGAAACGAACCGCCGTGCCACGCACCGGTTTTGCGCCACCGCCTGGCATATTCACGGTATTCGCGGCATTCACCGTATTCCCCGCATTGATGGCATTCGCCGGATCGGCGATATTCGCGTGATTCGCGTGATTCGACGCAGGCTGCGCATATTGCGGCAGTTCGATAAACGCGCTGACCTGCCGCACGATCTGCCAGAAGGTCTTGTCGAAAAGACGGGCCTGCTCGTCAGCGGACCCGTGGCCGCCCGCAAGCGGATCGGCAATGGTCCAATAGACGAACGCGGGCGCGCCGGGAAATACCGGCGCATGCAGTCCGCCGACGAATTCGTCGAGCGCGATCACGATATCCATGCGCGGCGCCCATTCACCGGTGAATTCCAGCCAGCTTTTGGGGCTCAGCACCGCGCGCCCCGAAATGCCGGGCTGCAATTGCGCGACCGCAAGTGGATGAAGGCGCGCGGCCGGTTCAGGGCCCGCGCTGAACGCCTCGAACCGGTGCCCCGCCAGTTCGCGAAGTAAAGCTTCTGCAATGATGCTGCGGATCGAATTATCGCGGCAGAGAAACAACACCTTATATTTTCTGGACACGCTTACCCCGTACCGATGTTTTTTTATTTAGCCTCTGGGCGGAATTGTGCCGCTCCAGTCTTGCGCCCCCGTGACACTACTGCGTCTTTTTTATTTGCGCCACGGGATTCGCGCCAGCTATCTCGAGTCCGGGGCACAGAGCACAACTTTGCGAACGATGGGCAGTGTACCAGTGTCCTGCCCCCACTTTCAGCACCCTTTTTGAATATTTGCCAGATCAAGCGATGCTGCCGCCGTACCGGCGGTTCGGCGCGCTCGGCTTGTCCGGTCGCGGTCGCCAGCGCGCGGACCTGGGGGTAAGGGTATACGCGGCAGGCGTTGCCTCGAATGAGGTTGCCGCGGGCGACCCGGGTCGTCGCGACACGTCAGAATTTCAGGCTGTTGAGGAACTGGAACCACAGATTGCCGAGCGCGCCGGCCGGATGGATGTCGCTCGCGGTCTCGTCGCGCTTCGCGTGATTCGCGCGTTTGACATGCGGCGTGTCGTGAGAAGCGGTTTCTGAAGCCGTGCCGGTATCGTGCGCGGTTTTCGCCAGTTCGGGCTCGGCCGCCTCAGCTTGCGCCGCTTCCGCGCCCTTCGCCGCCTTCCCTGCGCGTTGGGCATTTTGCGAGGCGTCCGCCTCGTCACGGCGCGCCGCCTGCAACGCCGCGACGCTGTCGGCGATCTGCGCGGCGCGCTGGAGTTCGCATTGCCGTCCGAGCAGCACGCCGAACAGCACGTCGCGATTGTGGCCCTGGTCGGCGAAGCGGATCGCGATCGACACCATCTCCGCGTACGCGGCTTCGTCGGCTGCGCGCGCCGCCGCCTCACGCTTCGCCTGCGCGCGTTGCCGACGCGTGTGCTGCGCCTCCCACTCGCGCATCTGCTCAGCGTAGACAGTGTCGTAGACCTTGCGCTGCTCGGCATCCGACAGGATCGCGTACGCGTCCTTGATTTCCTGGAACGCCGCGCGCGCCACGTCCTCGGCACCGTGATTACGATCCGGATGCCACTTCATCGCGGCCTTGCGGTAAGCCCGCTTGATTTCGTCGTCGGTGGCGTGCGCGGGCACGCCGAGCGTGTCATACAGGGTTGCCATGCTGGGCTCGATCTCGCGGAAAATCACTGCGGGCATCGTAGCATGCAAAAAGCGGCGTCATCGTGAAGCGGCTACCACGCACGCGCATGCAATCGGCATTACCGCAATGGCACATCGTCCGCCGGCGACCCACGAAAAAAAGGCCCCACCACTTGCGTAGCGAGGCCGAGTCCCATGTCTAAGGAGATTTATGGAGGAGACAAGTCCATCTTAGGGTCTTGCCCGCACGCGCCCAACCAACGATTCGCCATATGCTTATCGGCCGCGTGCTCACGTGCATTGCAGAGCGACTCGGCGAGCTGTGGCCGCATGGTTATATCGTTAGAACAAAAAGTCGCTTAGCCGCGCGGCGCTCGCTCATTAAGATGACACTTCAAAGTCCGGTTCGCTCCGGCCGGTCCGTTCACGGCCGTGCACGTGCGTTGCTGACGCTGCATGAGTCCCGCATCGACCGCGCCGTCAACCGCAGCGTGAACCGCAATCGAAGGAGCATTTCGTTGAGCAGATCCGATCATTCCCGCCCGCCGCTCATCGTCGGTATTGGCGGTACGACGCGCGCGGCCTCGTCGACCGAGCGCGCGCTGGCCTTCGCGTTGCGCGGCGCCGAAGCCGCCGGCGCGCAAACCCGCCTGTTCGGCGGCAGTTTCCTGCATAGCCTGCCGCACTACGCGCCGGAACAGCCGGCCCGCACCGCCGAACAGCTCGAGCTGATCGACGCTGTGCGTCGCGCGGACGCGGTGATCATCGCGACACCCGGCTATCACGGCGGCGTATCCGGGCTCGTGAAAAACGCGCTCGACACGCTCGAGGAATTGCGCGCCGACGAGCGCCCATATCTGGATGGCCGCGCGGTGGGCTGCATCGTCACCGCCTACGGCTGGCAGGCGGCGGGCTCCGTGCTGACGTCGCTGCGCTCGATCGTGCATGCGCTGCGTGGCTGGCCTACGCCGTTCGGTGCCGGCATCAATACGCTGGAGACGCGCTTCGATAGCGTCGACAGCTGCTCCGATCCGAAAGTGATCGAACAACTCTCGACCGTCGGCCAGCAAGCCGCGCAGTTCGCGCTCGCGTTCAATGCACAGCGTGCGCACGGCGCACCCACCGCGTCCAGCCATTCGGCCGCGAGCCGGGCATCCGCACAAGGCACCACCACCCCGATCGCCGCGGACAGCCGTTCCGCGCGCGTCTTGCACGCGGTCTGAAACACTCTCCCGGGCACCGTGACGCCGCCGCCATCGCGCACGGCGCCACGCTTTGCGCCGAGCGACCGTGCGCCACATAACAGACATCGCGACCCCGCGCGAATAGAGTCACCGAACACAGCGACTTTGATCCGATCCGGGCTTCTGCTTACCACTCCCGCCCCGCGCTGATTTGCTTCCGACGAAAGATTGGTTCACCCGCTGCGCAGCGCGCCCTACGCTTGACCCTGCCCGCCGCTTCACACACCTTCGGCAACGACAGGGCCGCGCCGCACGCATTGGTATTCCGCACGACACGCGCGGACACACAGACAAGTCAAGATCATGAACTCACACATCCGCTACAAGGGCTACGAGGTCGAAGCGGCAACGCAACTGCTCCCCAACGGATTATTCGCCGCCAATCTGACGATCGAGCAGCGCGACGAGAATACGCGCAAAGCTTATTCGTTCGACGCGCTCGACTACTTCTTCGACGAAGAGCATGCGCTCGCCTATGCGTCCGACTGGGGGCGCATGTGGATCGACAATCACCGGTAAGCGCATCGATATCGATGACAGCGAGCGCGACGCGCGTTGTGCATCGCCCGGCCTCGGCTTTCAGGCGGATGTGCCAGAATAGCTGAACCCTTGCGTTCGCTGTCTGCCCGCGTGACCTGTCCGCTTCTTCGACGGATGCAGTCGAACCTCGCGCCGCCCGCGACGCATCCATCGATACGGAGACGCCCGTAATGACATGGACCGTCGATGCACAACTCGCGCTCAGCGCGGCACAAGCGGTCGAGGCGCTGCAATCCGGCCGGCTCAAAGCCGCCGACTACGTCGCCACCCTGCTCGCGCGCGCCGCCGCGCTCACTCAGCTGAACGCGCTCACCACGCTCGACTTCCACGGCGCGCTCGCCGCCGCGCAGCGCATCGACGCATTGACGCCAGCGGAGCGGGCGCGACTGCCGCTTTGCGGCCTCGCCATAGTCGTCAAGGACAACATCAACACCGCGGGCCTGCCGACGACGGCTGGCACGCCCGCGCTCGCCGGCTTTGTGCCGAACACCAACGCGCCATCGGTGCAACGCCTCGTCGACGCGGGTGCGATCGTGCTCGGCAAGGCCAATATGCACGAGCTCGCGTTCGGCATCACGAGCACCAACCTGTCCGCGCACGCGGGGCCGGTGCGTAACCCGTACGATCCGTCGCTGATGCCAGGCGGCTCGTCGGGCGGCACCGCGGTGGCGATCGCCGCGCGCATCGCGCCCGCCGGACTCGGCACCGACACCGGCGGCTCGACCCGCATCCCGGCCGCGCTGACCGGCACCGCGGGCTTTCGTCCTTCGGTCGGCAACGGCGGCGCAGAGCGGCGCTATCACGACCCGAATGCGGTCGTGCCGATCAGCCATACGCGCGACACCGTGGGCCCGATGGCGCGCAGCGTCGCTGATCTGGCGCTGCTCGACGGCGTGATCACCGGCGACGGCGCGTTGCCTGCGATTGCGCTCGAAGGCTTGCGCATCGGCTTGCCCGCGCCGCTGTGGGACGCTCTCGAACGACAGGTCGAAGACGTCGCGCGCGCAGCGCTGCAAAAGCTCGAAGCCGCGGGTGTCACATTCGTGTCGGTCGCGATGACCGAGTTGGAGCATCTGAACGGCATGGTCGGCGGTCCGCTCGCCATTCACGAAGCGCGCGACGACGTGCTCGCGTGGCTCGTCGCGAATCAGGCGCCGGTGCAGACCGTCGCCGAACTGGCCGTGCGCATCGCGAGCCCGGACGTGCGCGCGATCTACGACGACGTGCTCGCCGACGTGCTCGGCTCGCACTATTCGGCGGCGCTCAATTACTGGCGGCCGCGGCTGCAGAACTACGTCGCGGCGACGTTCGCGAATGCCGGTCTCGATGCTTTGCTGTTTCCTACGACGCGGCTCGTCGCGGTGCCGATCGACGATCTGAACGGCTCGTCGACGGTCACGATCGACGGCGGTCCGCCGATCGATACGATGGAGGCGTTCCTGCGTAATACCGACCCGGCCAGCACATCCGGCATTCCGGGGCTGTCACTGCCGGCGGGCATCAGCGCGAGCGGGCTGCCGGTCGGCCTCGAACTCGATGGACCGCTCGGCTCGGACAGGCGGCTGCTGGCCATCGGTGTCGCGATCGAACAGGTACTGGGAGCGTTGCCGGCGCCGGTACTGTGAAGCCCGTGTTTCACGTCGGCGCCATGTGGTTTGTGTTTTAATGCCTGCGCATTACAGTCCGCATTCCAACGCTTTCCCCGCCCGAACCCCACCTAAGCGACGATGACGAACCTCGCCACCGCCCTCTCATCTCGCGGCCTCGCGCGCCGCATCGTTCATTCGACCGCCGTGCTCACGGTCGCTCTCGCCGCCAGCGCCTGCGCGCGCCTCGCGACGGTCGATTCCAACGCGCTGTGGAAAATCGTCGACATCCGCTGCGTGCCGTCGCAGCAGGCCACCGGCACGCCGGGGCAATGCTCGCTCGTCGATCTCGACAAACGCTATGTCGTCCTGAAGGACATTGTGGGCCGCTCGCAGTTTCTGCTGATGCCGACTGATCGCATCACCGGCATCGAAAGTCCGCTGATCCTCGCGCCCGATGCGAAAGACTACTGGAGCGACGCGTGGGATTCGCGCCATTTCGTGCAGCAAGCGGTCAAACGCGAAATGCCCGACGATCAGCTCGGCCTCGAAATCAACTCCGAATACCGTCGCTCGCAAAACCAGCTGCATATCCACATCGATTGCATGCGGCGTGAAGTCAGCGCCGCGCTCGCCGGTCACGCTCACGACGCGCCCGGCGAATGGCGCTGGGCAACGCTCGATGGCGAGCGCTACAGGATCATGCGCGTGAGCTCGCTGGGCGGCGCAAACGACCCGTTCAGGATCGTCGCGCGCGACAATCCCGATCCGGCGACGATGGCCACGCAAACCATCCTCGTGACCGGCGCGGGACCATCGGCGGCTCGGGATGGCTGGCTGATCGTCAACAGCGGTATCGACATCGATGGCGGCAGCGGCACGGCCGAAGGGCTGCTCGATCACGCGTGCCGCTTCGCTGACGATCATTGAACGCTTACCGGATACACGCTATCCGCGCCCGCTTTTCCACGATTGAGCAGATGCATTGCTCAATAAAATGGTTCGGGCGCACAGCGTCGCCCCGTACGATCGGTCTGGACCTGCGAATTACAGCCGCGGGTTCGAATATGCACTCGGACCGATTCAACGATGGCGACCTATCTCGACGACACCCAGCGCAACGATATCGACCGTCTGGCCGCAAGCCGGACCTGGCGCACGCAATGGCCGACATGGGCGCTGATCGTCGCGATCTACGGCGGCTGGTTCGGCGTCGCCGCGCACGCGCGTCTGCTGGGTCTGCCACTGACGGCCGCGCTGCTGGCCATTTTCGGCGCGTGGTTCATGTCGTTGCAGCACGAGCTGCTGCACGGTCATCCGACGCGCTCGCAATTCGTCAACGCGCTGCTCGGTTTTGCGCCGCTCGCGGTGTGGTTCCCATATCACGTATATCGCGAGTCGCATCTGCGCCATCACGACGATGCGCGCTTGACCGAGCCCGGCAGCGATCCGGAAAGCTATTTCGTTAGCGCAGCGGAGTGGCAACGTGCGGGCATCGCGATGCGTGCGTTGCTGGTTTTCCGCAATACGTTGACGGGTCGCTTGCTGGTCGGGCCGGCGTTTGCGATTGCCGCGACCGGTGCGCAGGCACTCGACAAGATTCGCGACGGCGATTGGCGCGACCTGCCCGCATGGCTCGCGCATCTCGCCGCGCTGGTTGCACTCACAGTGTGGTTGCAGCAGATGTGCGGGATACCGGCGTGGGTGTTTATCGTCGGTGCTGGGTACGGCTCGCTCGCGCTTGCATCGGTGCGTTCGTTTCATGAGCATCGGATTGCGCAGGAGCCCGCGCATCGCACGGTCATCAACGAAGCGGGATGGCTTTGGCGGTTGCTGTTTCTGAACAATAACTATCATCTGGTTCATCATGACTTGCCTCAGGTGCCGTGGTTCGCGCTGCGGACGGTCTATCAAACGTCCCGCCAGCAGTACATAGAACGCTCCGGGGCCTTTCTGGTCAAGGGTTACAGCGAATGGGTCAGACGCTATGGATTCGCTTCGGTGGCGCATCCGGTGGCGATCGGCACGTCCGACTCAGGCCGACGAAATCAGCCTGCTTCCGCCGGTTTTGCGGGTAGATTGCGGCTAAAATTTATGGTAGTTGTCCGCCAAGGAGAACTCCATGAAGCTCACCTAGCCACTCCTGCAGAACGCCAAACCGCGGAGCAAGCCCTATAAACTTCGTGATCGCGATTCCATGTATTTGCGGGTCTCGGTCTCGGGTTCGAAAGTCTGGAAATTTGACTACCGGTTGGATGGCAAGGACTGCAGCTACACTCGCGGCCGATTCCCCGATGTATCGATAGCGGACGCTCGTCAACTTCGCAACGCTGCAGCCAAGCTGGTCGCGTCTGGCATCCACCCTAAGGCGCAGTAGCGTTCACTTCATCCACCCTCGGTTTCGTCACCTTCCTAAAGACCGGGGAGTGGTGGTAGAAATGCTGGTTCTGGTCAACGAGATTCTCCGCGAGAAAGGTCTGATCATGAAGGCCGGCTCGATACTCGACGCGACACTGATTTCTGCGCCCAGTTCGGCAAAGAGTGTGTCAGGTACGCGGGACCTGAGATGCAGGACAGACCGCTGAAGTGACACAGGAAGATTTCGGACTGGTATCCAGCCGCACTTACATCAGCACGGTCGAGCGCGGTCTGAAATCTCCAACATTGGGAAAAATCGAGCAACTGGCAGACGTGCTGGGCGTCCATCCGCTGACCCTTCTAGCGGTGGCTTACATGGAAAGACTGACACCTAAAGAGGTTGAACGGACAATCGCCCTGCTGCGTAGCCGGCTGTTGGCCGTCGCCAGTGAGTAGTAGGCGTAGCGGGCTGGCGCTGCCCAAAGGATCCCATGACGGACGCCGCTTTAGGCGAATCGCCACATCCGCGGCTGCGGCGACCTTGGCCGAGGCGGACACTTTGGTCTCGCGAGGGCGATTTGCCTCTCCAATAACCGGGCGTCCATCACTCGCTAGGCGCTAGCTCTCAGCGCTCCGGCAAGCTCGCAACTGGCTCAAGCAAGTTGGGCGGCTTTCCGGTGATAAGGGCGGTATATCGCAAGCCACCGCAAGCTGCCGGCAGCGTCACCCGAAAATCGCCCGCCGGCGCGACCCGCATGGCAGTGGCCCCGGCAAAATCCGATGCGTTGTTGAGCGCCCATTCGCCTGATTCCACACCTTCACGCGACGGCGCGCTAGTTTCGAACGACTCGCATTGGTCCACGAGGCGTTCATGAACGTCGCCTGCTGCGTCATCTGCTGACGACAGCTTCAAAATTTATTGTGCTAGTGCTTCTTAGAGATCCGCGAACGCTAGCAGCGGCTTGGCATCGTGTGCGGAGCTTTCGGCGGCAGCGAAGGCTTCGTGCGCTCGGTCGAGTCGGTAGCGGCGCGCTGCCGGCGGCTTCAAGGTGCCCCGGGCTATACCGTCGAGCAGACTGCGCAGCATCTGACCGCCTTCACTTGCCCCCTTGCGTGCGAGCCACGAAAAGATGAACCAGCCGCGAACCTCGGCAGACGAGTAGACAAGCGCTGGGGCGAAAATCGGCATCTCAAAGGCTGCGGGGTCGGTCTGACGATGCGACGACAAGGCTCCATAGACGAGCATGCATCCATTCGGGGCCAATTGCCGCGCAAGCGCGGCGCCCGTGCGGCCGGCGACGCAGTCGATCGCCTTCGCGATGCCATTGCCGCCAGTGGCCGTCTTCAACTGCTCGGACCAGTTTTGGTCCGCAGTGCATAGCACGACGTCACCCCCAAGCGCCTTGATTTCCGCGACCTGCTCTTCGCGGCGAACGAGGTTGATGGTGCGGAACCCCTGCGCTTTCGCGATCTGCAGGACGAGCCGACCGACCGTCGAGCCGGCCGCGCTCTGCACAAGCCAGTCGCCGCACCCGAGCTGGTGCTCGCTCACCGTCATCGCCCATGCCGTCATCGGGTTGATGAGTGCCTGTGCTGCGTCCTCGTCGGAGATCGCCTGCGGTACAGGTATCGCACGGTCGGCCGGACTAATAACCTGCTCTCTCCAGGTTCCGGGCACGTCCAGCAAGACGACACGCTCTCCTATCCGCGTGCGCGGCACGTCGTTGCCCACGGCGTCGATGATGCCGACGCCCTCGGATCCCGGTGAAGCCGGCAGTTCCGGCTGACGCTGACTGGCGAAACGGCCACGGATGACGTGCAGGTCAGACGGGTGCACGGGCGCCAGCAGCATCCTCACGCGGACTTCGCCCGGCCCGGGCGTGGGATCGGGCGCATCACGCCAGTGAACTACTTCTGACGGCTCCCCATTGCGTTCGAATATCAGGGCCTTCATGTACTGTCTCCTTCACCTGCGTAGGTATGAACGTACGATGCCCAACGGCTCGCGCCCTTTGGCAACGATGGGTGCCAGACACTTTCACGACGGACGGCGACTCGCCGCATCGCTACGCGTACTGCTACGGCCGCACTTCCTCGGCGAATAGTAAGAGGTGGTCAATAGGAGGCGTGGCGGTCGGTTTGTCGCGCTGCCCGGATCGAGCCCGTCCGACAATCACTCCGGTTGACCATGGAAAAATCCGGGCCACCCAAACAAATCTCCCTTTTGGTATCGAGCGATACCTGTAGAGAGACTGCGGCGAAAGCCCGGCTTTCACCGCAGTCGATTGAGTTCATGCCCCGGCTAGTTCCAGATCTGACTAATGCACTCAACCCTCGCTCGGCTCATATGGCGACGCCCGGTTTTCCAGCTTCCATTTCTTCTCAGCTTCCGTGTCAGGCCGAGGTGGTCGAATGCCATCGATCAACCACAGTTCTCGCGGCGTTTCGCCGACGTGCAACTCGTAGTGATAGCCCCGCTCCTGGACAAATGGCGCAATCGCAGCGTTCGCCTTGCGCAACCACGACTCAGTCCACACGGGGTCCTTGGCAATGTGCCTGGCGAATTGATCTAATCGGATTCTGACAAAATCGTCCCGCGACACTCCCCCCATAAAGAAGGAGTCTTTCGGCTGTTCGTGAAACAGTACACCGACATAGAAGCGAGGGATGATGTAAATGTCGGCAATTCGCTTCGCCATCTCCTGCTTGTCTTCTGCCGTGTAGGCACCGACGGGATGATAGATATTCCACAAAGGCATTTTTCTCTCCATGCATCGATAGATGCCGCGTTCCTTATGCCAGAGCATCCAGGTCTCCTGAAACAAAGGATGAACCAGACAGAGTGAGGCGGCGGTATGAATAGCCAAAGAATAGGCTACCGTTTGAAACCAATGATTTCGCAACGCAGCATTTCTAGTGAATTCAGTCCCGCATCTATTCGCGACGGGGAAGGCCGAGTATGTTGCGCGTCTCGTCAGGTGTTGCCACGTCCGCGCCAATGCTTCTGACGATACTGACCGCGCGTTTGACCAGTGCGGCGTTGCCCGGCGCCAGTTCCCCTTTGGCAAGATAAAGGTTGTCCTCGAGGCCGACGCGGACATGTCCTCCAAGAATCACACTCTGCGCCACGATTGGAAATTGAGCGCGCGAGATGCCGAATGCCGACCAGCGAGCGTTCTCGGGCAGATAGCGTTTCATCTGCAGAAGACTCTCGGTGTCGGCGGACGCGCCCCATGGCACGCCAAGACACAGCTGAAACAGCGGAGCCTGCAGAATGCCCTGCGTTTCTATCAGGTGGCGCGCCAGCCGCACATGGCCCAGATCGAATACCTCGATTTCTGGCTTCACCCCCGCTTCTTCAATCAAGGTTGCCATTTTGATCAAATGGTCGGGCACGTTCACGAACGCGCGACTGCCGAAGTTCATGGTCGCAATGTCCAGAGTGCAGATTTCCGGACGCAATCCGAGCACATGCCGCACGCGCGCCTCGGGCGTCATCATCGTACTCAGTTCGCTTCCCCGATTCGGGTCTTCGTCGCTGGGAACGAAACGTGCGCCTGGGCCCGTCGTCAGATTGATCAAAATCGGGCACCCGCTATCGCGGATGCGCGAGACGACTTCACCATAAAGCGACAACTCAGTGCTCGGAGCGCCTGTTTTGGGATCCCGTACGTGAATGTGCGCGATGCTCGCACCGGCTTCACACGCAGCGATGGCCTCATCGGCGATTTGCTCAGGCGTCACGGGCACTGCGGGGTTCAGCCGCGGTGTATCGTCGCTTCCTGTGAGTGCACAACTGATAATCGTCTTGCCTGTCATGATGTTCGTTCAAAAAGGTGGGAATTGAGCAATGCCATCGTGCGTTCACGCTGCCCGCGCGGGGCCGAACGGCGCCGCCCCAACGGGTGCAACCCTGATCAGCTTTTTGTTGACGAATTCGTCGAAGCCCAACTGAGACAGCTCCCGGCCAAAGCCTGAACGTTTGACACCACCGAACGGCAGTTCGGCCGCCGTGCCGAACGGCTGATTGATGAACACCATGCCGCTGTCGATCTGCGCGGCGACCCGCTCGCCGCGCTCGGTATCCGCAGTGAACACCGACGCACCGAGACCGTACGGCGTGCCGTTGGCAAGCGCAATTGCGGCGGCTTCGTCCTCGACGACGTGAAAGGCGGCCACCGGGCCGAACAGCTCTTCGGCGAACACGGGATTCTGTGGCGAGATGTCGGTCAGGACAGTCGGCTGCAAATAGAAGCCCGGGCGCTCGACGCGCTTTCCGCCACACACGATGAACGCGCCGTGCGAAGCCGCGCGATCGACTTGCTCAAGCAGCAGATTCAATGCGCGCTCGGAGGACAGCGGTGCGACTGCGGTGGCTGGATCGGCTGGATCGCCCGTCGAGAGCGCGGCCATCTGCTTTGCGAAGCCTTCGAGGAAAGCGTCGCCGCGCGCCTTGCCGACCACGATGATTCGCTTGGATCCTACGCAGCATTGACCCGCATTGAGCATTCGCCCCGCGACCGCGCTTTGAATCGCCCAATCGAGCGGCGCATCCTCGAGCACTATGAACGGATCGCTGCCGCCCAGTTCGAGAACGACTTTCTTCAGATTCCGGCCGGCACGCTCAGCAACGGCAGCGCCGGCGCGCTCGCTGCCCGTCAGTGTCACGCCCTGGACGCGCGGATCGTCAATGACACGCCCCGCCTGGTCGATCGAAATGAACAGATTCGTATAGACGCCTTCGGGCGCGCCCGCTTCCTCGAACAACCGCGCAAAGGCCAATGCGGATTGCGGAACGCTTTCCGCATGTTTGAGCAGCAAGACGTTGCCGACCATCAGTTGCGGGCCGGCTACGCGCGCGATCTGGTAGTACGGAAAATTCCATGGCTCGATACCGAAAAGCACGCCGATTGGCTCGATGTGCACGGTTGCGCCAGGCGCTTCCGCGAGTGGACGGGGTTGCAGATAGGTGCTCGCATGCTTTGCGTAGTAGTCGAGAATGTTTGCAGACGATTCCACTTCCTTGCGCGCTTCGCCGCTGCGCTTGCCCATTTCCAGCGTCAGATAGCCCGCGTATTCGTCGGCCTTCCTGCGCAACAGCGCCGCCGCGCGCGTCATGATGCGCGCCCGATCGCTGACGGGACGATGGCGCCAGTCAGTTTCGAAAGCGCGCTGCGCGGCAGCGAGCTTCGTTTCGAGCAACTCGTCGGATATGTCGTCGTAGGTGGCAAGCAGTTTGCCGGTTGCTGGATTGGTAGTCGTGTATGGCATGAAGTTCTCCGCGAAAAATTGGCATCGAGTCAATGCGTCGGCACATGCTAACACCGTTAACACGTATCCGCGCCAGCTTTTTTTAGCCAGGAAAAACCCTCATTGATATTGATGTTTGTGCCGTTAACATTTGTATGCACCTTCAACCGGAGAGCGAAATGGCAAAAGGATATTGGGTGGCGGCTTATCGGGCGGTCCATGACGCAAGCAAACTCGCGGCGTACGGTGTCCTCGCGACACAGGTGGTGAAAGCGGCGGGTGGAAAATTTCTGGTGCGGGGCGGCGAAGTCGTTGCATTTCAGGCCGGCCTCAAAGAACGCACCGTCGTGGTCGAATTCCCGAGCTTCGAGCAGGCTCTCGCCACGTTCCAGAGTGAGGCTTATCAGGAAGCGCTAGCGGTATTGGGAGACGGCGCTGAAAGAGATGCGCGCGTAGTCGCCGGTCTCGAAGATTGAGACGTTTCGAAGTAACCGCTAAGGCCATCTTGGTTCGCCATAGTACTTATATCGCGTCACATACCGCGCCTCGTACCGCGCCGTAGCCTGATTAATTGCCGCTACGACACGGGAAATAATCTCTTCGGTTGTCACCTCTTTTCAACCAGAAAATGCCGACATCAATGTTTTTATTGCGATGTTATGCTCGTTAACATGTGGATGTGGAAATGTCCGAATCTGACGAAATGGAACAAAGAATGGACGAAGCACTTGTTCAGAGAGAAATCAAAGGCCCCGTGACGGTCCTTACAATGAACCGTCGCCCGCACAACCTGATGGGCCCGACGCTGTATCGCGCCCTGCTCGATGAATTCGATCAGGCAGTGAAACGCGGCTCGCGCGCGATCCTGCTGCGCAGTGGTCTGCGGCACTTCTCAGCCGGCGCTGAAGTGGCGCTTTTTCCCGATCGCATTACCACGCAAGGCAAAGCGCTGATGGATCCGCTCGAGGTGCTGCGTGGCTTCGAGACACTACCGATCCCGATTGTTGTCGCGGTGAACGGAACATGCCTCGGCGGCGGATTCGAAGTGGCGCTCGCCTGCGACTTCAGCGTCGTCGCCGAATCGGCAAAGATCGGCTCGGTTGAGGTCGCACTAGGTTTGCAGCCGCTGCTCGGCGGCATTCAGCGTCAGGTGATGCGAGCCGGTCCGGCACGCGCGAAAGAACTCGCGTTGCTCGGTCGCCGGTATGACGCGGCCACGCTCGAACGCTGGGGCCTGATCAATCTGGTTGTGCCGGACGACAAGCTCGATGAAGTGGCGCTGTCGATTGCGCAGGAACTCGCCGCCGGCCCGACCGTCGCGCATGCCGCCACCAAGCAACTCGTGCGTGTTGCGGTCAATGAGGGCGTTGCCGCCGCCGACGAAGCGATGTTCGAGTTGCAAAAGCCGATCTGGGCGTCGCAGGATCTTAAACGCGGACTGGAGGCCTTCGATAAGACTGGTCCTGGCTCCGCTATTTTCGAAGGGAATTGACATGACCGGACCGCTCGAAGGACTCAAGGTCGTCGATTTTTCCCGCGTGCTGGCCGGCCCGCTGTGCGCGCGGACGCTAGCCGATCTTGGTGCCGATGTGATCAAGATCGAGCCACCGCGACCCGACGTGTCGCGCGCCGCATTTCCGAATCACGACGGCATGTCCGGCTACTACGCTCAGCAAAATAGCGGCAAGCGCAACATCAGCATCGATCTGAACGCACCGGGCGCACGTGATTTCGTGCTACGCCTGTGTGACGACGCCGATATCATCGTCGAAAATTTTCGGGCTGGCACGCTCAAGGGTTTTGGACTCGACTACGCGACACTCGCGCAGCGCAATCCCAAGCTGGTCTACGTTTCGATCACGGGCTACGGCCAACACGGTCCATGGGCGTCGCGCATGGCCTATGCGCCGACCGTGCAAGCCGAAACGGGATTCACGCACAACACACTGCGACATTTCGATAACGCCAGCGACGGCCGTAAATGGACCGATCCCCTGTCGCACGCGGACGTCTATGCGGGCCTGCAAGCGACCATCGCCGTGCTCGCGGCAGTGCGCAAGCGAGAAGTCACCGGGCGCGGCCAGTACATCGACGTCGCAATGGCGGCCGTGATGCTGTCGATCAACGAGCGCGCTCACCTCGATCTCGCGGGTGTCGATACGGGCGCGGAGCCTGGCATCCTCGGTGCCGCCGACGGCCCTCATTTCATCGGCCCGGGTGGCGAAGAGTTTGTGGCGGCGCAAAGCATCGTCGGCAGCAACACGTTTCCGAATTACCTGAAGGCGATGCGTCGTATGGACCTGGCGCACGATCCGCGTTTCTGCACCGCTGAGCACCGCCTGAGGAACTACAAGGCATTGCACGCAGTGATCCAGACCTGGATGCGGTCATTCCGCGATCTGAAGACGCTCGATGCGCAACTCGACGAGGCCAAAATCGCGATCGGCCAGATTCGTACGCTGAAGGAATTGGCCGAGACCGATTGGGCCAAGCAATGGGGTGCGGTGCACGAGATTTCGGATCGCCGCGGCGGCTCATATCTGATACACGGCTATCCATGGCACTTTTCAGATGACGAGCTTGGAATGCGCAGCGCGCCCGCATTTCGCGGCGAGCACAACGAGCAGGTTTTCCGCGAAGCGGGCCTCGCGGATGCCGAAATCCGCAATGCAACCGATAGCGGCATTCTGGTCGGTGGACCGCCGCCATTAACGAAGAAGATCGGCGCGTCCGTTGTTCCGCACGCGCGTGAATTGCAGAAAGTGGCGGACGATCTTTGATCGCCGAGGTACGCCTCGTTCCCGGTGTCAACACATCACGTCGGAGGACTGGATGGAAGTGGTGAAACAAGCCTGCATAGAGGCGTCATCGTCGGATGACAACGCCCTCCTTCGGAAAGCCTACGCTTCGGCGCAATGGAGGATACTGCCGATACTGTTTGGTTTATGGATGCTGGCGTGGGTCGGCCGCTCGAACGTTGCTTTCGCGAAGTTGCAAATGGTCGTGGATCTGCGATTCAGCGAGACAGTCTATGGACTGGGCGCCGGCCTCTTCTTCGTCGGTTACGTGCTGTTCGGCGTCCCTACCACGATGCTACAAAAGAAAGTTGGCGCGCGTGCCGTGCTTGCTGGTATCGCCGGCGCGTGGGGACTGACCAGTGTCGCGATGACGTTCGTCAATAACGCGCCGACGTTCTACGCATTGCGGTTCCTGCTCGGCGTGTTCGAGGCCGGATTCTACCCGGGTGTCGTGTTGTACTTCAATGCGTGGTTCCCCGGAACAAGGCGCACGCGCAACTTCAGCATCTTCCATTCAGGATCGCTCTTCTCGACGGTCACGATCGGCCTAACGGGAGGCTTCGTGCTCGAGCACATGAACGGACTGGCCGGCTTTCAAGGCTGGCGATGGATGTTCTTCGCTCAGGCCATCCCTACGGTCGTGTTGGCGTGCGTTGCGTTCATGATACTTCCGGATCTGCCTCGCGGCGCCAAGTGGCTTTCGGCGCGCCAGCGTACGCTCGTCGAGAACGATCTCCGAAATAGCGCCGAAACGATGAACGATGCGCACGACGAGGACCGGCCTCTTTTCCTCAACCCCGCCGTCTGGATCCTGAGCGCGGCCTACTTCTCCCTCCTCGCCGCGACGGCCGCACTGTTTTTCTACTCCCCGACGATACTTCGCGAGGCGGGATTCGGCGGATACAAAGAGATCGGCCGTGCAGTCGCGGGTGCCTGCATTTTAGGGGCATTGGGCAATGTGCTTATCTGTAGCATCGGGGGCAGTGCGCAGCGTCGGCGGCTCTTCTGTGCGCTGGCGTCGTTTTTTACTGCGGTGAGCCTTTCGGCGCTCGTCTTCGTATGGCACAGCAGCCCCATCGCGACGTTTTTTCTCCTTGCTCTGGGCTTCGCGGGAACTGGAGCGGGTATAACGCTCTTCTGGCAAATGACTGTCGGCCTCCTCAGCGGTAAGTCGTTAGTGGTCGGCGTGCCGTTGATCAGTTGCGTCGCCAACGTCGCAGGCTTCGTTACACCCTTTCTTATCGGATATGTCCGCGACGCGACTGGAACTTACGCGAGCGGGTTCATAATGATTGCGTGTGTCCAGGCAATCGGCGTAGCGGTTCTTCTTTTTGGCGTGCAACACATTGTCAGGAGGCGATCGCCCGTTGACGACGTATCGGCTCGATGCTCCACTTGATCAGTCGATGCCAACGGGGCGGACCGGGTAGTCATGGCAAGCGCCCGCGTTGCGCGCTAAAAGGCGGCCTTCGGCGCGGTCTGCCTGGAGCAGATGGGCATGCGGTGTAGCCTGACATCCAGCCACGCCAGCAAGCCGCCAGAATGCGCGTAGTGATGCTCGCCTGTCTAGCGGCCCATCCGGATATTGCTTGCCTCTTTGCGCAGAATTTATAATCGATTCCTTGTTTTGCTCCACCAACGAAGGCCACGTGAGTCCTAAGTCATCTATCACAAAGAACGCGGATTACCACCATGGCAATCTGCGCAATGCGCTCATCGAGGCGGGGCGCAACGCGCTCAAGGATGTGTCTGCACAAGATCTGAGTCTTCGTTACCTCGCGCGAATGGTGGGCGTATCAGAAGCCGCGCCCTCGCGACATTTTGCCGGTATCGACGAACTTCTGGCCACGATCGCGGCGAGTGGATATCGCGACCTCGCTGCGTTGCGCGTTGCGATCCGTGACAGCGACGACGCCGCACTTGCCAAAGCGTACCGGATGATGCGGGTGTATGTTGAGTTCGCGCAGCGCCACAATGGACTGTTCGGTCTGATGATCGGACCTCGCATCGTGGCGCATCAGGCGTATCCAGAACTCACCGAGGAAAGTAACAGGTCTTTTGGGTTGTTTTCCGAGACGATTGAGGCACTAGCTATCGAGAGTGGCTGGGCCCATGCCGATCTCAAGCTAGTGACTCATGCCGCGTGGAGCATGGAACATGGTCTCGCCACGCTGATCCTGGCGAACCGCGCACCGAGGGCGGACACCAAGGTCGCAATACCTAAGTTGATCGACTTCGTCTTGATGACTTTGCTAAGCGCGATCACGGCCGGCCCGGATCATCTCCAGCGCGTGATTCAGCAGTGCATGCTCTCTGAAAAGCCTGTGGTGACCCGCACAGCGCGCAAGCGCGCCAAAGCGTAGCCGTCGTCGCTGTCAAATGTGAGCGCCGCGCAGCATACTGTTCTGGAGGTGTTCGACATCGTGATCAACGAGGGACGCTGCGGAGTTCAGTCGCACTCCCCGCATGGTCACGCTGTGCCCCAGCTACCACGGAACGTCGCTAACCATGTACGAGCTCGCAGGCAGCAGCCGACACCGGGGTAACCCATCGTCAACTATTTTGTGGCTGCGCCTCGAGATAGCCGACCCGCACCGGCGGCACGAACCACGCGAGACACAAGCCGACCATCGCAGCCACAGCGGCCACGATGAGGCCAGTGTGGATCGAATCCACGAGCGCGCTGCGCGCCGAGTTCATCATCGCGTCGCCGGCGTGCCCGGCGCTCACGAGGCGACTGATCAGCGCGGCCTGCTCGGCACGGTCCACGAGCAGTTCGGGACTTGCAAACGACTTGAACCACTGCGCCGCCTGGTATGAATCTAGCGAGCGATTCACGCCCACCGTGTAAAGGTGCCCCAGCAGCGCGCCTGTCATCACCGTGCCCAGCATGCCGCCGAATGTGCGCAGCGACTGCAGCAATGCGGTGGCGGCGCCGAGATGGTCTCGCGAGACGATCTGCTGCGAGCAGACCGTGAGGCTCGTGCCCACGAGGCCCAACCCCAGGCCGCTCGCTCCCATGCACGCCATCCACACGAGGTACGGCTCGTGGCCTCGCAGCACGACCACCGCGAGGCTCGCAAAAGCGGACAACGCGAAGCCGACGTAGAGGATCGCGTTGGCGCGCCGGATGCGCGTGACCACGCGGTTATTGATGAAGCTGCCGACCGTCGTGCCGAGCAGGAGCGGCGTGATCAGCATGCCCGAGGCACGCGGAGACATCGCATAGCCGCCCTGAAACAGCAGCGGCACGTAGAAAACGAGAGAGAACAGCGCGAACCCGCCGAGCATTGACATTGCAAAAAGCGCACCGAGCCTGCGGTCGAGCAGCATGTCCACGGGGATGATCGGATAGCCCATGCGCTTTTCCCAGAAGAAAAGCGTCAGCGTACAGACCAGCGCGATCACGGCCAGTATGATCGTAGAAGCAGTCCATCCTTGCCTCGGCAAGAGCTCGATCGCCAGCTGCAGCGCGCCGAACGTCACGGCGACGACGAATGCGCCGAGCCAGTCGAGGCGCAGCCGCGCGCCGTTGCGGGCATGGCGCAAGTGCGGAAGGAAAGCACGCACGAGGAACAGCGCCACCACACCCACCGGCACATTGACGAAAAACACGAGCCGCCAGCTTCCGTGCTGAGTCAGCATGCCCCCGAGCATTGGCCCGACCATGTTCGCAAGGCCAAACGCCGAAGTCACGAACACCAGCCAACGCAGCCGTAGCCTCGGATCGGGGAACAGGTCGGCGACGGTCGCGAACACCGTCCCCAGCATGATGCCGCCACCGATGCCCTGAAGTCCGCGCGCGAGCACCAGAAACAGCATGTTGGTCGCCATCCCGCAGAGCACCGATGCGAGGGTGAAGACAAGGATGGCGGACAGCATGAAGGGCTTGCGACCGAACAGATCGCCCAGACGCCCGAAGATCGGAATTGTGATGACCGACGTGAGCATGTAGGCCGTCGCGACCCATGCATAGAGTTCGAAACCCTTGAGCTCCGCGACGATGCGCGGCATCGCGGTGCCAACGATGGTCTGATCGAGCGCGATCAGCATCGAAACCGATGCGACTCCTAGCATCGCCAATATCGACTCGCGAAATGGCAGCAGTTGCCGTCGTTTATCGTGAAGTTCGATGCCAGTGGCCATGAAGCGCTCCTCGCCGCTGAGAAGCGGCTGATCTGCTGCGCGGCGCCCGGCTTCGTTGAACCGGTCGGCCCCGCGTGTGCAACGTTCATGCGTTGTGCAGTGATGGTACGCCTGCAAACGCGAACGTGACGGCTGAGTCCCGGCTGTTCGTGAGAGGCCTGCATGCGCGCAAGCAAGTCGCAAGGCTGGGGCGATTGCGCGGTGGGAGCGCCCTCGCGACGGCGGTGGTCAACGGCGTTGATGTGAGCGCATGCGGTTTCTGTGTATCCGGTCAGCTTAAACGGTGAACGTCCGTTGCATAGGCCGAACCTGCCGGATATGTGCACTGCCGCGGTGCACTTCAAAGATCCTGGCCAGTAATCTCGATACGCTCTCCATTAGATGGCGGCATTTTGCGTTCCCCAACTTCCGCTAGCCTTTGCCTTGCCAACTGAAACGCGAGCAGCAACTGCTTCTGGCTGTCCTCTGCCGCTCCGAGGTATTCGCAAACAACTTCTGGCCTGGGTTCGAAGGCGCGGTATCCCCAGCCGAAGCCGTATGGGTTCGGTCATCACCGTGGGGCCACCGATCGGTCTGACTGGCTCGCCACGTTCCGACAGCGTGACGATTTCGTAGAACGATTCACCGAATTTCTGATTGGCAAACGAAAACACCGGCTGCGCGGCGAGCGACATGGCGTGAAACCCATCGAACCCGACGAACGCGGCTGACGGCACGGCGATTCCTTCGAGTGGTGTCCTGAAACCGTAGTTTCTACGTCCTTTGCGATATCGGCGGCCGCTCATACAAATGCGCTATGGATGCACGGATTTGATTGTACGCAAATAAGCGGTACTCAACGATCCTTTCGCACCAGCGGTCGACCGACTCTTTCAGTTCCCATTCTAGTCACCGTTTCCATATCGCAGGTCAGGAGAACTCCTCATGAAAGGCCTCAAATCCCTACTTGTCACCACGCTGATCGCGGTCCCCGCCATCGCCAATACGCCGGCGACCGCGCTTGCGGCCGAGACGCCCGCGACGTCCGCTGCGTCCGCGGACGACACGGCCACGGCTACGACTGGCGCCACGCCGAAGCGAAGCTGAACGCGCTGCCGCAGTACGTCACGACGATCGATGGCGTCGATATTCACTTCATCTGGGTGCGCTCGAAAAATCCCGGTGCGTTACCGCTGATCATGACGCATGGCTGGCCCGGCTCGGTGTTCGAGGAGCTGAAGGTGATCGGACCGCTGACTGACCCGGTAGCGTACGGAGGACGTGCGGAGGATTCGTTCGATCTGGTTCTGCCATCGATGCCCGGATACGGATTTTCGGGTAAGCCGTCGACGGCGGACTGGACGCCAGATCACATCGCGCGAGCATGGGAAGAACTGATGCGGCGCCTCGGCTATCAGCACTACGTCGCACAGGGCGGAGACTGGGGCTCGGTGATCGCCGACAAGATGGCCGCGCAACAGCCGCCGGGCCTGCTCGGTATTCACGTCAACATGCCGGCGACCGTGCCGCCTGGGATCGCAAAGCGGCTGAAGGCAGGCGATCCCCCGCCGCGCGGGCTTTCCGACAAGGAGAAAGCCACCTATCAGTCGCTGAACAATCTGTACACGCGCGGCAGCGGCTATGCGGCGATGATGGTCACACGTCCACAGACGATCGGCTATGCGCTCGCGGATTCCCCGGTCGGACAGGCCGCATGGATGTACGACAAATTCGCGGACTGGACCTACAGCGGCGGCGATCCGGAACGGTCGTTGAGCAAAGACGAGATGCTCGACGACATCACGCTGTACTGGCTGACCAATACCTCCACGTCGGCGGCGCAGCTTTACTGGACCAACAACGCGAACAACTTCAATAGCGTGAACATCTCGATCCCAGCCGCCGTGACCGTGTTTCCCGGCGAGATTTATCAGGCGCCCCGCAGCTGGCTACGCCGAAGTCGGACCCGCCGATGGTCCCGTGGTGATCCTGCTTCATGGCTGGCCATACGACATCCACAGCTTTGCCGACGCTTCGCTGCGCATCGCAACGGCGGGCTATCGGGTGATCGTTCCACATTTGCGCGGTTACGGCACGACGCGCTTTCTTTCCGCTGATGGATGCGCTAAAGATCCAGCGAGTGATTCTCGGGGGTTTCGACTGGGGAGCGCGCACAGCAAATATCGATACGCAACGTACTATCGGGGGCGGCATTGGTCACAATTTGCCCCAGGAGGCACCGCAGGCGTTTGCGGACGCAATAATCGAAGTGGCTCGCTACTAGTTTCGAAGCCAACGTGCATGTTTGCGCACCTCAGTATGCGGCGCGCGAACATGCACTCGAGCGGCTAACCTCTCGGCAACCCGGGCGCCCGCAGCCCGTTCAATTATTGATCCGCCTGAAATAATCCATTCAGCGGCACCCTCTTACTCCTCGCCGAGCCCTTCCCTACAGTAGCTGCACGACACACGGGATACCAATGCTACCAGCCGGTCTCCCGCATCCCTGGCTCAAGAGGAGACATTCATGAATCGGCAGGCGCTTTATTTCGACGACCTCAAGGTCGGCGACACCTCCATCACCGGTACGTACGAAGTCAGCGCGGCCGCTATCAAGCGGTTCGCCGCGGAGTTCGATCCGCAGCCATTCCATCTCGACGAGGAAGCCGCCCGCGGCACCATGTTCGGCGGCCTCGCAGCGAGTGGCTGGCATACCGCGGCGATCACGATGCGTCTGCTCGTCAGCGAGGGCCCGAAGCTGATCAACGGCGTACTCGGAGCCGGCTGCGAAGTCGAATGGAAGACGCCGACGCGCCCCGGCGACATCCTGCACGTGGAAAGCGAAGTGGTGGAACTGATCCCTTCGCGCTCACGCACCGATCGCGGAACCGTCGCGCTGCGATCGAAAACGATCAATCAGCACGGCCAGATCGTGCAGGACATGACCGCAAAACTGATCGTCGCACGCCGGCCTGCGTAACGCCGATTGCCCGTCACTTCGCAAGGACCTCCATCATGATCGTCGATCCCTCCACCCAGGACGCCGCCGCGAACTACAAGCTGTTGATCGGCTCGATTCTGCCGCGCGCCATTGCGTGGGTCAGCACGCTTTCAAAAGAGGGCGTCGCGAACCTCGCGCCAATATCGTTCTTCACCGCGGTCGGCCGCAAGCCGCCGATGATCTCGATCTCGATGCAACCGCGTTCCGACGGCGTCACGCTGAAGGACACATTCATCAACATTCGCGACACCGGCGAATTCGTCGTCAACATCGTCAATCTCGAACTCGCGGATGCGATGCACCGCAGCGCTTTCGAATTCCCGTCCGACGTCGACGAGTTCGAAGCAGTTGGCCTGGAAAAGGCGGCATCGCTGATGGTCCGGCCGCCGCGCGTGAAGGCCGCGCCCATCGCGCTCGAATGCAAGGTCGATCGGATCATCCCGATCGGCGACCAGCACGACCACGTGGTGTTCGGCGAAGTGCTGCGCTTTCAGATCCGCGACGACCTTTACCTCGATCGCGGCCGCATCGACACCGCCGCACTGCAAGCCGTCGGTCGCCTTGCCGCCGAATACACGGTCGTGCAAAGCGCGTTCACGACGCCGCTCGACCCGCAGGTGCTCGCGCGGCTCCAGGACCACCGCATCGGCCGGCTCGATGGCTTCGCGGACGGTTACTCGCCGATCGACGCGGCGAACTGGTCCGCATCCGGCGCGACTCGCTGATTTTCAATTCCAACAGCCTGACAGGGAACATCCATGAATCCCACTCATCCGAGCCGGCCCTTGCTCGTGTTTATCCACGGATTCCTCGACGGTGCCGCAGTCTGGGACGACCTCGCGCAGCATCTCGGCGAGCGCGCATCCGGCGCACTGTGCGTTGATCTACCGGGAATGGGGGCCCGCGCCGCCGACCCCGGCCCATACAGTCTCGATAGTTTCGCCGCGGACATCACGACGCAGATCCGCGCGCTGTCGCGGCCGGTGGTGCTGATCGGTCATAGCATGGGAGCGCAGATCGCCGAACTCGTCGCGGTACGGCTAAACGAGCAGGTACGAGGCCTCGTGCTTCTGACGCCGGTACCGTTGCGCGGCACCCGTCTGCCGGCCGAAGCGATGCGCGGGTTCCATGCGCTCGGCGGCGATCCGGTCGCGCAACGCGAGTTACGTCGCAACGTGTCGGTGAATCTCGACGACGCTCAACTCGAGCAGCTTGGTCAACTGGGCGACCGTGTCGATGCAAACGCGACAGGCACCTTCGCCGACCTTTGGAACGAAGGCCATCCGACGGGTGCGAACCCTTCGCGATACCTCGGCCCGGTGCTGATCATCCGCGGCGATGGAGACACCTTCGCCACGGCCGAAATGATCTCGCTCGGCGTAACGCCACGTTTCAGGGCACCGCACGTCACATCGATCGAGCGCGCCGGTCACTGGCCGCACGTCGAGCAACCCGCCGCGATCGCGCATGCCGTCGGATCTTTTCTCGCGAACATCGAGGCCAACGGGGCAGGGCTGAACGCTCCAGACGTGCCGGTGTCGCCGCAAGGATGGACCCGCGCGTTCGGGCAGAAATCCGCCGATGCGTTCGCCGAGACGTTCTCGCCCGATGTGATGCTCGAAGCGAGTGTGCTCGCGAAGCCGGTCGTCGGCATCGATCAGGTCAAGACCGTCATGACCACCGCGAGCCGGATCTATGAGTCGCTCTCCTTCACGCACGAGGCACACAGCGGGCTGCGCGATTACCTCGAATGGGAAGTGCAGGCCTTCGGCGGCGAACAGATGCGCGGCATTACCGTCCTGACGACGAATCCGCAAGGCAAGATCGTGCACGTGGCGATCCATCATCGTCCGCTCGGCGGTGCGCTCAGATTCTCGGCTGAACTCGGCCATCGTTTGCAAGGCGTGGTCGACGCGAGCCTCTTTTATCGCAGCGCGTAATCCGCGCGCTGAGTCACATTCCCTGGAGATTGAAATGGTGAAACGTACCGACGTTGAATTCGAAGTGGACGGCGGCGTCAAGCTGCGCGGCTGGCTGTTCGTTCCCGCCGGCGACGGACGCCGCCCCGCGATCACGATGGCACATGGCTACGCGGGAGTGAAGGAACACGGACTCGAACCGTTCGCGCGCGCTTTCGCGGAAGCCGGTTTCGTGGTGTTGCTGCACGACCATCGCGGCTTCGGCGCGAGCGAAGGCACGCCCCGTCACGACATCGATCCGTGGCGTCAGATCGCGGACTGGCGGCGCGCGATCAGCTTCCTCGAAACGCTTGACGTCGTCGATCCGAAGCGGATCGGCCTGTGGGGCACGAGCTACGCGGGCGGTCACGCGATCGTGCTCGGCGCGACCGAGCGTCGGCTGCGCTGCGTCGTCGCGCAAGTACCGACGATCAGCGGCTACGAACAGGGGCTGCGCCGCATTGCGCCGGAGAATGTCGCCGCCCTCGAAGAAGCGTTCGCCGATGACGATCGCGCGCAATTGCGCGGCGAGCCGCCGCGGCGTCAGGCGGTCGTCAGTAGCGATCCCGCAGTTGCCGCGTCGTATCGGGCGAAAGACGCGCTCGAATTTTATTTGCAGCCGCTGCCGGATGGAGCCTGGGAAAACAACGTAACGGTTCGCTCGACGCGTGCCGCACGAATGTACGAGCCGGGCCAATGGATCGCGCGCGTTTCGCCAACGCCGCTGTTGATGGTGGTCGCGACGAGCGACACGATCACGTTGACCGACCTCGAACTCGCAGCCTACGAATGCGCGCTGCAGCCCAAGCGGCTCGTGACGATCGAAGGTGGACACTTCGACCCGTATCTGTCGCAGTTCCGCCTTTCCAGCGAAGCCGCTGTCGAGTGGTTCAAACATCACCTCGCCTAACGTCCATCCCCACGACAAAGGATCTCTCCATGGCTCACCTGACTGTCCATTTCGACGAAGGGCTCGCGACGATCGTCATCGACCGCCCTCCGCAAAATCGCATCGACGACCAGATGATCGACGAGCTGGCCGCAGCAGTCACCGCGATCGAGCGCAGCGACGCGCGCGCTGTGCTCGTGCGCAACGAAGGCGAAAACTTCTCGTTCGGCGGCGACATCATGACGTGGCCCGATGCGAACGTGCGTGAACTGCGTGCGCGCTTCGAGCACTACATGTCCGTGTTTAACCGCTTCGAGCGTCTTCCGGTGCCGGTCGTCGCCGCTGTGCAAGGGCTGTGCTTCGGCGGCGGCTTCGAACTCGCGCTGCGCGCGGACGTGATTTTCGCGGGCGAATCCGCGACGTTCGGCCATCCCGAACAGACGCTCGGCATCGTCACTGTGCTCGGCGGCATCTATCGGGTCGCGGAGCGCGCGGGCCGATCGCGTGCATCCGAGTGGGCGTTGACGTCGGAGAAAGTCCCGGCCGCGACGATGGAACGCTTTGGCATCGTCAATCGCGTCGTTGCCGACGCCGATCTGCTGAAGGCTGCTTCCGATTTCGCGCGCAAGCTCGCACACGGCCCCACGCGCGCCTATGCCGCGCACAAGGCGCTGCTGCGCGCGTGGGCGGGGGGCGGTGTCGCGGCCGCTGACGAAGCGATGTTCGACATTGCGATGCCCTTGTTCGAATCCGACGACGCACAGCGGGGCATCCGTTCCGCCGTCGAGGCGCTGAAGGCCGGACGTCCGAGGCCGGTCATGGACTTCACCGGTCAATAGCAGCGGGGCTCGCGATTTGCGGTCTAATGGCGTCTTCCTTATATAACGGAGACGCCGATCATGGACCGCATCGCCGCGATGAACGCCTTCGTCCGTGTGGTGGAAGCCGGCACGTTCACGAAGGCAGCGGAAACACTCGACATGCCGAATGCGTCGCTGACGCGGCTCATCCAGAAGCTGGAAGAAGAACTGAAGGTCCGTCTGCTGCACCGCACGACGCGCTCGGTCACGGTCACCCCGGAAGGCGCGATCTACTATGAGCGCGTCGTGCGCCTGCTTGCGGAACTCGCGGATATCGAATCGTCGACCACGCATGCACGGATGAAACCGTCGGGCCGACTGCGTGTGGAGGCGGCGACGGCAATCGGCGCGCTCGTGGTGGTCCCGGCTCTCGACGACTTTTACCGCACCTATCCCGAGATCGGAATCGAACTCGAAGTCGGCAATGAACGCGCCGATCTGATCGCCGAAGGCTTCGACTGCGCGATCCGCGCCGGCACGGTCGACGAGCAGTTCATGGTGGCCCGGCAGATCGGCAGTTTCGGTTTCACTACATGCGCGACGCCCGCGCTGCTCGACGCGCACGGCGCGCCGGCATCACCGGACGAGTTATGCAATCTGCCGACGATCGGCATGATTCCGTCCACCGCAGGCTACCCCCCGTCGTTCCCGTTTTTGTATGACGATCGGAAAAAAGGGACTCCACTTGAGTCATCGGCTCGTCGTCAACGATACGAATGCATATCTCGCGGCTGGCCTCGCCAGTCTCGGCGTCATCCAGGCGCCGACCTACTCGGTGCGCGACGCAATCGTGGCGGGCAAACTCGTGCCTCTCCTCGTGGATTGGCGGCAACCGATTATCCCCGTGCATGTGATCTACGCACCCAACCGTTATCTGAGCGCGAAAGTGCGCGTCTTCATCGACTGGCTCGTGGAACTATTCGAACGGGACGAACATTTGCGTCGTCGGTGAGGTGACAGGGATGCGCGGGCGCGAAATCGGCGAGGCTTCACTTCTGCCACTCGCTCGGGCGTGGTTATCACGCCAACGCTGGCCAGGGCGCAAGCCGTTTCTAGCAGCAACGAACCGCTCAAGCGCGGGCAGCGCGCTTTCCGATCGAGCGTGAAAAAGCCCGGACGTCGGCGGGCATGCCGGACACTTCGCGGATCGCTGTCTGGAGCATCTTTTCGGATTGCGCGACCGAAAGCGCGGCAAACGAGGCCACCGCGGTGTCGGGAAGCGCGTGTGCATCACTCGCGCATTCCCACTAGTCACTGACAGGATTGCTGCCCGCGCTAAACGCGGCCCGAACTTCGTCCACTGTCTGCTCAGGCGCTTGCAGATGCGGAAAATGGCCGAGTTTAGGGAGAATCGAAAGCTTTAAGCCGTTACGGTTCGCATACTCAACGCCCATTTCCTTCTTGATATAGATATCCTGCTCACCCCACACGACCTTCACGGGGATCTTCAGCTTTGCCATATTCGCTTCGAAGTAGTCCTGGTCGCGGGTGAAATGGGAGTAATAGTGGAAGAACGCATCTGCCGACGTGACATCACCGCCCCAACCTTTCGCCATATCGTCCGTGAACTCCCGCGGCAACGCGTAGCGCTCCTCCGCCGACATGCCGCGGAAGAATGTGTTTGCCAGGATTTCGTCACGGTTCTTGTTCATCGCAGCACGCACGGCGTCGGACGAAGGCTTTGACTTCAGGCCCTGCAGGCTTTCGTACATGTACTGTGGACGGTTGAACGGGGCAAAGTCACCCACGATGATCTCGCTGGCGATATCCGGTTGCTCCAATGCCGCCAGCAGCGCAGGCAGGGCCCCGATATCGGTCGCATAAATCACAAGCTTCGAACTGTCGATGCCGGACGTGCGGACATAGTCTGCGAGCACATGCGCATAATCCAACGGCGCGTAGCCGAAGCGATCGGCGCCTGGACGCGAAGACTGCCCGTAGCCAGGCCAGTCAAAAGCATGCACCTCGTAGTCGCTCGACAGGGATTCCGCGATTGGCTTCCACGCATACATCGTCTCCGGGAAGCCGTGCAGCAACAACACCGTACCCTTGCGATGCGCGGGCCGATAGACCATATGACGCAGCTTGATGTCGGGATTGACCTGCAACTCGCCGACCTCAACCTTCGGCGCCGACGAGGATGATGCCGGCACAATCTGGCATGCGGCACCGCCCACAGCTACTGCGGGGAAGACTGTCGGCTTCGTAACTAGTTTGAACATGATCGTCACTCTCGTTTAGTGCGAAATTGCGCCAGCTAAAGGCGCTTCGTTGCTTCGGAATTCCTCGGGGCGCCCCAAAGCGGTGGCGCAGCGGCCCTGTACGCTCCAGCGCTTTCTACTGGGGCGAAGGCGAATTCAAAAGCTTACCCAACGGCTTCAGTGGGCCTATTGGGAGCAGCGAGAATGTCATCAAGTGCGCTTTCCCCAATGGAAGTGCCTCGAGCATTTCATGCGCTTGACTCACGTCGTTAACGTTCAAAATGAACGCCACCCCAGCCCGGTCTTGCAGTGAATACCACTGATCAATCTTGCCCTCGAGGTAGAGTTGCGCCGTCTCGCGAGCTTCGGACGGAAGAATGTCTTGGACAAGCTGCATGTCCGTGCCCGGTGGAAAAGTACCAATCGCTAGTATCTTCGTGGTCGGCGTGGCTGGCATCGGAGTGGTGTGGGCCATGGAAACTCCAGCAGAAGCGATCAGCACAGTGGCTGTCGTCAAGTTAAGAAGAAGCCGTTTCATCGCACGGCCTCGAACACCGTCTGTGACTGCAGTTTTCAGCCGCTCGATCAGATCGGTCGTGCGATAGCGTTCGCGTACGCCATCAGGAGCATCTGTCATCGAGAAGTCGCTCCAGTGCAGCCGTCCTCGCGTGAGGCCGCGTCCGATACCTTATTCAGTGCCGCTGCTTCCGGTCCGCTCAGATAGCGATCACGAAAGCGCTCATCGACGCGCTCCCACATAAGTTTCGAAAACAGCAGCACCGCGTTGAGCGGGCGATGACTAATGACCACGGACTCCGTCTCGCCGTGCTCGTTCATGTGCGCGACGACCACCGTCTCGATCGGCATACCCTGGATCTGCGAGCGATAGGACTCCATATACAAACTATCGCCAATCGCGCCCTTATAGCTGTGTTGCTGGAATTCGTAGAGTGAGACCGCGTGTTTGATCACGGAGAGAATATCGGCTCGTCCTTCGATCGGACGCTTCAGCACGGAGGCCTCGAGCGTCGCGTTTTCAGCGAGGTTCGTCAGCCAGAGCGGCGGACCGCCTGCGGGTGCCATTACGGGGGCTGTGTCATTGAATTTCATGCCGGGCGCTCCAGTGACGATTTGCTCGCAATGCCTGCGCTGGCGGCATTGAGCGCCGCTTCGAGCGTAATGCGCGCTTTTTCGAGGCGGCGTCGGGCAAGCCGGGCGACGCCTGCGTCGCGCTCCGAATCGCCCGCCAGCAGCGCATGAATATCGGGCAGCATCCAGATTGCGCCGCCCGTACCCCAAGCGCCATCGGGTATCTCGGTTGGGAAGACCCAGACGCGCGGCGCGACGTGGCTGGCGGGATCGTACCCTTCGGCCCTGATGAGGATGTCGGTCAGTTCCCTGACGAGGCGCGCTTCGGCTTCGGACGTCAAGGCATCCTCGGGCCACAGTGCATCGATCATTGGCATGGCGCTGCTCCTGCTTTCAGTTCATGGAATGTGGCCATGATCAGGGTTTACCGGTTCGCCCAAAAGTGGCAGCATCGCCATTATTCGTGGAATTTCGGACACGCTTATGGCTATCGTGCGCATCTGGGTCTATGACGGCATCCTCGCGTCCGGCGTCGCGGGCCCTGTCGACGTCTTCAGCGCCGCTAATCAGTTCCATGCGCGCAAGACTGCACCGGGAACGACATCCGCGCCCCTGTTCGTATGGCGCGTGGAATCGCTCGACGGTCATCCCGTCAGGTCTGCGTCGGGTCAGACCATTCACGTCGACGGCAAGATCGACCCGCGCAAACGGGCGGACGCCGTTTTGCTGACGGCACCGTTTTTCTCGAACATCGACGAGTTCATCGGGCGCCGCGAGCATTTGAACGAACTGTCTTCCGCGCTGCGGCGCCAACGCAAGGCAGGCGCTGTCCTGGCGGCTTTTTGCACGGCGAATTACCTGCTCGCCGAGGCCGGCCTGCTGGATGGCCGCGCCGCAACGACGCACTGGGCGAGAGCGTCGGACTTTGCGCGCCGCTATCCGCGCGTCGAAGTTCGCGCAAACGAACTGCTGATCGCGCAAGACGGCATCATCTCGGGAGGCTCCGTGACCTCGTATCTGAATCTCGCTGTGCGGCTCGTCGAAACATTCGCCGGCGAAGAACTCGCTACGATGACCGCGAAGGCGCTATTGATCGACATGAACCGCACTTCGCAGGCTTCCTTCGCAACGCTTCTCGAAGAACATGGGCATACCGACACGCTCGTCGCGCGCGCCCAGCAGCAGATGGAGGCTACACTGCAGCAGGGATTCCGGTTGAGCGATCTGGCGGCATCGCTTGCTGTCAGCGAACGCACGCTCAATCGCCGTTTCAAGGAAGCCGTCGGGCTGGCACCGTTGACGTATTTGCAAAACCTGCGCATCGAGGTCGCGAAACGCCTGCTGGAAACGCGCCCAATTGGACTCGAGGCCGTGAGCCAACGTGTCGGTTATGGCGATATCAGCACATTTCGACAATTGTTCAAGCGCAAGACCGGATTGTCTCCGAGTGAATATCGAATGAGGTCTTCGCGTGGCGCAATGAATATGGAAGCCGAGCCGGACAGCAAAGGCGACTGAGACGTCACGACGTTACGCACCCCAGTGGTCACTCCCTTCCCTCTCTCGCCCCCCATCTCCGTTTTGTACCCGAGAGTATCTGCAAACAGATTGGATGCGCGCCCTTACCCGCATACAACTTTCAGACACAAGCGGGATACGTTCATCCGGTCAGATACGCGATCGCGAACCGGGCGCCGGGACGCAAACCTACGGGCACGCATGACTTCGTGAAGCTGCACGTCGCGCACTTCATGCGCAGCGCAACACCCAATGGGCTATCAACGATTTGCCTCGCAGGGAGGCGATCTCGGCGGCATCGTGACGAACATCATGGCTAAACAGGCGCCGCCCGAACTGATGGGGATTCACGTGAACTTCCCTGCTTCCGTTCCTGCAGAGGTTCTGAAGTCGCTGGCCGCGGGCGACGCGATGCCTGCCGGCTTATCGGACGAGGAGCAGCACGCGTATGAACAGTTGAGCGCGAACTTCAAGAAGAAGCGCGGCTACGCATTCGAAATGGGCACACGCCCGCAGACGCTGTACGGACTCGCCGACTCGCCGGTCGCGCTGGAGTCCTGGCTGCTCGATCATGGCGATGGCTACGGCCAGCCCGCTGCGGCGTTGAGCGCGGCAGTGCTCGGTCATCCCGTCAACGGTCATGCCGCAGGTGCGCTCACGCGCGACGACGTGCTCGACGACATCACACTCTATTGGCTCACCAATACCGGGGTTTCGGCGGCTCGCTTTTATTGGGAATCGCACGCGAACTTCTTCCTCGCGGCAGACGTCAATGTGCCCGCCGCTGTGAGCGCGTTTCCGGGAGAGAACTACCAGGCGCCGAAGAGTTGGACCGAAAAGGCATATCACAACCTGATTTACTTCAACAAGCCCGAAACTGGCGGGCACTTTGCCGCGTGGGAAGAACCGATGATCTTCGCGAATGAAGTGCGTACGGGGTTAAGGCCCTTGCGCGCGTAAATGCGAAGCGCTCCAGCACGCAAGTGTCGGAGCGCTCACACTGTCGGGCAAATCGAACGCAGCAGTGATCAATCTCGGCCAGATCAGCTCGCGCGGCGGCGATGTGTTCCTGATTGCGCGACACGGACTGGAAACATTCGCGCGGATGGCCGCTGGACAGCGTCATGCTCCAGCGAGTGCAAGCGGCCACAATCGGCCGCCCGCATACGTTGACGGTTCGACATTCGGGCGCGCGCTCTGCCTTGTGACGGGCCGTCCCATGTCAAAGAAGAACACTCAGTCATCGGGTAGAACGCTCATAATTCACGATGCGTTGGACGTCATTCGCGAGGAACCAGCGAAGAGGGTCTTCACAGCCCTTCAGTGCGAATGAGGCGTGCCCTCAGGGACCGTGAACGTCACCGTCTGCCGGCACTCCGTGCAATCAGCGAATACGTGATGTTGAGCGTCGACCAACTCCACGAGCATCTTGTGCTGGCCGGGTGCCAGACCCGCGACGCTGATTGTATTGACATCATTCGCTTCTACCCAACCCCAAGGTAAATCGTCGATGTGTACGTGCAGATGCCCGATTCGTGGAGACACGGTAAGCGCGGCTGCCCCGAACACCGGAACGATATGCACGTTCTCCACCCGATATTGGATTCAGACGATCCCGTGGGCCAACCCTGCCGGAAGCGGCGTGGGATCCACGATCAGTTTGGGCTGGGGCTCGTTTTTGACGGCGGCGTACGGTGAAGCGATCCCGACCTCCCCGGTGCTCTGGGCGAAGGCGTTCGTTGCGAGCACGGCACCAGCCGTAACTGCGGCAAGCGTTTTGATCAGCATGTTCATTTGCGTTCTCACTAGTTGATCCCCAAGTAGAGAAAGTCCGAATAACTTAGCTTGGAATCGCTGGGCCATGTCATGGCAGTTGGACAGATGTGACTTCCGAAGCTCTGGGACAGCGATGGCGTATTTGAGCGGGTGAGCGTATCCCGCTGATGTCAGAAAGTCGGCTGTACGTAAGCGTGCGTATCCCTGACCGGTGTAGATACGGCGGGATACAAAAGGATGCGGTGCGGGGCGGACGCCTGCGCTGAGAATCAGTCGATGCTCAACGTGACGCCCGGTTGCCGGTCAGCGACAGAACCATGAGCGAACGTCGGTTGAGGCTCTGACAACGGCCCGTTCTGATGGGAGCACTCTCACGGAGGCTCTGAGGTCGTGCACAGCCGCTCGACGTCAACTGAAGCTGCCGCTTGCCCAGACCGGCCCGATACCGTCGTCAGCTGAGGACCCCATATCAGCCGCTGATACTTTGAGGGACCAACTACCGCTGTGGCCGAAGACCGGCCCCACGTCGCGGTATCAGCAAGTTCCCGATCCCTTCGCTAGGAGAGGCCGCACGGCCGCTTGGCCGTGGAGCCGCGGACCGCACGACCGCCATCAATCCGGCTGCTCGAGGTGCCATCCTGGCCTGCCGCCGCGCACGGTTGTAAATCACCTGATGGCGCCGGTTGTCGGTCATCAACTCCGGGCGCAGCAGTCAACCCCGTCGCTTTTTAGCGAGGGGTGGTCTACGCGGCCGCGCCGTAGGACCACACCTGCAGGCCCGGTCAACCCGAGGCATGGCATGCACCCCGCTCCCAGCCTCCCGCCCTTGACCCGCCACAGTAGCCGATAGCGGGCGCGCATCAAGGGGCAAGGGACCGTGTTGCCCGCACCCCTCCCTCGCCTTTTTCCTTGACACACGCGCGCGATCGGCTCCTCCAGTCGCACGGGCGGGAACCCGGGAGCCAGGCGGTAGCAACGCCAACCCCGAGTTCCACCGGGAAGTGTCCAGCCGCAATAGCAAGACACCTCCCCTCGCCCGGTTCAGGTCCTCACCCTTGACTGTGGAGATTGCCATGCAACTCGCTTCCTCTTTCCATTACGGGTCCCCGATGCTGCGCGCTGACTCGCCGCTTTCGGACGACCAGATTCCCCACGTTGCCCCTTCCATCTTCGCGGACGGCAAGCACGAAAGCCGCTCCGAGCGCTACACCTACATTTCCACCATCGATGTGCTCCGCGGCCTGCGCAACGAAGGCTTTCAGCCGTTCATGATCTGCCAGACCCGCGTACGCGATCAGGGCAAGCGCGAATTCACCAAACACATGCTGCGGCTTCGCCACGCCGACCAGATCCCCGGCGAGGAAGCCGACGAAATCGTGCTGCTGAACTCGCACGACGGCACCCAGCACTTACCAGATGCTGGCGGGCACATTCCGGTTTGTCTGCCAGAACGGCATGGTCGCGGGCGAGAACGTCGCCGATATCCGCGTGCCACACAAAGGAACGTCATCCAGAACGTGATCAATGGCGCTTTCGACGTCCTTGAGGGCTTCGACCTGATCCACGAGCAAAAGGAAGGCATGCGCGCCATGACGCTCGATCGCGACGAACAACAGGCGTTCGCCCGATCCGCACTCGCGTGGCGTTACGACCCAACCGATGCCGAAGCGCCCGCGCCAAAGAAACCGCGCTCCGACTTGGCGAGCTTTTCGCCGCGTTGCAAACAATCGCAGTCTCCCTCTCTGACCGAGCGTCCACTGCCCGAAATAGCTCACCTCTCATGCAATCGATGAATTTTTTCAGTGACTGCATAAGTCGCGAGACGGAGAAGCTCTACGCCAGGTGTTCTCTCGCGCAGAAGTGCCTTTATGCTTCTGCTACCATTCGAATCAACGGTCATACGGCATAACCCGACAAATGTCTGCGGACCATGACATCATCGGTAAGGTGCTCGGTCATGTGAACGAGCTGGTTGCACTGCTAAAGCCGCTTGCCCGCCACCGTCGCATGGGAGCGATGCGGCAGCGTGCCGCTAAGGCGAACCGTTCTGGCGACGTTGCGCTGCGCACAAAAGCGGAATCTATTCGAACACTGAGCGGGCAAGTCACTCGCGCAGGCGATGCCGTCTATCGCCCTCTTATTGCGGTGCCCGAGCTGCAAAACACGGAAACCATGACTTTGGCCTCCGTCACGAAAGCGATTCCTCCAGAGCATGTCATCTGAGCCTCGGTCCCACTCGATTGCAGATAGCAGCCAGGTCTTATGGGAGGATGGCGAGCGAATCTTCTCGCGCGCATCGCGCTTGAGCCCGGATGGCGCGCCGACTTCGGTCATGGAGTTGCGACCTTTGGCTACCGGCTGCTCGCCCGCGAGCCTCGAACGCCTGGCTCACGAATACGAACTGAAGGAAGAGCTTTCCGGCGATTGGGCCGTACGGCCGCTCGAACTAGTGTCTGAGGGCGGTCAGGCCGTGCTGGTTCTGGAGGATTCGGGCGCCGTTCCGCTCGACCGGCTGATAGGCACTCCCATTCGACTGGAACGCTTCCTGCAGTTCGCCATTGACATCGTCACTGCTTTGGGCAAGGCTCATCAGCGCGGCCTCATCCACAAGGACATCAAGCCGGCGCATATCCTGGTGAACGACGCAACGGGCGAGGTTAGGCTCACCGGCTTCGGCATCGCCTCGCGACTCCCGCGCGAACGCCAGAGCCCGGAACATCCCGAATTGATTGCGGGAACCCTCGCGTACATGGCGCCCGAGCAGACCGGCCGGATGAACCGGTCGATCGATTCGCGCAGCGATCTCTACGCGCTCGGGGTCACGTTGTACGAGATGTTGACCGGAACCCTTCCATTCACTGCGCTGGATCCCCTGGAATGGGTGCACTGCCACATCGCGCGACAGCCCGCTGCGCCGGATGAGCGCGTCTCAGGCATTCCTGCCCCGCTCTCGGCCATCGTAATGAAACTGCTGTCGAAACCCGCCGAGGATCGCTATCAAACCGCGGCCGGCCTCGCGTGGGACCTCAGAAAATGTCTGGCTGAATGGCAAGCCGCTCATCGGATCGATCCTTTCCCGCTCGGAACGCACGATACAACGCGACAGCTTTTGATCCCCGAGAAGCTCTACGGGCGCTGCAGTGAAATCGCGACGCTTCTGGCTGCATTCGAGCGCGTTGCGGTGCAAGGCACGCGCGAGCTGGTCCTCGTATCCGGCTACTCAGGAATTGGAAAATCCTCCGTCGTCAATGAGTTGCACAAGGTGATCGTGCTGCCCCGGGGTATCTTCATCTCGGGAAAATTCGACCTGCGCATGAGAGACATCCCATACTCAACATTGGCGCAAGCATTTGCCGAACTGATCCGACAAATTCTGAACGGCCAGGATGCCGAAATTGCGAGCTGGCGCGATGCGATCGCAGAAGCCGTTGGCCAACTCGGGCGATTGCTGACCGATCTGATTCCCGAACTCGCGAGCTTGATCGGGCCCCAGCCTCCCGTTCCCATACTCTCGCCACTGGAAACCCAGTTGAGGTTCCAATCCGTCTTTCAAAAGTTCGTTGGCGTGTTCGCGCGCGCCGAGCATCCGCTCGTGATTTTCCTGGACGATCTGCAGTGGCTCGATCCGGCCACATTAACCGTGGTCGAATATTTGATCACCCATGCGGACACGCACCACTTGCTATTGATCGGCGCGTATCGCGACAACGAAGTCGCGACCGGGCATCCGCTGATGGATATGCTCGGTTCGATTCGCAAGGCCGGGACCATGGTGCATGAGATCGTACTCGGCCCGCTCTCGCCGGAGGACTTCGGCGAACTGCTTTGCGACGCTTTCAGATGCACGCGCGAGCAAGCCCTGCCTCTAGCCAGACTGCTGCACCGGAAAACCGGCGGCAATCCATTCTTCGCGGGCCAGTTATTGACGAATCTCGTTGAGGAAGGCCTTCTCGAGTTCGAGCCTGATTCAGCCTCGTGGCGGTGGAATCTCGAGTACATCGACGCGAAGGGCTTCACCGAAAACGTCGTAGAGCTGATGATCTGCAGACTGCAGAGGCTCTCGCCTCGTGCACAGGACGCGTTGAAGTTGCTGGCGTGCCTCGGCAGCCAGGCGGACTTCAGCACCCTGGCGAGCGTCTGGGGCGACTCCGAGGCCAAAGTCCTTGCGGATTTCGCCGACGCCGTCCGGGCCGGCGCGATCGTGTCCATGGACCGCAGCTTCAAGTTTCTCCATGACCGGGTGCAAGAAGCCGCCTATGCACTGATTCCGACCGAATCCCGCGCAGAGCATCACTTGCGCATTGGCCGCCTGCTTTTGTCGAAGCTCGATGAAGCGGACATTACGACCAGGATTTTTGATCTCGTGAACCAGTTGAATCATGGATCCGAGCTGATGATCGAACGGTCCGAACAACATCGCGCAGCGACCCTCAACCTCAATGCCGCGAAGAAGGCGAAGGCCTCGACCGCGTATCGTTCGGCTTGCAATTATCTCGCGGCCGCTGCGTCGCTGCTTTCGCAGCAAGGGTGGGACGACTGTTACGAGTTGACCTTCAGCGTCTGGTTCGAACGGGCCGAATGCGAGTTTCTACTCTCCCATTTCAGCGAAGCCACCCGATGGATCGATGACATATTGCTTCGAGCGCGATCGAAAATCCACCGCGCCGAGGCCTACCGGCTCAGGATGGTCCTGCAGCTGGTGAATGCCGACAATGCGTCCGCAGTCAGAACCGCTCGCGAATGTCTGGAAATGTTCGGCATCGACTTGCCAGATCATCCTACGGATGACGAATTATCCGCAGAGTACGATGCCGTCTTCATGCGCCTCGGCGCGCGCCCGATTGAAAACCTCCTTGACCTCCCGATGATGGAAGACCCCGAGATGCGAGAGGTCATGCAGATCTACCATATGCTAGGGCAGACCGCCTATTTCACCGATATGAACCTCGCCCAGACGATTGCCTGCCGAATGGTCGTCGTGACGCTGCAATACGGCACGACCGAATCGGCTGTCATCGCCTATGCGTTCATCTCCATTCTTCTAGGTCCATACTTCCACCGATACCGGGACGGCGAGGCGTTCGCCCGGTTGTCGGTCGCCGTCGCGGAGAAACATAGTTTCGCGGCTCAACAAGTGGCCGCGCACTTTTTCTTGCAAATGGCGGTTCTCTGGACGCAACCGATCGAGGTCGCATTAGGGTGCGTCGATACTGCCATGCGACATGCGCAAGAAACAGGCGAAGTCATCTATGCCAGCTTCAGCCTCGAACATCGGCTGACGGACCTTCTGGCACGCGGCTATCGCCTCGATGAGGCGTGGCTCGATTCGATCAACGCAATCGAGTTCGTGAAACGAATCCACTTCCGTCACGTGCACGATATTCTGTCCAGCATCCAACATTTCATTCAGAGGCTTCGCGGCCGCACCCGCGACCCGACGGTGATGGAGGACGCCGCGATCGATGCTCAGATCACGGAAGGCGGCATTGCCGTGGTCAACTGTTTCCACTGGATTTTGCAAATCCAGCGCCATTATCTGCTGGGCGAACCTGAGAAGGCGCTCGCGTGCGCCGACAAGGCCAAACCACTGCTTTGGTCCGGACGCTGCCACATCCAGTTCGCGAACTACTGCCTTTATCATTCCCTCACGCTCGCCGCGGTTCACGGCTCTGCATCATCTGATCGACAAGCGCAGATCAAGGCGGACATCACCGCAAATATCGAGGCGTTCGCAAGATGGGCGAAAAGCTGCCCGATCACGTTTGCGCACAAGCATCTGCTGCTGCGCGCCGAACTGGCCCGTCTGAACGGGCACGCAATGCAGGCCATGCGGTTCTATGAGCATGCAGCCCGCTCGGCAGGCGAGCAGGGATTCGTCCAGGACCAGGCACTGGCCAACGAGCTCGCTGCGCAATGCTGCTTTGCCGCTGGCCTCGAACGCGCCGCGTACGCTTATTTGCGTGAGGCGCGGGACTGCTATTCCCAATGGGGCGCGCACGGCAAGGTCGAACAACTGGATCGGCTCTACCCCTTGAGCAAACCCGAAGCCGCGCCTGTCTCACGCGTGACCATCGAGGAACGCGGCGAGCAACTGGATCTCGCGACCATCGTGAAGACGGCTCAGGCAATCTCAGGCGAAATGGTGCTCGAAAACCTGCTCAAGTCCTTGATGACGACTGCAATCGAGCATGCTGGCGCCGAACGCGGTCTGTTGATCCTTCCACAGGGCGCCCTGCTGCGCGTCGAGGCCGAAGCCACCATTCAAGGTGGCCGGGTCATCGTGCAATTGCAGCAACAGCCACCGAGACCGGTGGCCTTGCCGGACTCGCTCTTGCGCTACGTCGCAAGCACGCGTGAACCTGTCATCATTGACGATGCCTCAGCCGAAAACCGCTTCTCCGACGATCCCTATCTCCGCCAGAAATGCGCTCGCTCAGTCCTTTGTCTGCCGTTGCTCAAGCAGGCCGGGCTGATCGGTGTGCTCTACCTGGAGAACAACCTCACGCCCGGCGTCTTCGCTCCGAAGCGCATCGCCCTGCTGAAGCTGCTCGCGTCGCAGGCGGCGATCGCATTGGAAAACGCGCGCCTTTACCGTGACCTTGCAGAACGTGAAGCAAAGATCCGGCGCCTCGTCGATTCCAACATCGTCGGGATTTTGATCGGGGATCTCGAAGGTCGGATCCTCGAAGCCAATGACGCGTTCCTTCGTATGTTGGGATACGGCCATGACGATCTGCTGGTGGGGCGTCTGAGATGGAGGGACCTGACGCCGCCTGAGTGGCTCGAGCGCAGCGGTGTTGAATGGGAGAAGCTGGAGAAGACCGGGATATTGCAGCCCTACGAAAAAGAGTACTTCAGGAAGGATGGCAGCCGCGTGCCGGTGCTGGTCGGCATTGCCATGCTCGGCGAGAACGCGACTCAAGCTATCGCGTTTGTGCTCGATCTGAGCGAGCTCAAACGGGCGGAAGCTCAGGCGCGCCAGATGCAGCTCGAGCTCGCGCATGCGAACCGCGTCACTGCCATTGGGCAACTCGCAGCGTCGATCAGCCACGAAATGAAGCAGCCGATTGCTGCGACGACCATCAATGCGTCGACAGGTCTGCGCTTCCTGGGTCTCGACCCACCCAATGTCGGGGAGGCCCGCCTGGCGTTCGATCGCATCGTCCGTGACGCGCGACGTGCGGGCGAGGTGATCAAGCGGATTCATGGCCTTGTCATCAAGGCCCCTATGAGCAATGAGATCGTGGAGATCAACGAAGCGATCCGCGAGGTGATGGCGCTCACGTCCGGCGAGGCTAACCGGAACGGCGTTTCCGTGCGGCCGCGGCTTGCGGAGGATTTACCGCCCGTCAAGGGCGACCGCGTGCAAATACAGCAGGTGATCCTGAATCTCATTATCAACGCCATCGATGCAATGAGTGCGGTTGACACAGGGCCGCGCGAATTGACGATCGACACCGCGGTGATCGAGCCAGGCGTCGTCCGCGTGGCCGTGCGCGACTCCGGCCCGGGTATCGCCCCGGAGAACCTCGAGCGCCTCTTCGAGCCGTTTTATACGACCAAGGCCAGCGGAATGGGCATGGGGCTGCCGATCTGCAATTCAATCGTCGAGGCACATGGCGGCCGCCTGTGGGCGAGCAACGACCCCGACCGCGGTGCGATCTTTCAATTCACGTTGCCCATCAATCCGGCCGTTTCAGCCGCCGTTTCAACATAACCCGGCCCAAACCGACACCAAGGTATATTGACTCCCGGTTCCCAAAAGCCGATCGTTGTATCGTGAGGCACGCTGTAGAATGGGGTCGCGATGGAAAACGAACTCAGGCGTACTGTGGATGCGCTCCCCGGGTTGGTCTGGACAGCCTTTCCTGACGGCCGCATCGAGTTCGTCAATCGACGCTGGTGCGAATATACGGGGCTTTCCGTCGAGCAAGCGTCGGGCGAAGGCTGGCAGACGGCGTTCCATCCCGATGATCAGCCGGGACTGATCGAAGCCTGGCGAACCGTCCTCGCCTCCGGCGAGCGGGGCGAGGCGGAAGCGCGCATGCGTCGCTTCGATGGCGTGTATCGCTGGTTCACATGCCGAGCCAGCCCGATCACCGATGCTACCGGTCAAGCCGTAAAGTGGTGCGGGATCAACTCGGACATCGAGGACCGCAAGCAGACCGAAGCTGCGCTGCGCGCGCAGGAACAGCGCTTCGAACTGATCGTCGATGGCCTCCCCACCCGGGTCATCCTTTTCTCGCGCGACGGGGACGTCTTGCATGCCAACCGTCATACGCTCGAATTTTCCGGCTCGACCCTCGAGGAGTTACGGGGATGGAAAACCAACGGCCTGACCTATCCCGATGATCGGGCGGCGGTGATCGCCCGGTTCCGGGCGTCGATCAGCACCGGCGAGCCCTATGATGCGGAGTCGCGCCATCGCCGTGCCGATGGAGTCTACCGATGGTTCCGCGTGCAAGGCTTTCCGTTGCGCGATAACGAGGGCCGAATCGCTCTCTGGTATTTCCTTCAGACGGATATCGATGATCGCAAGCGTGCCGAGGCGCTGCTCGAGGGCGAGAATCGCCTGCTGGAGATGGTCGCGACAGGGCAGCCTTTGCCGAACGTTCTCGACGACCTATGCCGACTGGTCGAAGAGATCGCGACCGACTGCGTCTGCAGAGTCACCTTTCAAGAGACACACGACACCGCGTGCCTGCATCTGGGGTCTCCCGGTCTCCCGAAGCGTTTACTCCCTCGTGCCGGTACGCGTGCCACCTCCTCTGACTCCGGCCCGCTGGGCATGGCGGTGTCCCTCAAGGCGCAGGTGATCGTGCCCGATGTCGCGTCGGACGCGCGCTGGACCAAGGCGTGGCGCGAGCGCAGCCTCGCGCATGGATTGCGTTCCTGCTGGGCGACGCCGATCCTGTCGCGTACCGAAGAAGTGCTGGGAACGTTCACGCTGTTTCGGTCTGCTCCCGGCGATCCCACGCCTATCCAGCGCGAACTGATCGCACAGTTCACGCACATCGCGAGCATCGCCATCGAGCGGGCACATAGCATCGCTGCGCGTCAGGAGGCGGATGAGCGCTTACGCCAAAGCGCGGCGCTGATGGCCAAAGTGGAGCAGCTCAGTTCGAGCGGAAGCTTCTGCTGGCACCTTGAAACCGGCGCGTTCACATGGTCAGATCAGCTTTACCGCATCTTCGGGATCCAACCGGGGGTGCCGATTACGATAGAAACGATCGCCTCCCGCTTCCACCCTGGCGACCGCCATCTACTTGACGAAATGATCGAGCGGGCGCGAGATGGCAAAGATCTGGAGTTCGAAATCCGCCTGCTGCTGCCCGACGGCCCGGTCAGGCACATTCACATACAGGCGCACGCCACGCGCGACCCGCAAGGCTCGCTGGACTACATCGGCGCCGCGCAGGACATGACGGAGCGTCGGGCGTCCGAAGATGCGCTCCTCGCGTTGCGCGCCGAATTGGCCCATCTGAGCCGGGTCAACAGTCAAGGCGCGTTGACGGCCTCGATCGCGCACGAGATCAACCAGCCGTTGACTGGCATCGTGACCAACGCCAGCACCGGTCTGCGCATGCTGAGTGCAGAACCGCCCAATGTGGAAGGCGCGCTCGAGACGGTACGACGCACGATCCGCGACGGGCACCGCGCATCCGAGGTGATGAGACGCCTGCGCGCGCTGTTCAGCAACAAATCCATCACGACCGATACGGTCGATCTGGTCGAAGCGACTCGGGAGGTGATTGATCTGCTGCAAGGCGAGATTCGCAACAAGCGGATCGTGCTGCATCTGAAGACGGCCGACAATCTGCCGACTGTCGCCGGGGACAAGATCCAGTTCCAGCAGGTGGTGCTCAACCTGCTTGTCAACGCCGTGGAGGCGATGAATGGCGTCGACGACCGGCCACGGCAGATATTGGTGAGCATCGAGCCCGACGATGGCGACCACGTGCGGCTCTCTGTGACCGATTCGGGCGTGGGCATCGACCCGCAGCTTGCCGGCAAGCTCTTCGATCCGCTTTTTACGACGAAGCGGGAAGGCATGGGCATCGGCCTGTTCGTGAGCCGTTGCATCATCGAAAGCCTCGACGGCCGGTTGTGGGCCTCCCCGAACAAAGACCGCGGCGCCACATTTACTTTCTCCATTCCGTGTCGGGCGGACAGCGTGGCCGCCGCCGAGCGGTCCGCGCCCACAGGACAGTCCGCGCGCGCGGACGCGGAGCGACCCTAAAGGAATCTGTGATGACAGAGCGCCCGCTTATCGCGGTGGTCGACGATGACGAGTCGGTGCGCGAATCGCTGCCCGACCTGCTGCATATGTTCGGCTTCGCAACCCGGGCATTTGGGTCGGCAGAAGAATTTCTGGCCTCCGGATGCGCCGGTGAAGTGCGCTGCCTGATCCTCGACGTCGCCATGCCCGGCATGTCCGGCGAGGACCTTCAGCACGAGCTCAAGCGGCGCCGGGAAGCCATTCCGATCGTCTTCATCACGGCGCATGGGGACGAGGTGCTGCGCCCGCGCATGCTCGAACAAGGTGCCGTCGATTGTCTGCTCAAACCCTTCAGCGACACCGCCCTTCTCGGGGCGATCCAGGCCGCGCTCAAGGTCGAATGATTCACCCCGGGGCCTGTGAATGGAGTTCGAAATGATACCCGCTCGTGCAGTTGAAGCCGCCTCGAAATCGTCGTCGACGCAAGCCACGCCGGTCGTCTTCGTCGTCGATGACGATGTCTCGGTGCGTGAGTCGCTCGAAGCCATGATTCGCTTTGCTGGTCTAAGGGCAGAGACCTTTGCTTGCGCCCAGGACTTTCTCGGACGCACGCGCGCGATGGTCCCGAACTGTCTGGTGCTGGATGTCAGCCTGCCCGATCTCAGCGGCCTCGACCTGCAAAATCTGATTGCTTCCGAACGTACCGACATGCCGATCATCTTCATCACCGGCTACGGCGACGTGCCGATGACGGTGCGAGCCATGAAGGCGGGAGCGGCCGAATTTCTCACCAAGCCCTTCGACGACCAGGTGCTGCTCGACGCCATCCGGCACGCGCTCGAGCGCAGCCGCGCGGCGCTGACCGAAGAAGCCGGGATGCAGTCGATCCGTGATCGCTACGCCTCACTCAGTCGACGCGAGCGGGAGGTCATGGCGTTAGTGGTATCCGGCCTGCTGAACAAACAGGTCGGAGCCGAACTGGGCATCAGCGAGATCACAGTGAAGGTGCACCGCCGACACGTGATGCGAAAGATGGACGCGCGCTCGCTCCCCGAACTCGTCAACATCGCGGGACGACTAACCCAGAGCACGCACGGGCGTGAAGGCTAAGTCACCTTACCCGCAATTCAACAGGTGCCTCGTCGCGATAGCCTCCTCCGAGCGCTTTCGACAGCGCGATCGCCTGACTCAGGCGCTGCCCGTCGAGCTCCAGCATGGAGATGCGTTCGAGCAACACTGCCTGGCGAGCGTCCATTGCCGTCAGTCGGCTCGCAACGCCCCTTTCATAGTGAGCCTGCGCACTGGCCTCGGCGAACGACACCGCGTCGATTTTCTCTGCCTGCAGCACGGCTTCCTGGTCGAGGTCCTGAAGTCTGCTACCCGTTGCGGCTACGTCGCGCACGGCGTTCAGCACGGCCTCGTTGTACTGCGCGATGAGTGCGTTGCTCGCCGTGCGCGCGCCGCTCAGGTTGGCGTTGAGCCGGCCGCCGTCGAAGATCGGCAGATACAGACCGGGAATCAGATTGATCTGCTGACTGGCATGTGTAAAGAGGTCCGCAAGGTGCAGCGCGTTGAGGCCAAAAAACGCCTTGACGTCGAAGCTCGGATAAAACGCGGCCTTCGCGGCGTCGATACGGTCGAACGAAGACTGCACATACCAACGCAGCGCTTGCAGGTCCGGACGACGAGCAAGCAGTTCGTATGACAGTGTCGGCGGCAATGCGGACTGCTGCAGCGGCAACGCGACGGGCCTGATGTCGGAAAGATCGTCCGGACCTGCGCCAAGCAACGCACGCAGCGATTCACGAAATTGCGTGACGCTGGCGCGCGCCGCCACAAGCTGCCTTTGCGTCGCCAACAGTTGCGCACGCGCCAGCTCGGTCTGGGTGACGGGCTCCAGGCCTCGTGCGGCACGTGTCGCGTGTGCATCCACATCGAACGCTGCGACATCCTGCAACTGCGAGAGCAGATCGATCAGTTGATACGTCGTCTGGATACCATAGTAAATCTGCGCGACGTCCGTGGACATTTCGAGTTCAATGCCGGCGACTTCCGCCAGCCGAGCGTTGTGCACGCCGATCGCAGCTTCAACTTGCGCGCGCTGCTCGCCCCAGATATCGAAGTCCAGTCTCGCGCCGAGCCCAACGATGCCCTCCGTGTACCACGGCCCCGTCGCACCGATCGCAGGTTCGTTCGTCGAGTAGGCCCCGAGGAAGCCGTTCGACGACACGCGCTGACGGTCGAGCGCGGCGAGCGCCGTAACCTGCAGATTCGTCCCCGCGCGCACCAGATCGATATCCGATTTCGCCTGCGCGACGCGCGTATGCGCGATCACGATCGTCGGCGAGCTGGTAAGTGCCCGCGCGATCAACGAATCGAGTTGCGGATCGCCGTAAGCGCTCCACCATTGCCTGGCTGGCCAATCGCCTGGTTCGAGATGAATGTCGCCGCTAATGCGGATTTGTTCCGGGGCGATTACGGCATAAGGTTTTGTATCGTGCCGGATCAGCGCGCAGGCCGACAGTGTGCACGCCAATACGGCCAGTACGCCTTTGCGCAGCAAACGATACGCTAGCGGATCAGAAGAGCCGGTCGCGATTGCGGTGTTCATGTCGCGATCCCGTTGTCGAAGAACTGATGATCGCGCCATGCCGGCAGGGTCGACACCAGTCCCATCAGACGCGTCGCCCGTGCAGTCAACCGATCGTATGCACGCCTCGCTGCATCCGTGAGCAACAACGCTTCCTCATCGGAGAAAACGGGAGCCGGTGCGTGCACTGACTGCGGGCCCCCGGTCAAGTTGCTTGCGTACCCTTCCAGCGATACCGCGACCGTCGTTGCCCAGATCGCTGCGGCGCGCCGCGCACTACCCTCCCCATTCGGCTGCGACCGGCGTTCCGCTTCGAAAGCGCCCGCCGCAAGCAGGATTTCGCGGGTCTGCGCAAGCACCGTCTGGACATGGTGCTGAAAACCTTCCCGCTGCCCTTCGCCCATTTGCCAGCCAGGCTCCAGCGCGACGCGAGTGGCCATCGCCTCACAATCTGCAAGTTCAGCCCAAAGCGCATTGGGCGCCGAGATTGCGTCTTCCTGCTGTCGCAAACTGGCGGCAAGCTTGCGCAGCAGAGCGCCGACACGTTGACGCAGCGCCTCGCCTTCCGCTTCGGGCCATATCGATGCATGCACGACGGTCGATATCGCCACCCCCAGCAGAATGCCGACTATCCGGTCCCTGATCTCGGTGAGATTCGTCGTCGGTGCGAACTGACCGAGCAAGGCCAGCCCGAACGTGAACATGAGTTGGGTGCCCGCATAGCTGATCCGCTCCGATCCCGCGCTGATCCATGCACCCAGCGCAATCACCGGCAACGACATCATGAGCAGGCCGACAATGCCGTCGAGGCGCGGCACGACCCATACCACCATCGCGAGCGCGATCGCGCTGCCGAGCGCCGCACCGCCAATCCGCAGGATCCCGCGCTGACTCGTCGCGCCGAGACTTGGCTGCGCGACGATCAGCGACGACAGCATGATCGTGTGTATGCCCTGCCAACCAGTCGCCAGGTAAAAGAGGTAGCCGACCATCGCCGCTAGTAGTGTTTTCAACGCGAACTGCAGATAGACCGGGTTCGAGAACGCATCAAGGACAAGAAAACGCTGTTTTTCCCGTTCCGTTTCCGTCGAATCGGGCGCCGCCGATCTGCTGGCGAATGCGAGGAACGCTTCCCGCATCTTCTCAACCGCACCTGGCATGCCGAGGTCCACAATGTTCGTGAGCCGCTCCGGCACGGTGAAGCGCTCCCCCGTCCGAATGGCGTGGGCGAAACGCTCGCATGCGCCGCCCAGTGCATGCAGGACGCCAGCCGGGACATTCGCCATGCTTTCCGGCAAATGAGCCGCCGCGGCATACAACCGCGACACCGTTGCGACACGCGCCAGATGAAACGCCTGCCGGCGCCGGTAATTGGCGTCCCGCATCGTCGCGAACCGCAGCAGACGTTGCAGCGTCAGAGTTCCGTCTTGTATTGCTCGCGCGTTGAGTTCTACAACACCGCGCTCGCCACGCTCGAGGTGCGCGAGAGCCGAGCGCGTTACCGCAAGTTGCCCAAGCATGGCGTCTTCGAGTTGCTCTACAGGCTCCGCAGGCAGACATAACGTGTTGATCAGCAGCGTGATTGCAATCGCGTAGTTCACAGCGACCCACACCCATAGCACAATCCGTATGAGCGCCTCGGCGTGATCGGTCAGGTCCACGAACGACTGGACATAGATCACCACGATGCCGACGACAAACAAAGCAGCGCCGATTTTTGCCACCCGCATCAGGTAAGCGCTAACGAAGAACAGTGCTGCCGACAGCAGGATTCTCAGCAACGGGTAATCGAACGTCAGCTTCAGCACAAGAATCGCACTACCGATGGCCAAGGTCACACCGACCACGAACACGACGCCGACCAGACGCGTCATCACCACGTTCGACTGTGTGACATAAAACACGACGAGCAACGACAGCGCGAGAAACGGCACCTGTAACGTCATGGATATCGTAATGACGATCGCGCACGCGAATACGCAGCGCAGCATCACATTTGCACGCCCCGGTTGAGCGCGGTTCTCATCGACGAGAAAGCGGGAGAATCGCCGCAAGCCCGATGAATGTACGTCGGCTGTCGCCATCACGTGGCCCTCAACGCCTGGATGTCGCCGCGTCGCCGCGGTTGAGCGTTGCGACCGCCGAAGTACCGATGCGGAACAGCTCGGGATCGGGATTGCGCACGGCGATCTTGACCGGGAAGCGCTGCGATACATGCACCCAGTTGATGGTGCGCTGCACGCTCGGAAGACCCTGTTCCACTACGCCGCCATCGTCTGGCAGCACGCCATAGCCGACCGAATCGACCACGCCAGTGAAACGTCTGGCGGTGTCGCTCATCAGGTACACGGTCGAAGGCGTCCCTGCATGGACGCCCTTCAACTCCGTTTCCCGAAAGTTGGCGACGACATACCAATGCCGCGTATCGATCAACGTAAAAACAGGCTTCAGTGCCGATGCGAATTGCCCGACCGTCGTGCGCAGCGAGACCACCCGACCGTCGAAAGGCGCACGCACCTCCGTGAACTCGAGATTCAGCTCAGCAAGGGCAATTTGTGCCCTGACTTCCGCGCGCTGCGCGACCAGCGCATCAACGCCGCTAACTGCCGCGCTAGCCTGCTGCGCCTCGCGCATCGCGGCATTGAGTTCCGCCTGCGCGGAGCGCTGCGCAGTACGTGCGCGATCGACTTCCTCAGCGGATACATAACCCTGCGCGAGCAAGGGTTCAGTACGGCGCAGTGTGTCCTCGGCCTGATTTGCCACTGCGCGGGCCCGCTCGACGGCAGCCTGCACGGAATCCGCGTTGTATTGCTGCGCATGGACCGTACGCTGCGTCAAAACGATCTGGTTGTTGAGCGTGTCGAGCCGTGCGCGCGCCTGATCCAGCGCAGCCTGATAGGGGCGCGGGTCGATGCGCAGTAGCAGATCGCCTTGCTTGACGGCCTGATTGTCGCGTACGGGAAGCTCGATGATCCGGCCGCTGACTTCGGGAACGACGCTGATCGTGTCCGCGTACACATACGCGTCGTCGGTGGACGGTGCGTGATCGAGCCGCCACAGAACCACGACCAGCAAGCCGATGGCAATCAGCACAATCGCAGCGGCAGGAAGCTTCTTCATGTGCCGCGCAGCGCGAGCGTCGTCAGTCATTTTTGGGCCACGTCAACGGTGAAAAAACGCCAGCCAAGCGGTCATCGCGAGCAGCGCACTCAGCGCCGGATAGCTAACGGCGAGCGGTGCGAGCGCCAGGATCGCACCGCGCCGGCTCAACGCGAGGTGGACGAGAATAGTCCCCGTGATGCCAGCGACAATGCAGAATAACCAGTCCGGAAATGCTGCACCCAACAACGGAATCGATGGCGCAAGTGCGCAACCACCGAGTAGCACAGCGGGCATTGTCAGCAATGACAGACTCACAACACTCGAGCGGCTCATTGCGGGTCGTTGGCCATAGGGCGGCCTTCGCTCAATCGTTCACTGACACAGCCTCCGTCCCTCGACGCCAGGGCGAACGCCACGACACATGCGGCTTTACCAAAGCATTCGACCGTCGAGACGAGAGCAAGGGCAACACTGCGCGTGTACTCGAGAGGTAACGCCGGTGCTACGGCGAATACACTCGCTGCGCAAATGAATGCGAAGACGTGACGGGTCCAGCGCAGGTGGACGATGGCAGCGAAACCAATGAGGCAAATCAGTACCTTCGACGCTACCACAGCGAGCAGTGAGGTTGAATCGATCGACCCGCTCAGTTCCAGCGGTGCCTCAATCAGTGTCCAGCAACAGACCACAATGACTGACGCCTTGAGCAGGCGCTCCGATCTGGACGCGAGGTCGTCGGCAGCCGCCAAGACTCCCGACACGTAGTGCTCGCCGGGAACGCGCTTCGTCAAATTGCCAACGCCGTGGTTCATCACACAGACCTCCACGCGGACATGGCCGGCCGCGCCTGCGCGGGCGGATAGACATTCCACGATCCGTCGTCGTGACGGAAAAAGAAAATCGACAGCAGGCCACCGGAAAGCACCGCTTCGACACACACGCAGCGCCCATGCATACCAGCGCGGCGGACCCGCACGACATGCGCGCGCATCGCAAGCGTAGGCGCGAGCCATTTCTCGACGGCCCAGCGCAGGGTCATTTCGGTCGGGCTCATGGTGGCCTCCTTCTCGCCTTTGTCCGTATCTAACTCAAGTGAGGGGGATTCACGCGGCAGTAACCGCTGCGCGATCGGTTTTGATACGGATGCCGATGAGGGCGCTCGCGAGACACAGCAGCGCGTGGACGCCTGCGCCCGGATGTTTGAGGAATGCATGGATCTGTTCGCTGCGGCTTTCACCAACCAGACACCATGCGCAGAAGTGCTCGCAATTGTTCGTCAGCAGGCGATAGCGGTCTTCGCCGAGCCGCGAGCGGGCGCGCAGCACGGTTTGGACGCCGGAATACTTCGGGTACGGACGCCGACGCACGGCAACCGTGTGACCATCCGCGAACTCGTCGAGCGGGACTTCCTCGACGGGGCCGCGACGCACGGACTTCACGAAACCCGCGTAGTGAATGACCCTGCCGCTACCGACATAAATGCCGTGATGTTCGTAGCCGTGGCGTTTCGTGATCAGGTGGGCACCGAGAGCGGGTTCGTCATTCGAGTCGCCGAGCGCGACGTCGGTCGATGTATAGGCGGCTGCACGTTGTGCGCAGTATTCAGTGCCTGATTGGTGGCGGTTACGATTCATTGCTCAGCTCCAGGTCCTCGGGGGCAAACGGCTGACGCTACAAACGAGCCATGCCAGTGCATGAAAAAGCGGGCTCGTTTGGAGTGGCGGCTTGCGAACCAATCTAGGGCGTCCCCAACGTAGCCGCAATTACACCTTGGGGTGCAAGACACGTATTTGCTGGGATCCGAAGGTGTGACTAACACCATCGTGCAATGGCTCCCCGCTCCGCCGCGGGCCTAACCTCGCCTGGTGTACGAAGACTGTTGGAGATGATCCATGGATAAGAATCGTGGGCGTTCCGCGCCCGCCCCACTGAAGGCTGGCCATGTGTTCGAAGAATTTGCGAGGACTCTGTGGTACCTCCATGCGCCGCTTGCAGCGTTATTTGTGTTGTTTCTTGTGCTTTCGGCGGTGATGTACTACGCCGGCGGTCCAATCGAAACGGCAAGCGAAACGCCATCCTCGTTTGGGAAAGTCCTCTACTTTTGCATAATCACGGCGCTCACGATCGGTTACGGCGACGTGGTGCCCACGACCATCGTGGGCCGGATCGATTCGATACTGATCGGAGTGCAGGGCGTATTGGTGACGAGTATGGTCACAGCCGCGTTCGTGCACGCGGTTCAGGAGGCAGCGCGCCACGCCCGCGCGCAAGACGATGCCTAGGTCCTATGCGGCCGCGGCACGTCCGACATTGGCGAAAATCACGAAGCCGCTCCGGCTTCACGAAAACCAGCAGCCCACCCGGAATACGCTGCCAAGTCCAACACGCGCCCAACAGGTCGTCAGTATCGCGGCCAGAAGCATGGCCCCGACCACGAACGCGAGAATCGCGTAACCGGCCGGTGTCATAGGGCCGCCGGCAACGGCAGCCCACTGTCTGGCGCTCGTCGCGATCTGGATAATGCGTCGCACCTGGCCTGTGATGTAAGCGCTACAAAGGCGCGCCGCAATGGCGGTGAAGATTTCGCTTTTCATGATGAAGGGGCGCCGCAAGCACCATCCAGACAGGTCCCAAGACAAAGACCTTGTATAGCGAGCCGATCTGACCGCCATCTCGCTGGCATTCGCGAAGAAAGTTTAGGCTGCGCACCAATTTAGGCCTCGCCGGCCACAGTCGCAACTACACTTTGGTAGCAGGTTTCGGTGGCCTTCTTTCCTTCGGCGCCTCGGTGTGGTTACACCTTCGTGCAATTGAGCCGCGCAACATCAACGGCCTAAAGTTGCTCTATACGGGCAACGTCTCCCAACGCTGACGTCGCTCGAACGTAGCCAATCGCACACCGCAATGGGACGGTCATCATGCTCACTGACGTACTCCAACTCTCGCGCGCGCAATTCGCGATGACCACGATCTTCCACATCGTGTGGCCTATCCTCACTGTCAGTCTGTCGGCATTTCTGCTGCTGATCGAAGTAATGTGGATTCGCACCGGCGACGTGATGTACTACCGCCACGCCCGCCACTGGAGCAAGCTGCTCGCGCTCAATTTCGCGATCGGAGTGGTGACTGGTATTCCGCTGGAATTTCAGTTCGGTACCAACTGGTCCGGCTTCGCACAGTTCAGTGGCCAGTTCGTCGGCAATATTCTCGGCTTCGAAGGCGCAATGGCGTTCATGCTCGAAGCCGGATTCATCGGCGTGATGATGCTCGGCTGGGGACGTGTGTCACGTGGCGTCCACGTCTTTGCCACGGCGATGGTAGCGCTCGGATCCAGCATTTCCGTATTCTGGATCATGGTCGCCAATTCGTGGATGCAGACGCCCGCCGGTATCACCGTCGTCAACGGCAAGCTCGTGATCACGGACTATGCAGCGGCCATCTTCAACCCCGACATGGTGTGGGCCGTCTCTCACATGTGGACGGCCGCGATCGAAACCGGGATGTTTGTGATCGCAGGCATCTCGGCATACCACCTGTTCCGCCGGAGGCACCCTGAATTCTTTGCGCGTTCCTTCAAGATCGCACTGGGCGTGCTCGTCGTCGTTGCACCGCTTCAGGTCTGGCTGGGAGACTCCAGCGGCACCAGCGTGTTCGCGACTCAACCCGCGAAAGGTGCCGCCATCGAAGGGCACTGGCAGACCAACAAGCCGGGCACAGGCGCCGCATGGTCGCTCGTTGCATGGCCCGATCAGCAAAAGCAGCGTAATGACTGGTCGATCGAAGTGCCGGGACTCCTGAGCATTCTCGGCACGCACTCGCTCCACGGACGGGTCTCGGGTCTCACGGACTTCCCTCGCGCCGACCAGCCGCCGATGCTGCCGCTACTCTACTACGCGTTCCGGGTGATGGCCGGCATCGGCTTCGCGTTCATGCTGCTCGCGCTCTGGACCGCGTATGCGCTGCACAAAGCGCGCGGCAATCTCGAGCGCCTCCTTGCGCAGCGCAAGCTCCTGCTCGCATGGGTACTGTGCATCCCGCTGCCTTACGTGGCCGTCGAGGCCGGATGGATCGTACGCGAGGTGGGACGTCAGCCATGGGTCGTCTACGGACTCCTGCGAACCAGTCAAGCCGTGTCCGCGGTGCCCGCGTCCTCGGTAACGGCCAGCATCGCGATGTTCTTCGTGTTCGACGTCGTGTTACTCATCAGCTTCTTCTTACTCGCGCGGCGTTGGCTGAAGAACGGTCCCGATCTCGCTGCCACACCGCCCACGACCACGAGCATCACGCCCCAAACGATGGCGGCCGAATACTGAAACTTCCTTCTCCAACTCAAGGGAGATCGTTCGATGGAAAGCACCACTCATTCCCTGCTGGCCCTCACGTGGTTCGGCCTGATCGGCCTGATGCTGGCCTTCTACGTCGTGACCGATGGATTCGACCTTGGTGTCGGTATGCTCACTCTGCTGAGCAGAAATCGCGGAGACCGGGACGTGATGGTTCAAACCATCGGTCACGTGTGGGATGCGAATGAGACATGGCTGGTCGTGGTCGGAGGCGCCCTGTTCGGCGCGTTCCCGGCTGCCTATGCGGCCTTGATGCAAGCGCTCTATCTGCCCGTCATGGCGATGATAGCCGGGCTGATCATGCGGGGTGCAGCCATCGAATTCCGCCATAGCGCGGAGCACGGAAGCCTATGGGACGTCGTGTTCGGCGTGGGCAGCCTCGTCGCGGCCATCTCGCAGGGCATCGTACTCGGCAAGGTGATCACGGGGTTCGTGCCAGGAGGATCCAGCACGGCGTTCATCACGGTAACAGCCATCGGGGTCGTCAGCGGCTACAGCCTGCTCGGCGCGACGTGGCTCGCCAGGAAGGCGGTCGGTCCGCTCGAACGTTGGGCCCGCCGGCTGGCCCTGTTGAGCGCACAGTTCACCGTCGCGGCCGCGATCGTGCTCACCGCGGCGACCTGGTTCGACAGCGTGGCGGTCCATGCCCGCTGGTCCGAGCCCGGGGTGTTCGCGCCGCTTGCGGTGCTCGGCGTACTCGCCGTCCTCTCGTACGGCTGGCTCATGGCGTCGCTCTATCGCGGACGCGACCGCGGGCCCTTCGGGGCGGCGATAACGCTTTTCATCGTGTCGTTCGCGGGCCTTGCGATTAGCCTCTACCCCTACTTCATTCCGGGCAGGCTCACGATCTTTCAAGCCGCGTCGGACACCCTGACCCTCGCGTTCATGTTGATCGGAATCGGCCTCGTGTTCCCGGTGATGATCGGCTACAACCTGCACCAGTATGCGATCTTCCGCGGCAAGGTTATCGAGACGCCCCACGCGTGACAGCACGCGATTTCAGCGAAAAAGCCCCATTCCAGGAGCAGCCAGTGAAAACGTCAGAGTACGCTGCGTTAGACGACGCACGAGTCCAGGTCGAAATTCTCGAACAGTCCGAGACCACACTCATCATTCGCTGGGTGGAGCCTGGACGATGTCACTATGGGGAGCAGCGCTGGCGTCTTCGCCATGCGAATGCGCCGGGCGTGTGCGTCGTGTCGCGGCGTGCAATCCGCCGCGGCGACGCCGTCTTTCGCCCCGCCGAGCGCCCCGCTCGAGCAAATGCATCGGCGATGATCTCTGTTGAAGCGTTTGGCTATTCAAATCGCGGCGTTGGCTTCAACTCAACCGAATCCGCACGTCGCATGTAATTCCGACTCTCTTCCTCATTAGCGACGCTGCGCTGCAGCGTCGTTCTCAAGTCGCTTGCATCGGAAAGTAACATGCCGCTCCAAAGAGCGGCGAACATGAACAGCCGCTGGACCGCGAAAGCCCGTCAAGCGAGTCGAATCGCCGGTTGAGCCAATCCGTTGATTTGCTCCGCCGTCCAGAGCAGAGTTGCCCGGCGAAAACCGTGCAGCGCCTGCTGATGGCGTCGGTACAACATCGCGTGACTGAGCTGGGCAAGCTTGCCCCGAATGATCCCCCCAGGAAACAATCCAAAACGACCCAGCGTGCCGAACGAGTCGTACTCGCTTAAAGACACGAGCGATCCGAAGTCCCGGAATGCGAAGCTAGGAAGAGGCTTATTGTGAAGGATCCATTCCGGCAAATGGCGCGCCAGGTGCTCGGCCTGCTGAGTGGCCACCTGCGCAGTAGGAGGCAGCGGTCGCTGCGCACCTTGCGGCGTGAGCGAAGCGCAATCGCCGAGCACGAAAATATTCTCGTCGCCTAAGGCCTGCAGCGTGCCCGACACCACGACCTGGTTCGACCGGTTGGTCTCGAGGCCAGCAAGCCGGTTCATGAAATCGGGAGCCTTCACGCCTGCCGCCCATACCATCAAATCCGCTTCGGCAAGCTTGGCGTCTCCGTACACAAAGCCTCCCGGTTCCACAGCGGAGACTCCAGTCGAGGTCAGAACGCGAAAGCCAATTCTCTCGAGCCGTTGCTGGCTGGCTGACGAGATCTCCGCAGGGAATGCGGGAAGCACGCGTGGTCCGGCCTCCAGAAGCGTCAAGCGCAGCCTGTCTCTAATCGCAGGATCGCCGTAGCTGGCCGCGAGCTCGAAAAGATGACTGAGCTCGGCCGATAACTCGATCCCGGTAGCACCAGCGCCCACGATCGCAATCCTGAGCTCCTCATCCTTGACCACGGAACGAAGAGAATGCTCGCGCAATGCGACGTTGAATGTCTCTGCCTGCTGTTGACTGTCAATAAGATGGCAATGCTCGAGGACTCCAGGCACGCCGAAGTCGTTCGCGCGGCTGCCTATGGACAGCAGCAGCACATCGTATGGAACTGTTCTCCGCTCGAGCATCAAGCCGCCATCGTGCGACTCGATTGCGGCAAGTTGAACTTCACGTCCTTGTCGGTCCAGTCCGCACATTTCTCCCGGCTGATACGTGAAGCCGTGTTCGCGCGCATGGGAAAGATAGATTACACGCTGCTGATTCACATCGCGCGTACCTGCCGCAATCGTGTGCAGCATCGGTTTCCAGATATGCGTCGGGCTTCTGTCGATCAAAGTCACGCTTGCTTCACCCGACCGGCCTAACCGGTCGCCGAGTCTGGTTGCAAGCAGAATCCCGGCGATTCCGCCACCTACGATAACGATACGAGTTGGCTTTTTCATAGCAATCACTCAATAAACGAAGAACGATTTCGATTAACCTGTGCCGACGACAATGCACTGGTTGGCAATAGCGGTTCCCCCAATGAGACTCATCGGTACTTTCGCAAAATAGGATATGCAGTAGGACGTCCGCAATTACACCTTGGGCGCAGGATTGAACGACAAGCCTTCCCACCGACACGATGGTGTCGTTACACCATCGTGCAATTGAGTCGATGCCGATCACCACATAGATTGATGTCCATGAACAACGCCCCCGACACCGGCGTCGTTCAAACCCCGGCCAGTCGCTCAACGTCACGGGCGCATCGCGCGCCTCGGCGAGCGAAAATTCCGATACCTGTGGCGCTCGCTCTCTGCCCGATGTTCTGCGTTCACATCACCTCCGGCAAAACGTTAAGGATGGCACATGACTACGACTCACACCAATTCAAGCAGCGTTTCTCAGGACACAGTTTGCTCGGGACGATTGTTTCTCCTCGAATTGAGCAGCAACTCGATTTACTCGATGAATCCAGATGGATCCGACCGCAAGACGATCGTCACGGACTGCCACCTCCCCGATGGCATTGCAGTGGACGCGCACGCCGGCCACATTTACTGGACCAACATGGGTCACGCTCTGAGCGCCAATGACGGATCGATCGAGCGCGCCGACCTCGACGGCAACAACCGCGTGGTCATCGTCCCCCAAGGCCTCACGCATACGCCAAAGCAGATCCAGCTCGACCGCGACGGTGGAAAACTTTATTGGTGCGACCGCGAAGGCATGCGCGTGATGCGCGTCAACTGCGACGGCTCTGATATCGAAACACTGGTCGAGACCGGGCGCGGCGACAACGACCGCCACGACCAGAACCGATGGTGCGTCGGAGTCGCTGTCGATCGCGTGCACCAGAAGCTCTATTGGACACAAAAGGGCCCTGACAACGGCGACCAGGGCCGCATCCTCCGCGCGAATCTGGAGATCCCGCGCGGCGAAGATCCAGCCACCCGCTCCGACATCGAAGTGCTGTTCGACCATCTGCCGGAACCGATCGATCTCGAGTTCGACGAGGAGAACCGCGTCCTCTATTGGACGGACCGCGGCGATCCCCCGCGCGGAAACACAGTCAATCGCGCCCCGGTCGACGAAGCGGCGACGCCCGAGATCGTCATCACGCATCTGCTGGAAGGGATTGGCATCACGCTCGACGTTGCTGGTAGCCGAATGTTCGTCACGGATCTGGGAGGATCGGTCTATTCAGCGCAACTCGATGGCAGCAATCTGCGCAACTTTCTCTACGCCCAGGGCAACCTCACCGGCGTTGCCTACGCCGAAGTCTGACCCGTACATCGGAGAAATCACATGACTGACACCAAGCCCATTCGCCGCGTCGCCATCATCGGCACGGGCGTGATCGGCGCGAGCTGGGCCGCGCTGTTTCTCGCCAAAGGATTGCATGTCGTGGCGACGGACATAGCACCGAATGCGGAAGCGTCATTGAATAAATTCGTGGAGTCCGCGTGGCCGGCGCTCACGAGATTGGGCCTTTCGCCCGAAGCATCGCTCACGAACCTCACATTCACGCCCGTGCTTGAACAAGCACTCGTGAGCGCGGACCTGGTCCAGGAAAACGGACCCGAGCGGATCGATTTCAAGCAGAAGCTCTATGGACAACTCGACGAGCTGTTGCCTGCCGACGTGATCGTTGCTTCGAGTTCGTCGGGGCTCACCATGAGCGAAATCCAGAAGGGCGCCGCGACGCATCCCGAGCGCTGCGTCATCGCCCATCCGTTCAATCCGCCCCACTTGATCCCGCTGGTCGAGATCGTCGGCGGGGCGAAGACCTCCGAAGCGACGATCCAGCGCGCAGCCGAATTCTATACGTCGATCGGGCAGCGTACGGTGCGGGTCAACAAGGAGATGCCGGGCCACGTCGCGAACCGGCTGCAGGCCGCGCTGGCGCGCGAGGTCTATTACCTCGTCGCCGAGGGCGTGGTGAGCGCCGCCGACGTCGACACCGCCCTGTGCTGGGGGCCGGGCCTGCGCTGGGGCGTGATGGGCAACATGATGCTCAACCATCTTGGCGGGGGCCCTGGCGGCATCGAGCACTTCTTCCAGCAGTTCAGCGGCCCGATGACGGCGTGGTGGAAGACGCTCGGCGAGCCGGTCCTGAGTCCTGAGGTTCAAAAGAAGCTCGTAGACAGCGTCCACGTTGAGGCCGGATCGCGCTCCATCGAAGAGCTGGAGGCGCAGCGTGATGAGGTTCTGCTCGGTCTGCTCGAGCTACGCCGCAAGGTTGGCGGTTCGAAGCAGACGAAATAACTCGCTCCGGTCGCGTGAGCCCAGGCACAACCTTCCGGATTGCTCACCCGACTGACACGTCATTCTTCCGACTTTCTAGTCATAGCAACAGGAGTCGCAAAATGTCTATCGCTGCAGCAGAGAGCAAGGCCGCCAAGGAGCTTCCGCCACCTAACAGTGATTTCTATCACTACGCAGACACTTTGAACGCAGACGAGCGAGCGATTCTTCAGAAGGTGCGCACATTCATGGAGTCCAAAGTCGCGCCCATCATCAACAACTACTGAGTCCAGGACGCCTTTCCGTTCGAGCTGCTGCCTGCCGTCAAGGAGCTGAATCTCGGCGGCCTCGGCATCCAGGGGTATGGCTGCGCCGGCGGCAGTCAATTGCTGGCAGTCGTGACGACGTGTTCGTCGTCGTCCCCCGATTCACCCGAATTAGAAGGAAAGCTAAACATGTCATCGACAACAGTGACAGCCCCAGCTTCACCCGTAGTAGTAGTGCCTGATGATCCGCAGGCGAGAGTCGTCACGCTCGCGAACGTTCTGTACGAAAAGCGCAATGGGATCGCATACGTGACCGTCAACCGTCCCAAGGTCCTCAATGCCCTGAGCACGCAGACATGGAAGGATCTGCGAACGGCTTTCGAGGATGCACGCGAGGACACCGTCGTGCGCGGCGTCATTCTCACCGGCGCGGGCGATAAGGCGTTCATCGCCGGCGCGGACATCAGTGAGCTTGCGCACGCGAGCGCGATCGAAGCGGAGCAGTCGAGCCGTTTTGGGCAAGCCGTGCTCGACCTGATCGAGAACCTCGGCAAACCGGTGGTCGCCGCAATCAATGGCTTTGCCCTCGGCGGCGGCTGCGAGACGGCAATGGCGTGCACCCTCCGCATCGCCGTGGAGCACGCGAAGCTCGGACAGCCCGAGGTAAAGCTCGGGCTGCTGCCAGGCGGAGGCGGCACGCAGCGGCTGCCGCGCCTCGTCGGGAAAGGCCGCGCGCTGCAGCTCATTCTGTCCGCGGAGCTCATCAGTGCGCAGGAAGCATGGCGCATCGGGCTCGTCAACGAGGTGGTTCCCGCGGCCGATCTCATTGGACGCGCTGAAGCCATTCTGAAGATGATCGCCTCGAACGCTCCTGTCGCGGTGAGGCTATCGCTCGAAGCGGTGAACAAGGGCCTGGACGCGAACCAGAGCGAAGGTCTCGCTCTCGAAGCCTCCTACTTCGGGCTGTGCGCCGGGACAGATGACAAGAAGGAAGGCACTTCCGCCTTCCTCGAAAAGCGCGCCCCGCAGTTCGTGGGACGGTGAAGCAGACAGCACGATTTAGGAGTGACCCAATGGCAAGCGACAATATTTTTTCCGGACTGAAGGTGGTCGACTTTTCGAGCTTTATCGCGGCGCCCGGCGCCGCCGTCATGCTGTCGGACTTCGGCGCCGATGTGATCAAGGTCGAACCCCCGAGCGGTGACCCCTGGCGACACGGGCACCAGATCCCGTCACAACCGATGGCAGATGAGCCGTATCAGTGGCATCTCGCCAATCGTAATAAACGCGGCATCGCGCTGGACCTGAGGTCGCCCAGCGCCCAGCAAGTTCTCCAGCGGCTCGTCACATGGGCTGATGTGTTCACCGTCAATACGCCACATCCGGCGCGCAAGAAGTTGAATCTCGAGTACGACGATCTGGCGCGCTGGAACCCGCGACTGATCTATGCGGATATCACCGGCTTTGGCGAAAGCGGCCCGGATGCCGATCTGCCCGGCTTCGATCTGACCGCGTTCTGGGCGCGTAGCGGCCTGTTGTCGATGACGCGTGACGCGGGCGCGCCACCAACCTGGCCGGTGGCCGGAAGCGGCGACAACGCGACGGCAGTTGGAATCTATTCGGCGATCGTCACGGCGCTTTACCGCCGAGAGCGCACGGGCAAAGGCTCTTACGTCACGACTTCGCTCCTTGCCTCAGGCGTCTGGTCGGCCAGCGTTGCTATCCAAGCCGCCCTGGCCGGCGCGACGTTTCCAGCACCGCACGATCGCACGCATCCCGCGAATGCAGCGCTCAACGTGTACCGCGCCTCAGACGGCACCTGGTTCGTCCTGGTGGTGATGCACGACAAGTTGGCGGCCGTCGCGAAAGCAATCGGACGCCCGGATCTGCTGACTGATGCACGGTTTACGGATCCGGCGAAGGTGGCGGCGAACATGCCGCAACTTACGGCCATCCTGGACGAGGTTTTCGGCGCGCAGCCGATGGCGCACTGGCACGAGGCATTCAGCAATCTCCACGTCACGTACGGCACCGTGCGCGGACCACAGGAGGTGATCGACGACCCGCAGCTGCGGGCCAACGATGTCATCGTTCCGCTCGAGGGCGCCGGCGGCAAATTGACCTCGACGATCAGCAATCCGATTCGGGTTCATGGCGTCGACAAAGTGCCGGCGCGACGTGCGCCCGATCTTGGCGAGCATACCGACGACATCCTCCGCGAGCTGGGCTTCGATGCAAACGACGTCGAAGGCCTGCGCGCGAGCGGCGCGGTGGCGAGCATGAAGGAACACGCCGCCTGACACACGAAGCACAGAGAGAAAGGAGCAAGCATGAGCGACATCATCACCGAGCGTACCGGCAGCGTCCTGCGGGTCGCATTCAATCGCCCCGAGAAGAAGAATGCCATGACCGGAGCCATGTACACGAATCTCGCGGACATCTTCAACGAGGCTGCCGAAGACGAAGAAGTCCGCGTCGTGCTCTGGCACGGCGTGGGCGAGTCTTTCTGCGCAGGCAACGACGTCGGAGATTTTCTCAAGCACCCGCCCCGGCTGGGTGACTTTCCGCAGGGCCGCCTGATCTCGGCGCTCATCCGGTTCGAAAAACCCATCGTGGCGGCCGTGCAAGGCGCGGCGATCGGCGGCGGAACCACGATGCTGACCCACTGCGATTTCGTCTACGCGGGCGAAACTGCGAAGTTCCAGTTGCCGTTCATCAACCTTGCGCTGGTGCCGGAATTCGGGTCGAGCTTTTCGATACCAGCGCGCGTAGGACATCTAGGGGCAGCGGACCTGTTTCTGCTCGGGGAGCCTTTCACTGCGTCGCGAGCAGTGGAACTGGGCCTCGCGACTCGCGTGCTGCCCGACGGCGATCTACTTGAGACCGCTACTGCAACAGCACATAAGCTCGCCGCAAAACCGGTCAGCGCGTTGCTCGCTACCAAACGACTCATCAAGCAGGCTGCGCTTCAGCCGCTCCAGGAGGCTGTGAAGAGTGAAAACCAGACGTTTTTTGCACAGGTGAGCTCAGCAGAGGCCAAGGAAGCATTCTCGGCCTTTCTCGAGAAACGTGCGCCCGATTTTACGAAGAGCCCGAAGGGCTGATGGTATGCCTCGCATCGCCAATCAACCACTCACCAATACCGCCGAGTCAGCGTGAACCTGCTGCCGTGCAAATGATCCACCGGGCGATGTCCCCGGCGTCCCATAAAGGCACAGCGTGCGCCTATATCTGTGTATATGCTCCTCGCGACACGGCCGCACGCCCGCCACGATCATTGCACGGGCACGTTGACGTAGACACGCGGATCGTCGGCGGGGTTATTGATCCGCTGAGTTCTCCGCCCGCTGACACTATAGTTGCGTTCCTGCGTAAAGCGTGCATCAGCGCGAGGCGCATAGGCGCAATCTGCACCGGCGGAGTCGTGCTCGTGGAAGCAGGCTTGCTGGCGCAGCGGCGCGGCGCGACGCATTGGGCGAGTCTGTAGAATTGATTAAGTCGGCTGCTTTCCTCGAAATTCATAGCAAGGCTTTCACCTACACAGCAAGTTAAGAGAAGCCCAGCGCAGCCGCAATAACACAACTGTGCGGTCAGATGTGATTCCAGCAAGGCAATATGTCGGGTAACCGCAGAGGGTGGCATGTCGAACTTAACAATTTTGGGCAAGGCAATGTCCCAACTCCTCAGAAAGAACGGATCGAGTTCCTGAATTTAGACGACCACTTCCTTGATCGCCCGCATCTTCTGGGTAAGTACGGCCTGCGGGTCGCCGTAAAACATGTTGCATGTTGTCTCATGAAGAGCTTGGCATCGGCACCGGACGATGGCATCAATCGTCCCGATGGATATCGTGCGTAACAAAGCTGAGGTCGTTGATCGGCATATCCAACCAATCCCGATTCTGCAAGGTCCTCCTGGTATCGGCCAATCCGGTTCGCCAATGTTCCCGCATTGTCGAAATACCAAACTGATAGTCCTTGTAATGGCCTTCGTACTCCTTGTCTCGGTAGATCAAATGAATGATGTTGTAGCGCTTGTCGCATGATACTTCCTGTGCGAGTTCGTACCAGCGATCCTTTTCGCTTCCCGCGGGCAACTTCTCGAGCAACTCCCGCACCACGCGCCGAAAATGTTGAGTTCGTTGCAGCAAGTCCGTCACGAGACGAGTGCGGCTGGAGTACTGGACATCTTTGACGCGTCCCATGACTTCGCTTAGATCGCTCGGCACCGGCCCGGTCGCGCTCCACAGATCAACCTGAAAAGCGAGCGTGTCGCGACGTGGCGTCGCTTGCATAACCTCGAATAGCGGAGTATTCGACATAAGGCCGCCGTCCCAGTAATACTCGTTCTCGATCTCCACAGCCGCGAAGCCCGGCGGTAAAGCACCGGACGCGATGAAATGCTCGGCACGCAACGGTATGCGGGTATTGTCGAAATAGGCGAAGTTTCCTGTGCGGGCGTTCACGGCGCCCACCGAAACCCGTACCTCCGCCGAATTGATTCGGTCAAAGTCGCAGAACCGCTCGAGCGTGGCCTTGAGCGGCCTCGTGTCGTAAAAGCTTGCCGTTTGCGGATTCCCGGTTGAGTGGAAAGCGGGCGGCGGAAACCTGGGTACGAAAAATCCCTTTTGGCCATTGACAATCGCGCTCGCAGCCTGAAATGCCGTAAAGCTCTTACGCACACCGTCATGCACGTTGAACAACGTGTCCTCGATCGCGGCCGGTATGGGCATTCCGAACGCAGGCTGGCAGATCGTCTCCCAGAATTCTGAGAGCCGTGCCACCCGGTGCTCGGGCGCATTGCCGGCGATAATCGCCGCGTTCAACGCACCAATCGAAATGCCGGCCAGCCAATTCGGGCGAATACCTGCTTCTTCAAGGCCCTGATAGACGCCTGCCTGATAGGCCCCCAGCGCGCCCCCGCCCTGTAACATCAGCGCGATCGTCTCGTACTGGGGCAACTCGATACGCGGACTGGCGCGAACGTCCACCGACGCTTGGGCACGCTCACCCACCCCATTTCCGGGGGCGCCGACGCCGACCCGCCTGACGTTGCTTTGCACCATGACGCCTCTCCTTGCGGGCTTACTGCATATACCAGCCATGGCTTACGATGAACGATTGGCCGGTCAAAGCTGCGCTCGAGAACGCGGACAGGAACAGCACCGTCTGTGCGACGTCGTCTACCGTGGTGAACATGCCGTCTACGGTGTTGCCGAGCATCACACGTTTGACCACTTCTTCGTCGCTGATGCCGAGTTCTTTGGCCTGCTCGGGAATCTGCTTGTCGACGAGCGGCGTGCGCACGAACCCCGGGCAAACCACATGGGAGCGTACGTTATGTTTCGCCCCTTCCTTCGCAAGAACGCGCGCGAGGCCGAGCAACGCGTGCTTGGCGGTCACATAAGCGGATTTCAGCGGCGAAGCTTCATGCGAGTGCACGGACCCCATGTAGATCACGACACCGCCGCGGTCGTCCTTGTACATGTGCTTCAATGCGGCCTTGGTAGTCAGGAACGCACCGTCGACGTGAATCGCCTGCATATTTTTCCAGTCGGAAAATGCATAGTTTTCGATCAGATTGACAATCTGAATGCCGGCGTTTGAAATCAGGATGTCGACTGCGCCCAATTCCGCAGCCACCGTGTCGAATCCCTGGTTGACGGCATCTTCCTTCGTGACGTCCATCGCCACACCAATGCTTTTGCCGCCAGCCTGTTTGATTTCCTCGGCCACGGCGTTCGCCCCGCCCTGATTCAAATCGGCGATCGCAACCGCCGCGCCCGCAGCCGAGAGCGTCAATGCGATCTGTTTGCCGATGCCGCTTGCGGCGCCGGTAACTAGTGCAACTCTTCCGGTGAGACTCCTGTTCAACATAGACATCAGCATCTCCCAAATTGACTGTGACGGCTCGAATGTTCCACGCACACGCTTTTCACTCGACGCCCGTTGAGTTACTCGAATGCAACTTCGTGAAAGTCCCCAGCCTGATGTCCGCCACGGGACGCACACCTTCACATCTCGTAGGCCCGGTGCAACTCCCGGCAACACTGCGCCAAACAGTTTCAGCCATCTGCACGTGCAGCCCCACGGGATCGGACTTAGATGTCGGCGTAATCGATACCAGTCAGCACACCCAGATGAGCAACTGTAGTGAATCGCGACTCTTGCTTCGTATCGATGTTCAGCTCGCGGACGTTGCCCCCCAGATCGGTCACAAATGCGCGGCGGCCCAGTGGATCCAGAGACACGCCAATGCCTTCCTCCAGCGCGCGGGCGAGCACCTGGTGATCAACCAGTCCCGACGCCGTGATTTTTGCGCGATTTAGTGTATTTCCGTCATGCGTATCGTCGCCACGGTCAGTCCAGTACAGTACGCCATCGCGGTGATCGATATCGAGATCGATCGGCTCGGGCAGATCGGCCAGCAAACATTCGACATCCGGGCGCTGATCGGGTGTCGCACCGGGCGGCAGCTCAATGCCAGCCCTGAAGATGCGGCCCTCTCCGGCATCCGGCGATCCCTTTTGAGTCCAATAGACATGGCCGTTTGCCGTATCCAATGCGATGCCTACACAATGGCGGGTCGCATCGCCCGTATGTTCCGGGAAACTCCCGGTGCGGACGAGTTCCGTCACCTCAGTACCGTCCAGCCGCGCGCGCATGACCCGCATGCCTTCGCGATCGCACCAATAGAGATGACCGCCCTCCTTGTCCAGCGCCAGTTCCTTAGGCGTCCCGGCCAGGCCGGAAGGCACCAGTACACGATGCTCCCTTCCATCGAGCTTCGCGCTTTCGATAGTTCCGTCATTGGGGGGAACTGCGCCGGAAGCCGGATCGCTGTCGACCAGATGGATGCCGGTTCCCATGTTAGTCCAGTACACCACCCGGTTTTCAGCATCGACCTTGATGCCGTCGGGCGTGCGCGTGAGATTCGCGATAACGACCTCGTGTGAACCGTCCGGCAACAGAGCGATGATCGCTGGTGGACGTGCCTGCAGGACATATAGCGTACCGCCATTCTTCGTAGCCACAGTAAGTACCCTCCATCTAGTCAAAATAACTGTCGTCGTCCAGCTCCGAGTCAGATCCTTAGTCCCACAGCAGGACGCTTCTCAATGTTCAACGGACATTCGGATTCAATCGTTAAACGCTTTCACCGGGTCGTCTTTTGCCTAACGCATTGCACCGAATCACCCATTCGTCGACCGCGGAACCCACGGACATCTGGATGACCACGAGGGCCGCACGACGGCTCGACTGCCTGGCCAGTCAGCATATGACGTTGCGCTTGACCGAGACATTGCACGTCTCTGTAATCCGAAACACGTTCGGGTGCCGGTCCTCGTTGCTGAACAAGCTTCGAGCGCCAATGTGCACCTGCACCTGCATCTGCACCTTCAATGACATGGAAATACATGTCGATGCATATACACAGTTAACGCCCGAACATGGGAAAAATCCCTCGACATAGCGGGAAGACCATGCATGTGCCTCATTTTGAGCGCCGGCCTTCGAACACAGTTTAGGGTATGCCGAGGACAGTCACAATTACACTTTGGATTAGGTGTTACACGACACTCATTCCATTCGATATGGTGTTGCTAACACCATCGTGCTATTGCATCGCGCCCGCTTGCAACCTAAAGTTCCCGTCAAGAGCAACATCTTTGAGGGCTGGCGTAGACAAAGCGAGAGCAATTGCAGGCCGCCGGAACCAACGGTGAATCTCTCGGCTTCGGATTTACGGGGATGAAACCTGCGATGCGAAATACGGGCTCCGATATTCCGCTCATTGGCGTCGGCCCATACGAGCCATTTCCGCCGTAGCGAGTGGTAACGCCCATCGCAATTGAGTCAGAGCCCACTACCGTGAACGAGCCATTGAACCAGATACTCTATCCATGCGGGGCAGCCGTGATAAATGTACTGGTCCTGCTTTGGTCGCCTGGCCGACGGCAGCCCGTCCTGCATGCGGCACTAAAATGCGCCCTATTCGTGCTTCTGACAGTGTCGATGCTTCGATATGGCATCGTCCCCACCCAAGCCGCGCATCGATTTTCGGACCCATCCGTTCACTTTCTTCACGGAGTCCTTGAAACGGGATGGTGGCTGTTAGCAGCCGCGACGACTATGGCCGTAGTGCGAGCCTACTACGTTGTTGGCTATCGACTGCGTCAGAACCGGTTCACGCTGGACGTAATCGCAGCCCTGCTCTATCTTGGAGCAGTGATCGCAATTGTCGCCGATGTATTCGACATCCCGCTCAAGGGGGTCCTGGCCACCTCTGGCGCTTTAGCCATCATCCTTGGCCTCGCGCTCCAAAGCACCCTCTCAGACCTTTTTTCCGGCTTGTTGATTAACGCTACGTCTCCCTATCGTGTCGGAGATTCCGTAACGTTGGATGAGGTAGCGGACGGGGAAGTTGTTGAAGTTACCTGGCGCGCGACCCACATAGCCAAAGCAAACCGCGACATGGTCGTCGTGCCAAACAGTGTCATCGCCAAATCGCGAATCGTAAACCGCAGCTTCCCTCTCGGTCCTCACGCAACAGTCGCCAAGTTTGAGACCACGACGCAGCTTCGACCGTCTGAAGTTGTTCACGCCCTCGAACTCGCCCTGCAAACCTGTGTTGGCATCTCCAAAGATCCTAAGGCATTGCTGATCAAGTCCACCGCATAGCTACTCGGAGCGTTATAGAGCGGAGTGGATAAGGAAGGCAGAACAGGATGAAGCAGCAGACGCTGGCGATGGCAGCTGACGAAGGTGCGGGTTTCGAGA